>JBJMIH010000035.1:0-77026 GCA_045806985.1 Mycobacteriales bacterium | reverse complement strand
GAACGGCGCGGTCATCGTCACCGCGTTCCGGTCCGGCAGCAGGAAGTCCCGGCCCCGGTCGCGGAACTTCTTGATCACGCTGAACAGGTAGTCCCAGCGCCCGGCGTTCAGCCCGGCCGAGTGGGCGCGCAGCTCGTGGAGGATCTCCTCCATCTGGAACGCGGCCGGCAGCGTCTCGATCAGCACGGTCGCCCTGATCGTGCCGACCGGCAGCCCGGCCCGCGCCTCGGCCAGGAGGAACGCGTCGTTCCAGAGGCGGGCCTCCAGGTGGTGCTCCATCTTCGGCAGGTAGAAGTACGGCCCGCGGCCGGCGGCCAGCAGCGGCTGGGCGTGGTGGGCGAAGGCGAGGCCGAAGTCGAACAGGCTGGCCGACACCGGCTCGCCGTCCACCAGCAGGTGCTTCTCGGGCAGGTGCCAGCCGCGCGGGCGTACCACGATCGTGGCCAGCTCGTCGGCCGGGCCGAGCCGGTACTCCTTGCCCTCCGGGCTGTCGAAGTCGATCCGCCGGGCCAGCGCGTCGGCCAGGATGAGCTGGCCGCCGACCATGTTCTCCCAGTGCGGGGTGTTGGCGTCCTCGAAGTCGGCCAGCCACACCCTGGCGCCGGAGTTCAGCGCGTTGACCGTCATCTTCCGCTCGGTGGGACCGGTGATCTCGACGCGCCGGTCGACCAGGCCGGGCGCGGGCTCGGGCACCCGCCACTCCGTGTCCTCGCGGATCGCCTTGGTCTCCGGCAGGAAGTCCAGCGTGCCGCCGGCGGCCAGCTCGTCCTGGACGGCGGCGCGGGCGGCGAGCAGCTCGCGGCGCCTGCCCTCCAGCTCGCGGTGCAGGGTGGCGACGAGGTCCAGGGCGTCAGGGGTGAGGATCTCCTCGAACCGCGGGCCCGATTCGCCGACGATCTCGATGCCAGAAGCCAAGGGCATGTCAGCACCTCATCCCGGGTACGAGTGACCCGAACGTTAAACCTCGCCACATATGTGGTCAATGAGGGTGTTTTGTCCAGTAGTAAGGAGCAAGGTCGTGGAGCAGCGGTGGGAAGTGGGTGGCGTGCGGGTGTCCGCCGCGGCCGGCACCTCGGTCGGGCTCCGCTACCGGGCCAACTTCGACGTGCTGCACCTCGACTCGACCGTACCGCTGGTCGTCGTCGCCGACGGCATGGGCGACGGGCGGGGCAGCGCGGTCGCCGGGCGGATGGCCGTTGACCGGTTCGTCGTCGGCGTCCGGGCGGCGGCCGGCCGGGTGGATCCCGCCGGCCTGCGCGCGCTCGTCGCCGACATCCAGGACCGGGTCCGCGCGGTCGGCGCCGAGCTCGACGAGCTCACCGGCTGCACGCTGACCGCCCTGGTCGCGGGCCCCGACGCGGGCGCGTGGATCGTCCAGCTCGGCGACTCGCGGGCGTACCGGCTCCGCGACGGGCTGCTGGAGCTGCTCACCGTCGACCACACCGAGGCGTGGCTGGGCGCGGTGTACGGCTGGTACCCGCCGGAATCGCCGGCCGCCGCGTCCGCCCGGTACCACCTGTACCGCTACGTCGGCCACCCGCGCGCGCCAGAGCCGGACCTGCTGAACGTCTCGCTCCGCCCCGGCGACACCTACCTGCTCTGCACCGACGGCCTCGCCGAGCAGGTCAGCTACCCGCGGCTGGCCGAACTGCTGGCCGGCGCCGACCTCGCCGGCGCGGTCGCCACGCTGCTGGACGACGCGCTCGCCGCCGGCGGCCGGGACAACGCCACCGCGGTCCTGCTGCGCGTCACCGCCTAGTTCCGGCGTGCCGGAGGCGCGTGGTCAGGGCGAGCATCGCCAGTACCAGCGCGAGGTCGATGAGCGCGGACGCGCGCATGGCCCGGGTGTAGTCGGCGGTCGCCGCCAGCCGGCCGCCGACCGCGAAGAACACCGCTCCGATCACGGCCACCCCGGCCGAGCCGGCGAACTGCTGGGCGGTGGTGAACACCGCCGCGCCGATGCCGGCCTGGTGCGGGCGCACCCCGACCAGCGCGACGCCGGTCAGCTGCGGCAGCACCAGCCCGTTGCCGGTGCCGACCAGGGCGAGGGCGACCACCACCCAGGGCAGGCGCGGGTACAGCGTGAGCAGCAGCAGGCCGGTGGCCGTGATCGCGCCGCCGGCGACCACCACCCGCAGCCCGTGCCGGGCGGCGAGCGTGAACCCGACCAGCGCGGTGGTGGAGAACAGCACGCCCATCGGCGCGAACGCCAGCCCCGCCCCGAACGCGCTCAGTCCGAGCCCGCCCTGCAACAGCAGGGTGAGCGTGAACATGAAGCTGGCGAAGTACAGCATGAACGCCATCGCGGCGGCGATGCCGGCGACGTACGACGGCACCCGGAACAGCGTCAGGTCCAGCACCGGCTGCCCGCCCCGCCCGCGCAGGGCCCGCTGCCAGGCCAGCGTCGCGCCGCCGACCGGCGCCGCGGCGGCCATGCACAGCCACGTCCACGCCGGCCAGCCCTCCCGCTGCCCGAGCGTGAGCGGCACCAGCAGCAGGGCGAGCGCGACGGCGAGGCCGGCCGCGCCCAGCGGGTCGAGGCGGGACCGGCGGGCCGGCGCGATCCGCGGCAGCAGCCGCCACGCCAGTACCGCGGCGACGATCCCGACCGGGACGTTGACCAGGAAGATGACCCGCCAGCCGAGGCCGAACAGGTCGGCGTCCAGCAGCAGGCCGCCGAGCACCTGGCCGGCGATCGAGCCGAGGCCGGCGGCGGTGCCGTACCAGCCGATGGCCCGGGACCGCGCCCTGCCGGCGAAGGTGGCGGTGATGACGGCCAGCACCTGGGGCACCAGCAGCGCCCCGGCCAGGCCCTGGAGCAGGCGGGCGCCGACCAGCTGGGCCGGGCTGCCGGCGAGCCCGCAGAGCAGCGAGGCGGCGGTGAACGCGGCCATCCCGGCGACGAACAGCCGGCGGTGGCCGTACAGGTCGCCGAGCCGGCCGCCGGTGATCATCCCGCTGGCGTAGGCGAACGCGTACCCGCCGACGATCAGTTCCAGCGCGACCGGGCCGGCCCCGAGGTCCCGCCCCAGCGACGGCGCGGCCACGTTGACCACGAAGAAGTCGAACTGGGCGACGAACATCGCGGACAGCAGCACGGCCAGCATCGCCGCCGGGTGGGTGGCCCTGGCGGCCGGCTTCGCGGTGTGCGCTGTCGTAGTCATGGCTATCGCGGATTCTAGATATCCGGGATATCTGATGTCTACACTTGCTCCCGTGAAGCTGTCGCAGGGAGTGGAGTGGGGGTTGCACTGCGCCACCCTGCTGGTGCTCGCGCCGCCGGGAGCCAGCATCGGCAGGGCCGCCATGGCCAGGCATTACGGCCTCCCCGAGGCGTACCTCGCCAAGCACCTCCAGGCGCTGGCGAGGGCGGGTGTGCTCCGCGCCACCTCCGGCCCGCACGGCGGCTACCAGCTCGCCCGCCCCGCCGACCAGATCACCGTCCTCGACGTGGTCGAGGCCATCGAAGGCGCGGCCACACCCTTCCTCTGCCAGGAGATCCGCCAGCGCGGCACCGGAGCGCTCCCCGCCGAGGAGTGCCGCCGGCCCTGCGCGGTCCACGTGATCATGGAAGACGCCCACCAGGCCTGGCGGGACTCCCTGCGCCGAACCACCCTCGCCGACATCGCCGCCAAGATCCCCACCTGGATCCAGGACCGCAACCGATCCCTCCTGGCGGAATAGCCGAGCCCCTGCCTACCCGCCCGCGAGCAGGCTGTTGAGCTCCGGGTACGAGTACCCGCCCGCCAGCGTCGCGTAGGTTCCCGTCGCCAGCAGCTCCTCGGTGGCGCGGCGGACCAGGGCGTACGCGGCCTCGGCGACGGCCGAGCCGACGCTCACCCTCGCCGCGCCGGCCTTCGCCAGCTCGGCCACGGACGGCGCGCCGGGCCCGGACAGGATGTTGAGCGGCACGTCCAGCCCCTCGGCCAGCGCCGCCACGGTGGCCAGGTCGGTGACGCCGGGGACGAACACGCCGTCCGCGCCGGCCTCGACGTAGGCGGTGGCGCGGAGCAGCGTCTCGGTCAGCCGGCCGGCGAGGTCGCCGACGGCCCGCAGGTAGGTGTCGATCCGGGCGTTCACGTACAGCGGCACCCCGGCAGTGTCGGCG
This sequence comes from Mycobacteriales bacterium, assembly GCA_045806985.1. Classification (GTDB taxonomy): domain Bacteria; phylum Actinomycetota; class Actinomycetes; order Mycobacteriales; family JBJMIH01; genus JBJMIH01. The sequence continues at coordinate 72,918 of JBJMIH010000035.1, read as the reverse complement.
GCCGCCCTGGCGGCGGCGATCCGGGCCGCCTGGTCCTCGACCATGCGCAGCGGCGCCGGACCGCCGTGGTGGGCGTCCTCCAGGTTGATCCCGACCGCGCCGGCCTCGATCACGCCCCGGACGGTCTCCCCGACCCCCTCGGCGGTCTCCGCGAAGCCGCTCTCGATGTCGGCGCTGACCGGCACGTCCACGGCGGCGGCGATCCTGGCGACCAGGTCGAGGGCGCGGTCCCGGTCCAGCGCGTCGCCGTCCGGCGCGCCGAGGCTCCAGGCCACGCCCGCGCTGGTGGTGGCGACCGCCGGCGCGCCGGCCGCCGCCGCGATCCGGGCGCTGGCCACGTCCCAGGCGTTGGCCAGTACGAGCGCCTCGCCGCCCGCGTGCAGGGCGCGGAACCGCGCCGCCCTGTCCTGCTGCTTCTGCTTGTCAGAGGTCATGGGGTCATCCCATCAGGTCGCCGCGCTCCTGGTCTCGCCAAATTCGGACCTGTACAGGTCGCGGAGCAGCGCGGCCTCGGCGCCGTGGTGGATCAGCTCGTCCAGGATGTGCAGGACGAACGCGCGGCGGGTGGATTCGCCGAACGGGCCGCCCACCCGGCCGATCGGCTCGGCCAGCGACTCGTCCGTGCAGGCGGCGAGGACGCTCCGCCACCAGGCGTACCCGGCGTCGAGGTCGGCCAGGGCCGCCGCCGCCGTACCCGGGTCGCCGGACCGCCCCGGCGGCGGCGCCGCCACTCCGAGCCACGCCCCGTTGCGGTCCTCCTGGAGCAGGAAGCCGATGTGGCTCAGCCGCCAGGCCAGCGTGGTGAAGACCCGCGGGTCGCCGTCCCGGGCCGGCCCGTCCGACCGGTACCCGCCGCCCTCGACCGGGCGTACCGTCCGGCAGTCCGGCACCGGCTCCCACCGGTACTCCTCGTCGGTCAGCCCGTCCATCCGCCGCCGCAGCCGCTGCCAGGCGTAGTCCGACAGCTCCACCAGGTCGTCGAGCGTCGAGTTCATGGCAGGGAAGATAGCTGCCGGTGCTGATCGTGTCGCGGGGGACGCCTTGGGCGAGAAAGGGGGCAGCATGACGACCGCCTACGTGGAGACCGGCGACCGGGTGCGGCTGGCGTACGAGACCGCGGGCCGCGGCGACCCGCCGCTGGTGTTCGTGCACGGCTGGTCCGGGGACCGGTCGTCGTTCGCCCCGCAGTACGCCCACTTCGCCACGAGGCACGCGGTGGCCGCGGTGGACCTGCGCGGGCACGGCGAGAGCGCCCGGCCGGAGCCGGCCGGCGGCGTGTACGAGGTGTCCGCCTTCGCCGCCGACACGCTGGCGGTGGCCGCGGCCGCCGGCCTGGACCGGCCGGTGTTCGTCGGGCACAGCCTGGGCGCGCTGGTCGCGCTGGAGTGCGTGGCGGCCGCCGGGGCGGCGCGGGCGGCGGTGCTGGTCGATCCGGCGCCGGTGCTCAGCGCGTCCGGGAAGGCGTACTTCGCCGACTGCGCGGCGGCCGCCGAGGAGGACCGGGACGGCTCGTGGCGTGCCGAGTTCGTCACCGGCCTGCTGCTGCCCACCGACACCGTCCGGCGGGACGAGCTGATCGCGACCGCGTACGCGCTGCCGCCGCCGGTGGCCGGGGCGGCGCTGCGGGCGATCGCCCGGTACGACGCCGCGGCCGCGCTGGACCGGTTGGCGGTGCCGGTGCTGGTGATCGGCGCGCGGGGCATCGAGTCCGGGCTGCGGCGCGACGACAGCCTCACCAAGGGTCAGACCGTCGGCGCCGGCCACTTCCCGCACCTGGAGGTGCCCGACCAGGTCAACGCCATGATCGAGCGGTTCCTCGCGCTCAACGGTCCCGGTTGACCGGCTCCGGGCGCGGGCGCAGCCCGTCGATGGTGATCTGGAGCAGGCGATCGGCGCCCTCGGGGGCGTACTCGCTGGCCATGGCGATGCCGTGGGTGAGCCGGAGCACCTCCAGACCGGTGACGTCCGTGCGGATGTCGCCGGCCGCCTGGGCCGCCTCGACCAGGGCCGACGCGGCGGCCCGGATGGTGGCCTGGCACCAGGTGAAGGTCTCCGAGGTCCGGTCCAGCGCGCTCTTCAGCGCGGTACCCAGGCCGCGGTGCAGCCGCATCGAGTCGACCTGCTCGTGCATCCAGCGCTCGAGCGCCTCGCCGGGCGGGAACCTCTCGGCCAGTTCGCGGGCGAGGTCGGCCATCCCGCCGATGTGCTCCCGGTAGACCGCCTCGACCAGCGCCGCCCTGGTCGGGAAGTGCCGGTAGAGCGTGCCGGGGCCGACGCCGGCGTTGCGAGCGATGTCGTCGAGCGGGGCGTCGGCGCCGTGCGTGGCGAACGCGTCCCTGGCCGCCGTCACGATCCGGTCGTGGTTGCGGCGGGCGTCGGCCCGCTTGGGCCGGGTGGACGCACCGGCCGGGAGATCGGACACGGGACCTCCTCCTCGCTGGAAACGGATGGATTCTCCGGATAGTCTTGCGTAAGCGGAGGCTGTCTCCATATCCTACCCAGGTAGGAAACGGAGGGAGTCTCCGTTTAGTTCCTCTTCAGGAGAGAGCTCGTGACCGAGCGGACACTACCGGCTCCGGCGGCGGCCCCCGTCGCCGTCGACGCCGCCAGCACCGACTCGCGGCCGGCCGGTCGCAGCCGCCCCACCGTCGTCCTGATCACCCTGCTGACCTGCCAGTTGATGTTGATACTGGACGTCACCGTGATGAACGTCGCGGTACCGAGGATCCGCGAGCACCTGCACTTCTCGGCGACCGGCGTGGCGTGGGTGCTCAACTCGTACACGCTGGTGTTCGGCGGCCTGCTGCTGCTCGGCGGCCGGGCCGGTGACCTGATCGGCCGGCGCAAGCTGTTCGTCGGCGGCGTCGGGTTGTTCACGCTGGCCTCGCTGGCCGGCGGCCTGGCCACCTCGGCGGCCTGGCTGGTCACCGCCAGGATCGTGCAGGGGCTGGGCGCGGCGATGGCCGGCCCGAACACGCTCGCCCTCATCACCACCACCTTCACCGAGACGAAGGCGCGGATCCGGGCGCTGGCCCTGTTCTCGGCCATGGCCAGCGGCGGCTTCGCGATCGGGCTGCTGGTCGGCGGCACGCTGACCGAGTTGCTGTCGTGGCGGTGGGTGCTGTTCATCAACGTCCCGGTCGGGGCGGTCGCGACCGTTCTCGCCGCCCGGTACGTGCCCGAGCCCGAGCGGCACCGCGGCCGGCTCGACCTGCCCGGCGCCGTCACCGCGACGACCGGCGTGGCGGCGCTGGTGTACGCGTTCATCCACGCCGCCTCCGACGGCTGGGGGAGCGGCACCACACTGGCCGCGCTGGCGGTCGGCCTGGTCGGGCTGGCCGCGTTCCTCACCCTCGAGGCGCGCGCCCGCCAGCCGCTGATGCCGCTGTGGCTGTTCCGCGACGGCAACCGGCTCGGCGCCTACGCCAACTTCTTCCTCGGCCCGATGGCGATGATGTCGACGTTCTTCTTCCTCACCCAGTACCTCCAGGGCATCCGCGACTTCAGCCCGCTGCGGACCGGGTTCGCCTTCCTGCCGATGGCGGCCGGCATGTTCGGGATGACGCGGGTGATCCCGCGGCTGCTGCCCCGGCTCGGCCCGCGCCCGCTGACCGTGGTCGGATCGCTGCTCATGGTCACCGGGCTGGCCTGGCTCACCCAGCTCACACCGCACAGCGGGTACTTCTCCGCCCTGTTCGGCCCGATGCTGGTCATGGGCATCGGCGGCGGGCTCGGCTTCGCCCCGCTGAACGTCGTGATCATGTCGAGCGTCCCGCCCAGGGACGCGGGCGCGGCCGGCGGTGTGCTGCAGACCATGCAGCAGGTCGGCTCCACGCTCGGCCTCGCCGTCCTGGTCACCGTCTTCGGCACCGCCTCGCGCCACGCCGCCCACCACGGCTCCACCCCCGCCCACGCCACCGTGACCGGCATGACCACCGTGTTCACGGTGGCCGCCGCGATGGCCTTCTGCACGGTCCTGGTCGCGTCCACCTTCCGCCGGCCCGCTCCGGCCTAGCCCTGTCTCGAAGTGGCTGCCAGGTCCGAAATCCGCCAGCCCGCTGCCCGTCTCGCCACGATCAAGGAGTTGTGGCCGAGTTGTCACATGAAAATGCGGGCACAACTCCTTGATCGTGGCCGCAGGGGTCCGAAATCCGCCATGGGCATGCAGGCGGAAGTCGACTTTGAGACACGGCCTAGGAGCCCGCCGGCGGGATGTGGTGGCCGAGGCGGAAGACGTCGGCGGGGTCCCAGGCGGTCTTGGCCTCCCGCAGCAGCCGGTGGTTGTCGGCGGTGAAGGCGGTCGGGGTCCTGGTCGTATCGGTGAGGAAGTTCAGGAACGACCCGCCGGTCGACCAGGGCCGCAGCCGCCCGGCCAGCGCGTCGATGCTCGCGTGTACCGCCTCGGCAGGGTGGCCGGTGTCCAGCGGCGTGGCCGCCATCACCGAGAACGGCACGTCGCGGTGTCCGGCCGGGCCGGTGTCCGCGTCCTGCCGGGCCATCGCCCCACCCCAGTGCCGCACCTCCACCGCGTCCACCAGCGACGAGGGGTCCGTACCGGCCTCCCCCAGCGCGTCGATCACCGCGTCCGGCAGCGTCCGGTGCAGCGAGAACTCCTGCCGGGCCGCCATCGGCGGCGGGGGCGGTCCGGTGATCGCCGACGTCTCCGGGAACGTCATCGTGTGCAGCCCGTCCACCAGCGGCTCCCCGGCGGCGGCCAGCAGCGGCGCGAGCAGCCGCTCGGCCTCGTCGCCGTCGCCGTCGTACAGCGCCCGCAGGCCGAGCACCCGCCGGCCGCGGACCGGCTCCGGCACCTGCGGCAGGTCCGGCATCCGCAGCAGCATGATCGCGGTGGACATCGCGTCCGGCTCGTCCAGCGCCCACTCCCGGTAGCAGCGCAGCGTCTCGGCCACCCGGTCGGCCGCGAACAGGACGATCCCGCCGTACAGCATCGTCACCGGGTACAGCCGGAACTCCAGCGACGTCACCACGCCGAAGTTCGGCCCGCCGCCGCGCAGCGCCCACAGCAGGTCGGGGTGCTCGTCCGGGCCGGCCGCGACCACGTCGCCGTCGGCGGTGACCACCTCGGCCCGCGTCACGCTGTCGGCGGCCAGGCCGTACCGGCGCGACAGCAGGCCGGCGCCGCCACCGAGCGTGTAGCCGGTGACACCGACGGCGGAGGTGCCGGACAGCGGCGCCAGGCCGTACGCCGCCGCCGCGTCGATCACCTGCGACCACCGCGCGCCCGGGTCGACCCGGGCCGTGCGGCGGACCGGATCGACCTCCACCCAGGCCATCCGCGAGGTTTTGACCAGGACCGCGCCGTCGGCGGCGACCAGCGTGCCGTGGCCGGTGGACTGGACCGCGAACGGCAGGTCGTGCTCGCGGGCGACGAGCAGCGCCGCCTGCACGTCGTCGGCGCTCAGGGCCTCGGCGACCAGCGCGGGGCGCGGGTCGATCGTGCGGTGCCAGGACTGGCGGCCGGCCTCGTAACCCTCGTCGCCGGGCAGGTGGACGTCGCCGTGGAAGCGGGCCGCGAGGCGGGCCGCGACGCGGCTGGTGGCATGCGGGGCGAGGCTGCCGGGGGGTGTCATCGGGGCCCTCCTTCTCGACGTGTCGTGTCGATCGTCACCGGCCGGCGCCGCGCCGTCGTCGCGCGGGAGGAGGCTCTTCGGACGTCGTACCTCGGCGTACGCGCCGCCCCGCCTACCGCGCCGGGAGTAGTCCGGCGTCCCCCTCGGTGCGGAGGCCGCCCCCCGGACCGGCCGGTTACTGTGCGTCTGTGCGCATTGGCCCGACGCAGGAGGCGAAGACCAGCGACGCCGGCATGGCGGTCGTCGTCGTGCCGATGATCGTGATCGGCGCGTCGATCGCCCCGAAGGTCACCATCGGCCTCGACGCGCTCGGGTACGTCCTGCTGGTGGTCGGCGCGCTGGCGCTGGCCGGCCGGCGGGCGGCGCCGGTACCGGTGCTGTTCGTCACCACCGCCTGCATGTTGGTCTACGGCCTGCGCGGGTACCCGGGCGCCGCGATCGCGTTCCCGGTGATGATCGCCCTGTACACGGCGGTGCGGACGGGCCATCGCGGGTGGTCCTGGGTGCCGCTGACGGCGCTGCTCGCCGTCCTCGGCCGGGACCTGGCGACGCTGACCGGTACGGACGCCAAGGCCGCCGTGCAGAACCGGTTCCTGCTGCTCGGCTGGCTGGTCGCGGCCAGTATGATCGGCGAGGCGTTCCGGCAGTGGGAGGCGAACGTGCGCCAGGCCGAGGAGCGGGCCGTGGAGGCCGAGCGCACCCGCGAGGAGGCGGCCCTGCGGCGGGCGGCCGAGGAGCGGCTGCGGATCGCCCGCGAGCTGCACGACTCGCTCACCCACAGCATCTCGGTGATCAAGGTGCAGGCCGGGGTCGCGGTCCACCTCGCGCACAAGCGCGGCGAGCAGCCGCCGGCGGCGCTGGTCGCGATCCAGGAGGCGAGCACCGACGCCATCCGCGAGCTGCGGGCCACGCTGGAGGTGCTGCGCCACGACGAGTCGGCGGCCAGCGGGCTCGACCTGCTCCCCGACCTGCTGGAACGGGCCCGGTCGGCCGGGCTGCCGGCCACCCTGACCGTCACCGGCGAGCCCCGGGCGCTGCCGGTGGACGTGGACCGCGCCGCGTACCGGATCGTGCAGGAGGCGCTCACCAACGTCAGCCGGCACGCCGGCCCGGCCGCCGCGTTGATCGAGCTCGACTACGGCGCCGACGCGCTCACCGTGCGGGTGGACGACGACGGCGCCGGCTGCGACGGCGACAGCCCGGTGCCCGGGATCGGGCTGCTCGGTATGCGGGAGCGGGTCACCGCGCTCGGCGGCCGGCTGCGCGCCGAACCCCGGCCGGAGGGTGGCTTCACCGTGTGCGCCGAGTTGCCGGCGCCGGCCGGCCTGCCCGCCGTCGCGCCGGAGCCGGCGTGATCCGCGTCGTCCTCGTCGACGACCAGGCGCTGATCCGTACCGGCATCCGCGCCCTGCTCGACGCCGAGGACGACATCGAGGTGGTCGCCGAGGCCGGCGACGGCGAGCGGGGGGTCGCGCTGGTCGGCCGGTACCTTCCCGACGTGGCGCTGGTCGACGTGCAGATGCCGGTGCTGGACGGGATCGAGGCGACCCGGCGGATCGTCGCCGACCCGCGGCTGGCCGACGTGCACGTGGTGATCCTCACGAACTATGGGCTGGACTCGTACGTGTTCAACGCGTTGCGGGCGGGCGCATGCGGATTCCTGGTCAAGGACACCGAGCCGGCCGACCTGTTGCAGGCGGTACGGGTGGCGGCGCGCGGCGACGCGCTGCTGTCGCCCGCCATCACCCGGCGGCTGATCAGCGAGTTCGTCTCCCGGCCCGCGGACGCGCTGCCCGCGGCCGACCTGGACGTGCTCACCCCGCGCGAGCGCGAGGTGGTCGCCCTGGTCGCGCACGGCCTGTCCAACGACGAGATCGCCGCCCGGATGGTGGTCAGCCCGATGACCGCCAAGACCCACGTGTCCAGGGCGATGACCAAGCTCGGCGCCCGCGACCGCGCCCAGCTCGTCGTCCTCGCCTACGAGTCCGGCCTGGTCAGCGTCCGCCGCCCCGGCTGACCGCCGCGTCCTTCGGCAGCAGGGCGGCGACCTCCTGGCGGGACGTGACGCCGAGCTTGTGCAGGATGTTCGACACGTGGACGGCCGCCGTCTTCGGGGAGATGTGCAGGCGGCGGGCCAGTTCGGCGTTGGTGAGGCCGCCGGCGATCAGCAGCGACACCTCCTGCTCGCGCGGGGTCAGCGCGGCCAGGCCGGTGACCGCCTGCCCGGCCGGCGGCAGGCCGAGGCGGGTACGGAGCTGCTCAAGTTCGGCGACCCGCCAGCCGCCCCAGCGGGCCAGCAGCCGCCCGGCGGCGGCGACCTCGGCGGCCGCCGCGTCCGGCCGGCCGAGGGCGAGCAGGCAGCGGGCCGCGCCCAGCCGGGCGGTACCCCGCAGGAACGGCGCCAGCAGGGTGGCGTCCGCCAGCCGGGCGTACCCGTCGTGCGCCGGCCCGTACTTCCCGTGCGCCTCCGCGACCCGGGCGTCCACCAGCGTGCGGTACTCGTCCCACACGTCGGAGTCCAGCATCTCGGTGTGCATCCGGTCGATCTCCGGCAGCGGCAGCCCGACGTGCAGCGCGGCCGAGATCAGGTCGTGCGCCTGCGAGCCGCTGCGCCAGTTCTGCTCGGCCAGCATCGCGTACACGTCCGCCAGCGCCCGCCCGGCCGCCTCGACGTCGCCGCGGCGGCAGGCCAGGTGGAACGCCAGTCCGGGCACTGCCGCGTGACCGCGCCCGACCGCCGCCGCCAGCTCGTCGATGACCACGGCCACCTCGTCCAGCCGACCGGCCTCCAGGTACAGCCCGGCGAGGAACACCGCGTGCATGTCGGCCCGGCGCCCGCGCCGCAGGTACACCCGGTCGCGCTCGCGGCCCTGCTCCAGCGCGGCGATCGCGGCGGCCAGGTCGCCCTCGCGCATCGCGATCCGCGCCCGGCCCTGGAAGTACGCGGCCACGCCGAGCGACTCGAAGCCGGCCCGCTCGGCGTCGATGCGCATCCGCTCCAGCATTTCGGCGTGCTCGACCGGGGAGGCCGGCGGCATACCCTGCACCACGTTGTTCAGCGCGCGGGCGGCGAGCACCCACTCGCCCAGCTTCTCCGCCTCCTCGACCAGCCCGGTGAGCACCGCCTTGCCCTCGGAGGCGGTCGATCCCCGGTCGATCAGCGCCGAGCCCTTCTCCACCAGCGCGGCCAGCCGCACCCGGGGCAGCGCGAACTCCTCGGCCTGCGCCAGGGCCCGGTCCGCCCAGACGATCGCGGCGTCCAGCTCGTCCCGCAGGGCGAGCGACTGGGCGATCGCGGCCATCGCCCGCGCCTGGTCCGCGCCCGGCGGCAGCTCCGCCACCAGCGCCTCCACCTCGCGGGTCAGCTCCTCCAGCTCGTCGAGCCGGTCGCTCTCCCAGGCCAGCCGGATCCTCAGGTACAGCGCGTCGGCCCGCTCCGGCGGGCCGTCCGCCCGGTCCCGCCAGCGACGGGAGTAGTCGTCGGCGTCCTCCAGCAGGCCGGCCAGCCAGGCCGCGCGGGCCGCGGCCGACAGCAGCTCGGCGTCCTCGCCGACCTCCTCCAGGCCCATCTCGGCGAGCTGGAGCGCCTGATACGCCGACCCGATCGACAGGTACAGCGCCGCGCCCCGGCGGCACGCGGCCACCATGTCGTCGTACCGGCCGGCCGCGCGGGCGTGCCTGGCCACCATGGCCGGGTCCGAGCCGCCGGCGGCCAGCAGGGCCTCCAGCGCGGCCTCGTGCAGCCGCCGCCGCTGCCGGCCGAGCAGCTGCTCGCTGATCGCCTCCCGCACCAGCGCGTGCCGGAAGGTGAACTCGTCCTCGCCCGACTCCACCAGCGCGCCCCGGGTGACCAGGTCCCGCAGGATGCCGATCAGGTCCGCCTCGCCGGTGCCGGTGACGGCGGCGAGCAGGTCGAACGGCACCCGGTTGCCGAGCACGGCGGCGGCCTCGATGACCTGCTGGGCCCGCGGATCGAGGTCGTCGACCTGCTCGTGGAGCACCTCGGAGAGGCTCCACGGCATCGGGTGCTCGCACAGGTCCTCGAGATCCTCGGTCTCGTGGCCGCGCAGCAGCTCCTCCACGAAGAACGGGTTGCCGCCGGTGCGCTGGTGCATCGCGGCCACCGCCCGGTACGACGCCGGCCGGCCGGTCAGCGCCAGGATCAGCGCGGCGGTGTCGTCCTCGCCGAGCCGCTCCAGCCGTACCTGGGTGACCGCGTGCCGGCGGCCGAGCCGGGCCAGCAGGCCGGCCAGCGGGTGCCGGCGGGTCACCTGGTCGGGACGGTACGTGCCGATCAGCAGCCGCGGCTTCGGCTGGTCGGCGATCCGCTCGAACAGGGCGGCGCTCTCCGAGTCGGCCCAGTGCAGGTCCTCGAAGACGATCACCGACCGCCGGTCGCCGACCAGCTCCGAGACGAGCGACAGGCCGGTGTGCAGCCGCTCGACCGGGCTGCGGTCCGGGTCGCCGAGGGCTTCCAGCAGCCTCGCGTCCGCCTCATCGGCGCCGTCCACGGCGTCCAGCAGCACCTCGTACGGCCGGGCCAGCGAGTCGGGCTCGGCGTGGCCGACCAGCGTGACCGTGCCGTCCGGAAGGGCGGCGATCAGCTCATGGATCAGCCTGGTCTTCCCGACACCCGGCTCGCCCGCGATGATCGCCACCTCGGGACGGCCGGACGCCGCGAGCCGCGCCAGGTGGCGCAGCTCGTGGTCGCGTCCGATCATCACCGGGCTGGCGCCGCCACGCGTGGTCCGCACCCGGCCAGGGTACCGGCGGGAGTGCCCCGCGCCGCCGCACCCGTGGCGGTATCCGCCGAGGTGGTGGCGTTCGTGACGGCGATACTGGCGGCCGTCCCCCGCCGGGCCGCCCGGCCACGCCGGGCGGCGGTCAGCAGGCGGCGGCGGTCGGCCTCGGCGATCAGGCGCTCGCGGTGGGCGGTGGCCTGAGCGGCGGTGAAATCCTGGTGGAGCATCATGTCGTTCCCCTCCCGAGGAATCGGTCCTGCCTTGCTTTCGTGACTCAATCCTCGGTCGCGGGGAGGCCCGTTCCATCGGAAGCGGATACCTATCTTTGCCGCTCACGACATACCTAGACGGCGCGGTCCCGGGCCGCCCGGCGTAGGTACACCTAGGCTCGGTGGGCGTGACCACGCCACCGCCGCTGGACGGCCCCGGCGTGCGGGTCGCCGACCCGCGCGAGCTGCTGCTGGGATACCTGGACTGGTACCGCGACGCGCTGATGCGCAAGATCGACGGCCTGCCCGACGAGCTGCTGCGGGCGCCGGTCGAGCCGCTCGGCTGGTCGCCGCTGGGCCTGGTCAAGCACCTCGGGTGGGTGGAGAAGCGGTGGCTGCGGTGGGGGTTCGCCGCCGAGGACGTGGTGCCGTGGCACCCGGACGGCGACGAGGCCGAGTGGCGGGTGGCCGGCCAGACCACCGCCGAGGTGCTGGCCGACTACGAGGACCAGGTACGCCGCTCGCGGGCCCTGGTGGCCGCCGCCGACCTCGACGACCGGTCCCGCACCGGCGGCCGGTTCGCGACCCCGGAGGACACCCCGCCGCTGATCCGCATCCTGTTCCACCTGCTCCAGGAGTACGCCCGCCACGTCGGCCAGCTCGACGTCGCCAGGGAACTCATCGACGGCCTCACGGGGGAGTAGCGGGCTACTCCTTAGTTACACGTGAGCTGGCGGCGGGCCCGGTCGAGCAGGTCGGCGGCCTGGCCGCCGGCCGCGTACCGGGCCGCGTCGAGCGTGCCGATCGCCGCGCCGAGCGGGTCCGGGTTGGTGGCCCGGTGCAGGGCCATCCACATCCAGTGGTGCTCGCCGCGGCCGGTGCGCTGCGACTCCCGGGCCAGCAGCTCGGCCTCCGGGGTGAGGGCGCGGGCGGCCATGGTGGCGGCGACCGCCGGGTGGCCGGCCATGCCGGCGTGCGCCACCGCCTCGCCAGCCGCCCACCAGGCGAACTCCCGCAGCCGCGCGTCCGGCAGCCGCGCCAGCAGGTCGGTGTCGGCGCCGAGCGGGCCCCGGCCGGGCCAGCGCCGGGAGCCGTCCGGCCGGCGTTCCTCGGCGTACAGGGCCGGCAGCAGCGGCAGGATCCGGTACGCGACGTCGGCCTGGGCGATCCGGGCGAGATCCTCCTCGCGCAGGCCGCGGCCGGTGAAGCGCTCCACCGCGACCAGGCCCTTGCCGGTGCGGTCCCGGTAGTCCTCCAGGTCCAGGCCGTCGAGCGCGGCGACCGCGTCGGGGTCGTCCGGCGGCGCCTCCAGGCCCGGCTCGAACGAGCCCAGCACCGTGCCGTCGCGGGCGAACGAGAGCCGGGTGAGCGCGTTGACGTTCCAGAACATGCTGGCTGCCCGGCCCCCGCGGGAGACCGCGTCCAGCACCGGCCGGCCGGCGCCCTGGTAGCCGTTGAACTCCACCGCGAGCACGTGCCCGCCGTCGGACAGCACGGCCACCCACGGGTCCACGGTCACCTCCCGCAGGAGCTCGGCGAGCGAGGCCGGCGCGGCCGGGTCGGCCCCGAAGCCACGCAGCACGTCCTCGGCCGACCGGCCGGCGACGACGGTGACCGTGGCGGCGTCGCCGAGCGCGCTCCTGCCCACCCACCGGTAGGCGGCCTCCGGCGCGACGACCGCCGGCGGCACCGGCTCGCCACGCAGCAGGTGCCCGAGCCGGTCGGCGCGCTTGTGCACCACCTCCTCGGCGGCCGGCGCGCTCCAGACGTGCAGCTCGTACCGCTCCTCGCCGGGCTCGTCGCGGCCGCTGGCGTGCACGCGCACCCGGTACTCGCCGGGCCACGGCGGCGTGTACACCCGCGCCGGCCGCAGCGCGGCCTCGTCCGGTCCGGTGAGCGTGGCGGCGCCGGTCGCGGCCGTCCAGCTGACCTCGACCACCTCGTCCCAGGGCAGCGTGTCCACGGTGGTCGGTGGTTCGGCGAGGACGCGCAGCAGGACCCGGACCGGGCCGGCCTCGACGCCGGTACGGATGGCGACGCCGCCGTCCACCACCGCGACCAGGCCGTTGCCGGAGAAGTCGGCGCGGGTCGGGAACTCGCCCTCGACCAGCGCGATCAGGTGGTCGCCGGCCTCCACCGCCCCGGAGTGGGCGCGCGGCAGCAGGTACTCGGCGCGGCGCTGGGCCAGCAGCGCGTCCGGGTACGCGGCCGGCATCGGGACGGTGGGCAGCAGGTCGGCGAGCGCGCCCAGCGCGGTGCCGACGACGGCCGGCGCGCCGGCGCCGACCCGGGGCGCGTCGAGCTCCCGCAGCACCGCGACCGCGGTGGCGGTGGCCATCGCGAGGTATGCCGTGCCGTGCCGGGCGGCGACGCCGGCCTCGTCCTCCCCGGACGCGTCGACCGCGAGCAGCGGCGCCACCGCCGGATGCCGGGCCATGGTGGCGACCAGCGTGCCCACCAGGGCGCTCGCGCCCGGCCGGAGCCCGTCGAGCAGGGCGACCGCGTCGACGGCCGCGCTGTCGCCGACCCGCGTCACCATCGCCACGGCACGGGGCCGGGCCGCCGCGCCGGTCGCGGCGGCGGCGGCGCCGGTGGTGCCGGCGGCCGCCCGGACCAGGCCGGCCGGGACGTCCATGGGGAGCCGCTCGACCGCGATCTCCAGCGCGCCGAGCAGCCGCTCGGCCAGCAGCGGCCCCAGCGAGCGCACCCCGGCCAGCACCGGTGACTCGGCCGGCTCCGGCCGCTCCCCCGAACCGCCGGGCCTGCCCGCCGCCACCGCCCGCACCGGCCGCCGGTGTACCCCGGACGCGGTCACGGCGACGGCGCGCCCGGCGACGGGCCGCCCCGGGGCCTGCCGGGTGACCAGTGGCCCGACCTGGCGGTGCCTGTCGGTCCGCTGCTCGGGCGGCACGCCGAGCCGGCCGAGCGTCGCCGCCGGCCCGGCCGGGATACGCGCCGCGAGCACCGGCATCGCGCCGGCGACCGCCGCCGCGAGCGCGTCGACGACGCTCTCCGGTTCGAAGTCCGAAGTGGATCCCCCGTGGTCGGTCATGGGTCCGCCTCCCGCTGTCCTTCCGCGGCGGCCACTCTAATCCGTCGCCGCGGTCGGCGACGGCACCGGCGAGGCAGGAGAGGCCGGAGGGGCGGAGGGAGTCGGTGCGTGGCCAGATCGACGCGTCGTCACCCGCGCCGGAGCCGTCCGGGCGCAAGATCAGGGTGACGGAACGGCGGCACTCGCCGGCCGGATGTTGTGGTTGAGGCGGAAGGCGTTGTCCGGGTCGTAGCGGTCCTTCACCGCCGCCAACCGGGTCAGCTGGTCCGCGCGGTACGCCCGGCCCACCGCGCCCTCGTCGGTGACGTTGTTGACGTACGCGCCGCTGGCGTGGGGCTCCATCGCCGCGCCGTACCGGCGGGCCGCCGCCGTCCGCCACTCGTCCTCGGCCGGGTCCGCCCAGCGGGTGCCGGCGCTGAACTCGACCAGCGTGTCGCGGTGGCCGAACGCGGTCTCGTCCGGCGCGATCTCGGCGATCGCCCCGCCGTACGCCTGGAAGCCGGCACCCGGCAGCCGTGCCGGGTCCTCGCCGGGCTCCGCGCCCCGGGACAGGAACGCGTCCAGGGCGTCGTCGGTGAGGTCGCGCAGGAAGTAGCCCTTGGAGTACCGCCGCCACTGGTGGCCCTGCGGGTTGTCGTCCATCGTCTGGAGGTCCAGATAGGACAGACTGCGCATCCGCTCCGCCGCCGGCGGTGCGACCGCCGACACCTGGTCGAGCAGGCCGCGCCCGGCGTCCGGGTCGCCGATCCAGACGTACCCGACGCTGGCCAGCGGCCGGCCGCGCAGCTCGGCGGGCAGGTGCGGCCAGTCGCCGGCGGTGCCGGCCCAGGCGGTGAGGGTGGCCCGGCGCGGCGCGTCGGCGAGCAGGTCGCGCCAGCCGCGCAGCGCCTTCGGCGCGTCGTCCGGGGTGTAGTACAGCTCGGTGAGCAGGGCCTGGGTCCCGGTCCGGTGCAGCAGGAACTCGAACTCGGTCACCACGCCGAAGTTCCCGCCGCCGCCGCGCAGCGCCCAGTACAGGTCGGCGTTCTCGGCCTCGCTGGCCCGAACGGTGTCGCCGCTGGCCAGTACCACCTGGTAGCTCACGACGTTGTCGCAGGCCAGGCCGTACTGGCGGGCCAGCCAGCCCATGCCGCCGCCGAGCGTCAGCCCGCCGACGCCGGTGTGCGAGACGTTGCCGGCGGTGGTCGCCAGCCCGTACGGCTGGGTGGCCCGGTCGAGCGCGCCGAGCAGCGCGCCGCCCTGCACCCGTGCCCGCCGCCGGTCCGGGTCGACCGTGACACCTCCCAGCGGCGACAGGTCGATCATCAGCCCGCCGGCCGGCACCGCGAAGCCCAGCACCCCGTGCCCGCCGCAGCGCACGCCGATCTCCAGCCCGTTGCCGCGGGCGAAGCGGACGGCGGTGGCCACGTCGGCCGGGGTCGCGCAGCGCGCGATCACCGCCGGCCGCCGGTCCACCATCGCGTTCCACACCCGCCGGTGCGTGTCGTAGCCCTCGTCGCCGGGCAGCAGCACCTGCCCGCTGAGGCCGCTGAGAATGCTCATCGTCAACTCCCGTGCGCTCGTGGCTGTCACCGGCACGGTAGGTCGGCGACGGGCACGGTGATGAGATCCGATTCCCGACGCATCGAGTAGGCCAATTCGGTGCACTGGGACAGCGCGGGACGCGTCTCAGGCGGTGAGGCGCAACAGGAGGGTGGGGGACTCCGTTCCCTGACTGGTGCGCGGGGAGGACAGGTGTCGGTGATGACGGTACGGGGAACGTCGGCGCGGCTGTCGGTGGAGCTGCGCCGGCTTCGCGAGCTGAGCGGGCTGAGCCTGCGCAGCCTGGAACGCAAGGTCCACGTCAGCGACTCCTCGCTGTCCCGCTATCTCGCGGGCCAGTCGGTACCACCGTGGAGCGTCGTCGTCGCGCTGTGCCAGCTCGCCGGCCGCGATCCGGAGCCGCTGCGTGACCTGTGGGAGCGCGCCAGGCTGCACCGGAAGGACGGGGTGGCCGCTCACCGGGACGGGCTCTGCCCCAGCTGCCACCGGCCGCTGCCGGAAACCACGCCGACGGGCCGTCGCCGCCGGCAGGGGTGAGCGGCGCCGCGGTCAGTCCGGCTCGCTGGAGCGCTCGACGACGGCCGGCAGGACCCGGGCGAACGAGGCGAGGCTCTTGTACGGCTCGCCGGACAGCACCCGGTGGGTGACGGCGAACGGGAACGCGGTCGTCCCGCTCACCGTCACCGCGTACGCGCCGGGTGCCCGCTCGTGCGCGATCCACTGGCCGCCGTACTCCCGGACCAGCACCTCGCCGGTGTAGGCGCCGACCAGTTTCCACCAGAGGTCCAGCCGCTCGCCGGCGAGCGGCCCGCCGGCCAGCAGCTCGGCGCACACCTCGTCGAGCACGGCGAGGCTGTCCACCGTCCAGTCCAGCTGCCGGCCGAACTGGCTCTCCACCAGTCCCGCGCACTCCTCGGCGATCCGCCGCAGGCCGTCCGGGTCGACGCTCACCGCGCCATTCTGCCGGGCCCGGCGCCCGCCGGGTCAGGTCTGGCGGCCGGAGAGGGCGTCGCGGAGGCGGTCGACCAGGCCCGCGCCGGGGGCGAGCAGCTTGTTGGCCGGCGGCTTGTCCGGCGCGGAGGGGTGCGGCCGGGTCGGGGCGGCCTTCTTCGCGCTCTCGACCTTGCCGCCCAGCTCCTCCAGCTGTTCCTTCGTGCAGGCCGCCCGCAGGCGCGGGAAGAGGTCGTTCTCCTCCTCCTGGATGTGCGACCGGATCTCGGTCATCAGTGAGGTCAGCGTCGGCCAGAACTCGGCCTCGGTCGGGTTGAGCGCCTCCAGCCGCTTCATGGTCCGCTCGGCCTCGGCGTGCTCGGCGATCTCCCGGTCGGCGATCTCGTCGCCGTCGGGCAGCGCCTTCCGGGTGGTCGGGTAGAGGTACTGCTCCTCGGCGACCGAGTGCCGCACCAGCTCGGCGACGGCCTGGGTGGCGAGGTTCTCGATGTCCTCGCCGGTCTGGCCGGACTGCTGCTCCAGCCGGGTGAAGATCTCCTCGACCTCGCGGTGGTCGGTGACGAGAACCTTGATCATGTCCTCTGCCATGGTGGCCGTTCCTCTCCTGGATGTGGTGGCGGCCGCGGCGGGGAAGTGCCCGGGCGTGCGAGGGCTGGTCCGCCGCGGGCACCCGCCGCGGTGGCGTGCCAGCTGCTCGAGCACACCGGTTCTGGCTTCAGGGAACCGGCACTCCGCCAACCCCGCAAACGCCCTTCGGGCCACGGGTACGCTCTCGGCAACCATTGGTTGCGCGAGCGGGGAGGCGGGGATGGCGGCCATGATCGAGCAGGACGTCCTGATCGAGGCGCCCGTCGAGGTGGTGTGGCGGGCGGTGACCGAGGCCGGGCAGCTCGCCAGGTGGCTCGCCGACGAGGTCGACCTGGAGGCCACGCCCGACTACGAGGGCACGATGACCTTCCACTACGGCGAGCGGTCCCAGACGTACCAGATCACGGTGCGGGCGGTGGAGCCGGAGCGGATGTTCTCGTACCGCTGGATGCACCCGCGCGGTGCCACCGCCGTGGAGGGCAACTCGACGCTGGTCGAGTTCACCCTCACCTCGGCGGACGGCGGCACCTGGCTGCGCGTCCTGGAGACCGGCGTCGAGGAGATGGGCTGGCCGCCGGACCAGAAGTACCGGTACGCCGACGAGCACAACGACGGCTGGACGCACTACTTCGGTCGCCTGCACGACCACCTGGCCGGCGTGCGGTGACCGGCGGCGGGGACGAGCGGCTGTGGGCGGCGGTGACCGAGCCGGGCCGCCGCCGGGTGCTCGACCTGCTGGTGGCGCACGGCGAGGCCACCCCGACGACGCTGGCCAGGGAGCTGCCGTTCACCCGGCAGGCGGTCTCCAAGCACCTGGCGGTACTGCTCGGGGCCGGCGTGGTCACCCGGCGGCGGGAGGGCCGCGAGGTCCGGTACGCCGTCCAGCCCGAGCGGCTGGCGGCCGCCGCCCGAGCGATGTCCGACGCGGCGGCGCGCTGGAACTCGCGACCGCGGGCGATCAAGCACGTCGAGTAGGGGTATGGCAGCATCTCGCGCCATGAGCGGAGCTTGCGGAGCGAACCATGGGTACAGGGCCGTTGTGCCTCATGCGGCCGGTGAGCGGAGCGAGGCGGGCGGCGTGAGCGGAGCTTGCGGAGCGAATCATGGGTACAGGGCCGTTGTGCCTCATGCGGCCGGTGAGCGGAGCGAGGCGGGCGCATGAGCCTTCGTGTTGAGCTGCCGGACGAGGATCTGGTGGCCAAGGTCCTGGAGGTCGCCAGGGCGTCCTGGGAGCCGGATGATCTCACCGCGCTGTGGCGGCGGCTGGGCTGGAAGTGGTCGCGGACGTACGACGGCTACCCGATCACCCGCCGCTTCGTGCTCCAGCCGGCCGACCCCGATCGTGCCGACGGCCGGCCGGGCGGCGCGTTCTTCGTGGACTTCTGCGTGTTCCTGCCGCCGGACGACGACCCGGACGGCGACGAGATGGCCGAGGACTGGGACGGTCCGAAGTGGCCGTTGCGGCGGCAGGCGGACCGGGACGAGTTCGACGCGGCCTGCGCCGAGGTCATCGCGCTGGTGACCAAGCTGCTCGGCGAGCCGCTGCTGGCCGGCAGGGACGACGACGAGGAATCGCCCTGGATGTACGCGCTCTGGCGGCTGGAGGGCGCGGACCGCCTGGTCGCGGTGGCGCAGCGCGACGACATCGGCATGGAGCTGGGCTCGATCTTCATCCGCGAGGCGGCGGCGACCGATCCGCTGCCGTCGCCGGACGAGCCGTTCGTGGACTGGCTCTACCGGGAAGCCTGATCCGGTCGCGGCCGCGGCGCAGCAGGCGCGCGGCCGCCGCGGCCACCACCGCCACGTCGAACGGCGCGCCGACCCGGCCGGTGATCCGCGCCAGGTTGTACCCGTCCGGCAGGGTGACCAGCGCGGCGATCGCGCTGACCGCGGTCAGCGCCCGCTCGCCCCATGCGGCCGGGGCCAGCAGGACCAGGAACCACAGCAGGTACCAGATCTGGACCACCGGCGACAGCACGACGACGACGGCCATCGCGGTCCCCAGCAGCCCGACCACCCGGCGGATGTCGCCGCCGGCCCTGGCGGCCCGTACCCACAGCGCGGCGACCACCGCCGCCGCGAGCGCCGTGCCGGCCGTGCGGGTCACCGTGATCGCCGGGTGCGTCCAGTCGCCGCCGAGCAGGTGGGAGGCGTATCCGACGGCCATGCCGAGGCCGGTGGACACCGAGGTCCACTGCTGGCTGGCACCGGAGTGGGCCATCGCCGGCACCCAGCCGAAGCCCAGCCCGGTGACCGCGGTGACCGCGGCGACGACGGCGGCGGCGACCAGGGCGGTACCGCCGACGGCGCGGGCCAGCGCGCGGCTCGCCGGCTCCCGGCCATCGCGGCGCGGCGACGACGCCCACAGCACCGCGAGGAACGGCAGGGCCAGCACGGCCGGGGCCTTGACCATGACGGCCAGCGCGACCAGCGCGGCGCCGGCGGCCGGCCGGCCCCGTGCCGCGACCGCCAGCCCGGCCACCATCAGCCCGGCCATCAGCGCCTCGGCGTGGGCGCCGCCGACCAGGTGGCCGAGGACCAGCGGGTTGAGCACGCCCAGCCAGAACGCGGTCGTCGGCCGGGTGCCGAGGGCGGCGGCCAGCCGCGGGACGGCCACCGCCAGCACCACCACCCCGGCCACGGCGACCAGCCGCAGCCCGCCGATCGCCAGCCACAGCCGGCCGCCGGAGAGCTGGGCCGCGCCCCTGGCCAGCACCATGAACAGCGGGCCGTACGGGGCCTTCGCGTGCCGCCACACCGGCGACACCGATCCGGCCCAGCGCGACGGCAGGTCCGCGGGGCCGTGCGCGTACGGGTTCATGCCGTGCGCGAGCAGGTCGCCCTGGGCGGCGTAGGCGTAGACGTCGCGGCTGAACAGCGGCGGCACCAGCGCCACCGGCACCGCCCAGGCGACCAGCGTCGTCCGCAGCCAGCGCAGGTCCGGCCCGCCGTCCCCGCGCAGCAGCCGCCCCACCCCCAGCCACGCCCCGACGAGCAGGGCGAGGCCGGCGTAGCCGAGCACGATCCCGATCGTGACCCGCAACCAGCCGAGCGAGCCGCGCTGCTGCTGGTCCTGGATGGTGAGCGCGCCGTCGGCGAGCGCGGCGCAGGCCAGCAGCACGCTTCCGGCGAGGCCGAGCAGCCGCAGCCGCGCCGGGGTCAGGGCCTGACGCGCTGCCTTCGGCACGCCTGGACGCTACCGCAGGCGCCCAGGTCAGCTGGCAACGGCGGCCCGCAGCGACTCGCGGAGCGAGCCCATGGTGGCGAGCACCGCGCTGGGCTCGTACCCGCAGTGGGCCATGCAGTTCTCGCAGCGCGGGTCCTTGCCACGGCCGAACTTCGACCAGTCGGTGGTCTCCAGCAGCTCCCGGTAGCTGCTGGCGTAGCTGTCGTCCAGCAGGTAGCAGGGGCGCTGCCAGCCGAGCAGCGAGTACGACGGAATGCCCCACGGCGTGCAGGCCAGCTCCCGCTTGCCCTCCAGGAAGTCGAGGAACACCGGAGAGTGGTTGAGCCGCCACTTCTTGCGACGGCCGCCGGAGAACGCCTGCGAGAACAGCTCCCGGGTCTGCTCGACGCCGAGCCAGTGCTCCTGGTCGGGCGCCTTCTCGTACGCGTACCCGGGCGAGATCTGCATATTGTCGACGCCGAGGTCGTCGTTCAGGTAGTCGAGCACGTCCACGACGTCCTTCGGCTGGTCCGTGGTGAAGAACGTGGTGTTGGTCATCACCCGGAAGCCGGCCGCCTTGGCCTGCCTGACCGCGGCCACCGCCTGGTCGAAGACGCCCTCCTTGCACACCGACTCGTCGTGCCGCTCGCGCAGCCCGTCGATGTGCACCATCCAGGCGAAGTTCCGGTGCGGCGTGAACTTGTGCAGGTGCTTGGGCAGCAGCACCGCGTTCGTGCACAGGAAGACGATCTTGCGGCGGTCCAGCAGCTGGCGCACGATCTCGTCGATCTGCGGGTGCATCAGCGGCTCGCCGCCGGCGATCGACACCATCGGGGCGCCGCTCTCCTCGACGGCCGCGATCGCCTGCTCCACCGGCATCCGCTGCTTGAGCAGGGACGCCGGCTGGGCGATCTTGCCGCAACCCGCGCACTTGAGGTTGCAGGCGAACAGGGGTTCCAGCTCGACCAGGATCGCGTACTTGTCCTTGCGCAGCACCTTCTGCTTGAGCAGGAAGGTGCCGAGCCGGACGCTCTGGCGCAACGGCATGGCCACGTCAGCTCACCTCTCGTGGCAGTGTGAAACGGATGTCCTCTGCGGCGACCCGCGTTTCTCGCACGGTCACCGGGCCGAGCCCGGCGAGGCCGTCCAGCAGGTCGTCCACCAGGTGCGGGGGAGCGGAGGCGCCCGCGGTGACGCCGACCCGGCGCGTCCCCGCCAGCCAGCGCAGGTCCACCTCGCCCAGGTCGTCCACCAGGTACGCCGGGGTACCCTCGCGCGCGGCGACCTCGGCCAGCCGCTGCGAGTTGGACGAGTTGGCCGAGCCGACCACCAGCACCAGGTCGGTGTCCCGGGCGACGGCGCGGACCGCGCGCTGCCGGTTGGTGGTCGCGTAACAGATGTCGTCGGTACGCGGGCCGACCAGCGCCGGGAACCGCTCCCGCAGCACCGCGGCGATCTGCTCGGCCTCGTCGACGGCCAGCGTGGTCTGCATCGTGTAGGCGACCCGCTCCGGGTCGGCCGGCACGACCTCGGCCGCCTCGGCGGCGGTCTCCACCACGACCACCCGGTCCGGCGCCTCGCCGACCGTGCCCTCGACCTCCTCGTGGTCGCGGTGACCGATGAGGAAGACCGTGTCGCCGCGGCCGGTGTACCGGCGCACCTCGCTGTGCACCTTGGTGACCAGCGGGCAGGTCGCGTCGATCACGGCCAGGTCGCGGGCCTCGGCCGCCCGGCGCACCGCCGGCGCCACCCCGTGCGCGGCCAGCACCACCTGCGCGCCCGGCGGCACCTCGTCCACCTCGGTGACGAACACCGCGCCGCGCTCCTCCAGGTCCCGGACGACGTGGGCGTTGTGCACGATCTGGCGGCGGACGTACACCGGCGGGCCGTGCCGCTCCAGCGCGCGCTCCACCACCTCGATGGCCCTGCTGACCCCGGCGCAGAACGAGCGCGGGTCGGCCAGCGCCACCTCGCGCGGTCCGAGCGCGGCGGCCCACTCGGCGAGCGCGGGCACGGCGCGGTGCAGCGATCGCAGCGCGGCCACGCCCCTGGTCACGGTGCCGGGCCGGACCAGCGGATGCCTGGGGGTGTCCACGACGGCGCGGACGGCGGCGAACGGCCGGCCGGCAGCGGCGGCGGCCGCGGCCAGCGTGGCGGACTCCATGTCCACCGCGAGCGCGCCGCCGGCGGCGAGCGCCTCCCGGCCGGCGCCGTCGACCACGGTCGGGCTGGACACCACCGGCCCGACGTGCACCCGCAGCCCGTACCGGCGCAGCGCGCCGGCCAGCAGCGGCGCCGAGGCGCTGGGCACGGCCTCGCCGCCGCCGACCGTGCCGACCTCGCTGGCGACCACCAGGTCGCCCGGCTCCACGCCGGCGGCGAGCCCGCCGGCCACCCCCGCGACGACCAGCGGCAGGTCGGGGAGGGTGGCGGCGCGGGCGGCCGTGCGGCGCGGGCCCAGCCCGGTCCGCTCCGCCCGCAGCGCCGGCGGCACGCCGCCGCGCCGCCAGGCCACCGCCGCCCGCTCGACGGCGAGCGGCGCGCACACCACGGCGCCGGTCACGACGCGCCCCCGACGTACCTGCCCAGCGCGGAGATCGGGAAGACCAGCCGGTACAGGTGGTAGTTGATGTAGAAGTCGCCGGGGAAGCCGGTGCCGGTGAAGAACGGCTCGTCCCAGCTGCCGCTGGGCAGCTGCGTGTCGACCAGCCACCGCACGCCGCGCTCCACCGCCGTCGAGCGCTCGCCGGCCGCCAGCAGCGCCAGCAGCGCCCACGCGGTCTGCGACGCGGTGGACTCGCCCCGGCCGGCCCACCCCGGGTCGTCGTAGGAGCGCAGGTCCTCGCCCCAGCCACCGTCCGGGTTCTGGTGCCGCTCCAGCCAGCGCACCGCCCGCCGGACGGGTGTGCCCGACCGGGGCACGCCGGCCGCGACCAGCGCCGGTACCACCGCGCCGGTGCCGTACACGTAGTTCGCGCCCCAGCGCCCGAACCACGACCCGTCCGGTTCCTGGTGGGCCAGCAGCCACCGCACGCCCCGCCGGCAGGCCGGCTCGGCCGCGCGGCCCTCGGCGGCCAGCATCTCCACCACGTGCGCGGTGACGTCGGCCGACGGCGGGTCGATGACCTCGCCGAAATCGCAGAACGGCAGGTGGTTGGCGAGCGCGCGGGTGTTGTCGGCGTCGAACGCGGCCCAGCCGCCGTCCCTGGACTGCATCCCGGTGGTCCAGGCCACGCCGCGGTCGACGGCGGCCCGTACCGCCGCCGGCTCCGGATGGTCGACCCGGCGCAGCGCCAGCACGATCTCGGCGGTGTCGTCGGTGTCCGGGTAGCCGTCGTTGTCGAACTCGAACGCCCAGCCGCCGGGCGCCAGCCCCGGCCGGCGCACCGCCCAGTCGCCCTTCACCCGGATCTCCTCGCCGAGCAGCCAGTCAGCGGCGCTCAGCACGGCCTTGTCGTCACCGGGCACCCCCGCGTCCAGCAGCGCGGTCACCGCCAGGCCGGTGTCCCACACCGGTGACTGGCAGGCCTCCAGCCGGCACAGCGGGCCGTCCGGCGTGTCCTCCCGGACGGTGAACCGCTCCAGCCCCTCCAGCCCGGCCCGTACCGCCGGGTGGTCGAGCGGGTAGCCGAGCAGGTGCAGCGCGAGCAGCGAGTACACCCACGGCGGCTGGATGCCGCCCCAGCTGCCGTCGGCCTCCTGCCGGGCGAGGATCCACTCCGCCGCCCGGCGCATCGCCAGCCGGCGCAGCGGCCGTACCGGCCGGCGGGCGTAGGCGTGCAGCACCCTGTCCAGCCGCTCGAACGCACCCTCCCAGCTCAGCGCCCTGGCCGGCGGCGGCACCGGGGTGCCGGCGCGCAGCTCGTCCAGGCCGAACGGCAGCGGCCGTACCGGGCGCAGCGTGCTCACCACGGTCAGCGGCACCACGGTCTGCCGGGCCCAGCACCCCCAGTCGTACACGTTCAGCGGGAACCACTTCGGGAAGAAGATCAGCTCCGGCGGCATGTTGGGCAGGTCGTCCCAGGGCCAGCCGCCGAACAGCGCCAGCCACATCCGGGTGAAGACCCGCGTCCGCTCCAGGCCGCCCCGGGACCGGACGAACTCGGCGGCGGCCGTCATGTGCGGCGCGTCGCTCGGGTCGCCCGCCAGCCGCAGCGCCACCCACGCCTCGACCGTGGTGGACAGGTCGCCGGGACCGCCGTGGAAGGTGGCCCAGGTGCCGTCGTCCCGCTGCTGGGACCGGATCCAGCGGGCGGCGGCGGCCGTCCGGTCCGCGGTGCGGATGCCGAGGAACTCCCGCAGCAGCAGGTCCTCGGCGTCCATCGTCACGTTGGTCTGGAGCTCGCCCTTCCACCAGCCGGCCGGGTCCTGGAGGGCGCGCAGGTGCTCGACGGCGGCGGCCAGCGCCTCCCGCACCGTCCGGGCCTCCCTGCCGGCCTGGCTGGGGGCGGCCGTCTCCACCGTCACGCCTCCCTCTCGACGATGAAGTGCCCGAGCGCGAGCAGTTCCTCGCGCACCTCGGCGGGCATGGCGGCCCGGCCCAGCGCGTCGGCGGCCAGGTCCAACCGGCGGGCCGCCTCGACGGCCGCCCAGGCCCTGCCGCCACCGGCCTCCACCAGCTCGGCCGCGGCCCGCAGGTCGTCCACGTCGGTCCCGTCCCGGTCGGCGAGCGGCGGCGTGGCCAGCCAGCCGGCCAGCCGCCGGCCGGCGTCGCCGCCGTTGCCCAACGCGTACGTCACCGGCAGCGACTTCTTCCGCGACCGCAGGTCGGAGAAGACCGGCTTGCCGGTCACCGCCGGGTCGCCCCAGATGCCGAGCAGGTCGTCGACCAGCTGGAAGGCGGTGCCGAGCTCCCGGCCGTACGCGGCGAGCGCGCCGACCAGGCCGTCGCCGGCGCCGGCCAGCACCGCGCCGATCGAGGCGCTGGCCGACAGCAGCGCCGCCGTCTTCGCCCCGGCCATGTCCAGGCACTCGGCCAGCGACACGTCGGCACGCCGCTCGAAGGCGAGGTCGTCCACCTGGCCGCGGATCAGCTCGCGGGTAGCGGCGGCCAGCAGCCGGCCGGCCGCGGTGGCGTGCGGCGACTCGCACTCCAGCAGCACCTCCTGAGCCAGCGCCAGCAGCGCGTCGCCGGTGAGGATGGCGCTGGACGAGCCCCACACCGCCCACACCGTCTTGCGGTGCCGGCGTTCCACGTCGCCGTCCATCAGGTCGTCGTGCAGCAGCGAGAAGTTGTGGACCAGTTCGACGGCGACGGCGCCCGGAATGCCCGCCTCGGCCGGCGCGCCCGCCGCCTCGGCCGGCGCGCCCGCCGCCTCCGCCGACAGCAGCGCGAGCGCCGGCCGCACGGCCTTGCCGGCGTGCCCGTCGACCGGCGTGCCGTCCACGTCGGTCCAGCCCAGGTGGTAGCCGGCCTGCGCGCCGGTGGTCAGGTCCAGCTTGCCGACGGCGGCGCGCATCGCCGGCAGCACCGCCTCCCTGGTCCGGTCCAGGGTGCTCAACATCGTCGTCATCGCGCCTCCCCGACTGGTTCGCGAATGGTGGCGGGAGCGGGGGTGGTGTCGGCGAGCAGCGCCTCGGCGGCGGCGTCACCGCTGCGGACGGCGCTCTCCATCGTCGCCGGCCAGCCGGTCGCGGTCCACGCGCCGGCCAGGTACAGCCCTGGGTACAGCCCGTCGGCGACCCGCCCCGGCGGCGGCCGCAACGCTGCCTGGCCGGGCGCCGGCCGGAACGTGGCCTCCCGCTCCCTGGTCACGAAGAAGTCCCGTACGGTCGCCCGCCGCGCCGCCGGCAACAGCTCGGCCAGTGCCGGCAGCATCTCCTCGCGCAGCTCCGCGGTCGGCCGGCCGATGCGGTCGTGCGCCGCGGACAGCGACACCGCGACGTACTGGCCCTCGGCCAGGCCGGACTGCGCGGTCCGGTCGAACACCCACTGGACGGGCGTGTCGACGCCGGCGACGAACGGCTCGTCCAGCACCTTCCGGTCGTACACGACGTGCACGTTGACGATCGGCGAGCTGCCGAGCCGCCGCGACCAGCCGTCCGGCAGCGGCGGGCAGCCCGGCGGCAGCAGGTCCGCGGCGGCGACCGGCGGCACCGCGACCACCACCTGGTCGACCGCGTGCTCCTCGCCGCCGGCCGCGACCAGCCAGGCCGCCCCGCTCGGCGCCAGCGCGGTCACCTTGGCGCCGGTGCGCACCCGCGCCCCCGCCGCCGCCAGCCGGCCGGCCGCGGCCTCGCCGTGCAGCCGTCCCAGCGGCACCATCGACCAGCCGATGTCGGCGGCGTCGGCCTCGGTGAGCAGGCCGACCTGGAAGACGGTGGCGGCGAGCGCGAGCGACGCCTCGGCCGCCCGCGCGTTCAGCGTCGCGACGCCGACCAGGTCCCAGAGCGCCGTCACGGCCCGCTCGTCCTGTCCGTGCGCGGCCAGCCAGTCCCCGAACGTCCGCGTGTCGGAGGCCGGCGCGTCCGGGTCCACCCGGCGCAGCGCCAGCGCGGCCCGCGCGAACCGGGCCCGCTCGGCCAGGCTCAGCGGCCCGTACCGCAGCACCGACCCGCCCAGGTGCAGCGGCGCCGGCAGCCGCCCGCGCCGCAGCCGGGCCGGCCGGCGCCCGCCCGGGGACAGCACCGGCACGTCCAGCCGGGGTTGCAGGGCCACCTGGTCGGTGACGGCCAGCCGGTCCAGCAGCGCCCGGTACGCCGTGCAGCATCTGAGGAACACGTGCTGGCCGTTGTCGACATCCAGGTCGCCGCGGCGGAACGAGTGGGTGAGCCCGCCCAGCCGGGGGCGCGCCTCGAACAGCGTCACCTCCCGGCCCGCGTCGGCGCACCGCAGCGCCGCCGCGATCCCGGCCAGCCCACCCCCGACCACGGCAACCCTCGTCGTCATACCGTCCTCCCCGCCAACGCCCGTGCCGCCACCTGGACCTTCTCACGACCGGACAGCGAGAGGCGCTTGTCGTACACCAACGGCGGGTCGGCGGCGATCCGGCGCAGCAGCCGCCGGTAGATGCCGGACATGGCGGTACAGCAGGCCGCACTGCGCCGGTCCAGCAGCGGCACCAGCCGCAGGCCGTCGTCGTACCAGCCCCTGGCCCGGTCGGCGGAGTACCGGATCAGCGCGGCCAGCCGGCCGTCCGGATCGGCCAGCGCCCCGTGCTCGTCCAGCGCCAGCATCACGCCGAACCGGTCCAGGTCCTCGCGTGGCAGGTAGACGCGCCCGTTGTGGAGGTCCTCGCGGATGTCGCGGAGGATGTTGGTCTGCTGCAACGCCACGCCGAGCGCGTCGGCGTAGCCGGGCGCCGCCGGGTCGGGCCTGCTGCCGAACACGCCGAGGCACAGCCTGCCGACCGTGCCGGCGACTCGCTGGCAGTACGTCACCAGCTCCTCGAAGGTGGTGTACCGGACGCCGGTGACGTCCATCCCCACCCCGTCGATCAGCTCCTGGAAGGCCTCCAGCGGGACCGGGAACCGGCGGGCCGCGTCCGCCACCGCCACCAGCACCGGGTCGGGACTGGTGTCGATCTCCTTCAGCTCGGCGCGGAGCGTGTCCAGCGCCGCCACCTTCTGCTCGGTGGGCAGGTGGCCGTCACCAATGTCGTCGATGCGCCTGGCGAGGGCGTAGAGCGCGCACAGCGCGGACCGTTTCGGCGGCGGCAGCAGCCGGATGCCGTAGTAGAAGTTGCGTGCCTGGGTCCTGGTGATGGTGGCGCAGACCGTGTAGCCGTCGTCGACGGTGCTGGTCACCTGCGTCATCGGGCCTCCCCGCTCATCGGGCCCCCCTCGTGAGTAGCTGCTTGCGGACCTCGCGTACCACGTCCCGCCGCCGGGTGCGCGGGGCCGCCGCCAGCACGTCACCGCCGCAGCGGCGCAGCGCGGCGACCGCGCCCCTGCCGCCGGCCACGTACCCGGCCACCGCCACCCTCGCCCAGCCCTTCAGCAGCCTGACCAGCGGCGCGCCGGACTCCAGCAGGTCGGCGGCCCGATCGGTCTCGAACAGCACCAGCCGCCGCACCGGTCCGGTGGCGGCGGGCAGGTCCAGGTCCGCCTCGGCCACCCCGAACCGGTCCAGGTCCTCGCGCGGCAGGTACACCCGGCCGCGCCGGCGGTCCTCGGCGACGTCCTGCCAGTGCTCGACCAGCTGGAGCGCCGTGCACACCCGGTCGGAGAGCTCGACGGTCTCCGGCGTCTCCGCGCCGAAGATGCCCAGCACGATCCGGCCCACCGGGTCGGCGGACAGCCGGCAGTAGTCCCGCAGCTCCTCGTAGCTGGCGTAGGTGGTGACCCGCTGGTCGACCAGGTTGGCCTGGACGATCCGGTCGAACGGCTCGTGCGCCAGGCCGCACGCCCGCACGGTCGGGGCCAGCCGGCGCAGCACCGGGTGCCGCGGGGTGCCGCCGGTCCAGATGGTGGCCTGGTCGGCGCGGAACTCCTCGAGCAGCGCCGTACGGTCGCCGGCCGCCTCGTCGCCGAGGTCGTCCACGGTCCGCACCACGTCGTAGACCGCGGTCAGGTGGGTCCGCACCTGGCGCGGCAGCACGCGGAGGGCCACCGGGAAGTTCTCGGCGCGCTCCTTCTCCCGGAGCAGCGCCTCGCCGCCCCCGGCCGCGTCGTCGCCCACCTGCTCTGACGGCGTACCGCCCGCGGTCGGAAGACGCATGAGTTGATGTTCCTCCTCGCGCCGCCCCGGCTTCTGCACTGCTCGGAGTAATTCTGTGATCTCAGTGTTGTCATCGCCGCACAAATTGTCATGGCAATCCAAAGACCGGTGTGTGTACAACTGAAACGTGGCCCACGACGGGCGGGCAGACGGCGTGCGGAGGGACCGCCTGGTGCCCGCGCTGCTGGAGAGAGTCCCTCAGCTGATCGAAGAAGTCGGCCGGCTCCTCGACGAGGAGTCGCCGGACTACGCCCGGTTCCTCACCGAGGGTCGGGATGAGGTGCTGGTCGCCACCGAGGAGTTCGTCCGCCGGCTGGTGGTGCTGGCCGAGCAGGGCCTCGCCGGGGTCGCGCAGGACCCGGTGCCCGAGCCCGGTGGCCAGGTCGCGCTGTTCGAGGAGATCGGGCGCATCCAGTGGCGGGAGGATCGCGACCTCACCACGCTGCTGTCCGCCTACCAGGTCGGGGCCAAGGCGGCCTGGCACCACGTGTCGGACACCGCGCTCGCGGTCGGGGTGGAGCCGGAGGCGCTGGCCGCGCTCGCCGAGGCGGTGTTCGTCTTCGTGGACGGCCTGTCGTCGGCGTCGGCCCGCGGGTACGTGCTGGAGCAGTCCGAGTCGGCCGGCGCCCGCGAACGCCTCCGCGACGAGCTCACCGAGCTGCTGCTGTCGGACCGGTCGGACAGCGCGGCGGTACGGGCGGCGGCCGTGCGGGCCGGCTGGCCGCAGCCCGCCGAGGCCACGGTCGTGCTGGTGGACCCGGAGAACGAGGTCGCGCGGGCGATGCTGAGCCGGCTGCCCGACACCTGCCTGCCGATCCGGCGGGCCGGCCAGCTCGGCTGCATCGTGCCGGACCCGGCCAGCCCCGGGCGGCGGCAGCGGCTGGCCAACCTGCTGCGCGGGGCCGGCGCGGTCGTCGGGCCGACGGTGCCGCTGGAGCACCTGCCGGCCGGCCGGGACGTGGCCGAGATCGCCGGCAAGCTGGTCCGGGCCGGCCTGCTGACCGACGACCCGGTCTTCGCCGACGAGCACCTGGACGCGATCATCGTGCACCGGGACCGGGAACTGCTGGACGCGCTGCGCCGCCAGGTGCTCGCGCCGCTGGAGGGCTCCTCGCCGGCCGCGTACCAGCGGTCGTGCGAGACGCTCGCGTCCTGGCTGCGGCACATGGGCGACCGGCACGCGATCGCCGCCGAGCTGCACATCCACCCGCAGACCGTGCGGTACCGGATGGGGCAGCTGCACGCCGTGTTCGGCCCCGCCCTGGACGACCCGGACACCAGGGCCCGGCTCACGCTCGCCCTGGCGTGGACTCCGATTCAGGCCCGGCCGCGCGGGCGCGGGGACGGCCGCCGTTCCCGGCGGTCGGGTCCGTCAGGGCCGGCAGGTCGTACCCGTTGACCACGCCGTCGACGCCGGGGGAGGCGCCGAGCTCGGCGACGACCGCCCGCAGCGCCGCCGCGAACTCGCCGGCGTCCTCGACCAGTGCCGGATCGGCGGCGATCCCGACGCAGAGCTCGCCGTTCCAGCCGAGCGCGCCGACCGCCAGCGGCGCGGCCGGGGCGAGCGGGAGCAGCGGGTAGGTCGCCTCCACCGCGGCCCCGGCCAGGCTGAGCTGGACCGGCGGGCCGGGCATGTTCGACACGATGGCCTGGAAGTACCGGCCGCCGTACACCGTCCGGGCGAACCACCGGTGCAGCGGCGGCGGCATCAGCTCGCCCACCGGTCCCATCACGAAGCGCGACGCCAGCGCCCGGGTACCGGTGTACAGCCGGCGGCTGCGGCGGGCGATGTCGGTCAGCCGCTCCACCTCGCCGACCGGCCCGAGCGGCAGGTCGATCATGACCGCCGCGGTCAGGTTGCCCTCCGCCGCCGCGCCGGGCTCGCGCACCATCAGCGGCACGGTCACCCGCAGCTCGACCGCTGGCGCGCCGGCCGCCGCCGGCGCCACCCGGCGCAGCGCCCCGGCCACCGCGCTGAGCAGCACGTCGCTCACCCGGGCACCGTGCCGGTTGGCGGTCGCGCGCACCTCGGCGAGCGGCACCGTCACGGTGCCGAACCGCCGCTCGGCGGTCCCGCCGCTGGGCAGCCTCGCCGGCGCCTTGCCGTCGGCGGCGAGCTGGCCCAGCCCGGCCACGGTCGCGGCGACCGTGCGGACCGGGCCCGGCCGGCGGCCGCCGGTGGTCTCGAAGGGCGGCAGCGGCGGCTCCAGCAGCCGCAGCGCCTGCGCCACCGTGCCGATGCCGTCGGCGATGACGTGGTGGACGACCAGCACGGCGCCGACCCGCCCCGGCCCGAGGCCGGTCACCGCGTACAGCCGCCACAGCGGCCGGTCCCGCGGCAGCGGCGTGGCGGCGATCTCCGCCACCAGCGCGTGGAACGCCGCCTCCCCGCCCGGCCGGCCGTCCGGGCCGGTGAGGTCGCGGGCCGGCACGTGCCAGTCCCAGTCCAGCTCCGGCGCGTCCTCCCAGCGGGGCCGGCGCCACCACGACGGCGGCGACAGCCGCTGCCGGAAGCGCGGTACGCCGGCCAGCCGGGACCGCACGACCGCCAGCACGTCCGCCCGCCAGTCGGTGTCGGGCCGGTCCCACCGGAGCGTCGCCACCCCGCCCACCTGCTGCGGCGCGGCCGCCGACTCGACGTGCAGGAAGAACGCGTCCGCCGCCGGCACCCGCCGGCCCGGCGGCGGCCCGGTCAGCGCGACGCAGGCCGCCACCAGCAGCGCGCCGGCGACCGCGTCGAGCAGGTAGTGGTTGGCGGTGGCGAGGATCACGTACAGCGTCACCAGCACGTGCACGGCGCTCACCAGCTGGACGATGCGGCGGCCGGAGATCGCGGCCAGCACCACGCTCACCCACAGCGCCCAGGCGAAGTGCAGCGACGGCATCGCGCCGACCTGGTTCGCGTGGCCGACCATCGGCGACCCCCAGGAACCCCAGGTGTGGCCCTGCCGGACCGTGTCCACGAAGCCGGCTTCCAGGAACCGCGGCGGCGCGGTGGGGAGGAACGCGAAGCACGCCACGCCGCCCAGGTTGAGCAGCACGAACGAGGTGCGCGCCCACCGGTACACCGCCGGCCAGCGCGCGTACAGCCAGGCCAGCAGGGCGAACGCGCTGACCACGTACGTGATCGCGTACTCGTAGTTGGCGAGCGTCCGCAGCGTCTCGTGCGGCGCCAGCCAGCGGTTCAGGGCCCGCTCGGGATCCAGGTGCAGCCACCGCTCCGCGCGCAGCAACGCCCGGCCGTGCCGGGCCGCGGCCGCCTGCCGCCGCTCCCCGCCGTCCAGGCTGGCGACGATGGCGTACAGCCCGAAGACGGCGGCGCCGAGGGTCAGCTCACGCCACAGCCGGGGTCGGTCACCGGATTTTTTCCGCGTGCCACTGCTCACTCGTAACCATTAGCACGCCACCGGTCACGCCGCCGAGCCGGCGGGCCGCAGTCGCAGCCGCAACGTGATGCCCGGCACCCTGCGCAGCGACCGCCAACCCCACGCCGTGCACACGGCGATCGTGACGAGCGTCAGGCTGGTGCTGACCAGGCCGCGGGAGAGCAGCCCGGCCGTGATCCCCCAGTGCAGGAACCCGACGCTGACCACCGCGTCCAGCAGCCGCGAGCCGCCCCACATCACCGCGACCTGGCTGAACATCCGCCGTACCGCACGGCGGTGGAACAGCTGCGCGGGCAGCGGGACGAAGTCCCTGGCCAGCCGGATCGTCACCGGCCGGCCGACGGCCGCGCTGCCGAGGAACAGCAGGCCCATCAGCGCCGACCCGAGCACCGGCTGGAGCAGGAACACGACCGCGCTGGAGGTCGCCAGCGCGACCGTGGCCTTGCCGGCCAGCATCGTCGCGCACAGCACCAGCGTGCCCGGCATCCGCCGGCGCAGCAGGCACCGCGCGGCCATGACGAGGAAGATCCAGCCCAGCACCGCCGACAGCGCCACCGTCAGGCCGGCGACGTGCAGCAGCACCGCCAGCAGCACCGCCGGTACGACCGCCGTCTCGAACAGCAGCCGCAGCCCGCGCAGGATGGTGGGCAACAGGTTGGCGATCTCGATGTGCACGTCGGGTTCGGCGGATTCGCGGGCAGGGGCTGTGGCGGCCGGGCCTCCGGCCTTCGCCGGCAACTGGTCCTGCACGGTCTCACTCGCCTCCGCGGGGGGTGTCACGGCGAGCGTGTCGCCGGGGTGCTTTCGCGAGCTTCGTATGTCGGTACCTTAGCCACTTCTTGATGCACCGTCGGCGAGTGGGCCAAACCCACGACGCCGACGAAGAGCAACAGGGCGGCTCCGGCCACCGCCGCCAGCGCGCCTGGCGTGGTCGGCGGTGAAGCGTGGAAGGCTAGCACCCCGATCAGGTAGCTGGCCAGCGGGTTGGTGATCGTCATCGCGGCCACCGCGGTGGACAGCGACCCGGCCCCGAAGGCGTCCTGTTCCAGCAGCAGGCCGATCAGCGTCGACGCGGCGAGGCAGTACCCGACCCAGTCCACGGCCGTCGCCGCCACCCCGCGGTGCACCAGGTCCTCCGCGGTCAGCTTGGTCAGCACGGCGCTGATCGCGAAGCACAGCCCCGCCGCCACCGCCACCAGCGTCGCGTGCACCGCCGGCTGCCGCCGTATCGCCGCCACCAGCAACACCATGACCAGGCCGGCGGCGGACACGCAGGCGAGGATCACCCGCCAGCGGTCCGGATCGCCGCTCAGCGGCGCCGTGCCGCGCACCGACAGGAACACCGCCACGCCGCCGCAGATCGCCATGCCGGCCAGCCAGTCCCGGTGCAGCGGCCACTGGCGCCGCCACGCCGACGCCATCGGCATCGCGAACAGCAGCTGGGTGACCAGCAGCGGCTGGACCAGCGCCACCGAGCCGACCTTCAGGGCGGCCGCCTGGGTCAGGAAGCCGGCCAGGTTCGTGCACCAGCCCAGCAGCCACAGCTTGCTCCTGATCAGCCGGCGCGCCAGCGCCAGCAGCGGCAGCAGGATGACGAGCGGGCGGGCGATCTCGCTGGCCGGCATCGTCCCGGGTTCGGCGGGGGCGGTGGCGCGGACCGCGTGCTGCTGCACCGACGCCGCCGCGGCGAACAGGAACGCGGCGATCAGGCTGAGCAGGACGACGAGCAGCATCAGCGCGCCGGCGCCCGATTCCGGCGCTCCGCCGCCGGTGCGGCGATCTTTATGAGCGTGGTCACCGGGCCTCCTTCCCGCCGTCCCGTCCTACCGTGGTTACCTGACATCGTCACCCGACGTGCCGTGCCGTCGCCGCTCCGTGGCGTAGTTCACACCTTTTGCCCGAACCTGGCGGCCAGCCGGCGGTACGGGCCCGGCAGCGCCGCCCTGACCACCACCGCCGTCCGTAGCCAGCGCGGCAGGTACCGCTCGGGGCGGCCCGATCCGATGTCCCCCACCAGCGCCGCCGCGACCTCCGCCGCCGGGACCGGCCGCGGCCGCCGCCGGTCGTACGGCAGGCCCCGGCGCTCGAAGAACCCGGTGTCGACCACCCCCGGCACCAGGACACCCACGGTCACCCCGGTCCCGCCGAGCTCCCAGCGGAGGCTCTCGGCGAACACGTCCAGCCCCGCCTTGGTCGCCGCGTACACCGCCTCGCCCGCCACTGCCGTCCGCCCGGCGATCGAGCTGACGAACGCCACGTGGCCGGCCCCGCCGGCCACCATCCCGGGTACCAGCGCCCTGGTCAGCGCGATCGGCGCCCGCAGGTTCACCGCCACCAGCCGGTCCACGTCCGCGGCCGGCATCGCGTCGAACCGTCCCGCCCAGCCCAGCCCGGCGTTGTTGACCAGGATGTCCACCCGTCCGGCCGCCGCCACTGCCGCCGCGGCCAGCTCGGCCGGTACCGCCGGCTCGGCCAGGTCCCCGGTCAGCGTCACGCAGTCGATCTCCGCCGCCAGCTCCGCCAGCCGGTCCGGGTCCC
The DNA here is from genome assembly GCA_045806985.1 of Mycobacteriales bacterium. Taxonomy (GTDB): domain Bacteria; phylum Actinomycetota; class Actinomycetes; order Mycobacteriales; family JBJMIH01; genus JBJMIH01. The sequence continues at coordinate 38,494 of JBJMIH010000035.1, read as the reverse complement.
GCCCGTGCGCGACCACCCGGGCCCCCGCCCCGGCCAGTCGCACCGCGACCGCCCGCCCGATCCCCGACGAGGCCCCCGTCACCAGCGCGACCGCCCCAGCCACCCGCATCGGCGCCCTCCCGCTCCCCCCGACCCCCAACGTACTGCACATGATCGCCCACCAGCGTGTACCTGACATCCTGTGTCCATGAGCACCCTCTTCGGGCCGGACATGACCTTCCTGGGCGTGCCCAGGGCGGACCTGTCCGCCATCGACGCGGACGTGGTGGTGATCGGGGCGCCGTTCGACGGCGGCACCTCGCACCGGCCGGGTACCCGGTTCGGCCCCTCGGCGATCCGGCAGGCCTGCTACCTGCCGCAGGACGGTTCGCGGCCGTCGCTGGCGCTGCGCGTGGACGCGCTGCGCGACCTGCGGGTGGTCGACGCCGGGGACGTGTCGCTGTTCAACGGCGACATCGAGCGCTCGATCGGGGCCATCGAGGAGGCCGTGCACGCGATCGCCGCGGCCGGCGCGATCCCGGTGGTACTGGGCGGCGACCACACGATCGCGCTGCCGGACGTGACCGGGGTGTCCAGGGTGTACGGGGCCGGGCGGGTCTCGGTGGTGCACTTCGACGCGCACGCGGACACCGGCGACGGCGCGTTCGGCTCGCTGTACGGGCACGGGATGCCGATGCGCCGGCTGATCGAGTCCGGGGCGGCGCGCGGCGACCGGTTCCTGCAGATCGGGTTGCGCGGGTACTGGCCGGGACCGGCGACGCTGGAGTGGATGGCAGCGCGGGGTATGCGGTCCTACGAGATGAGCGAGGTCGTCGCCCGCGGCCTGGACGAATGCCTGGACGAGGCCTTCACGATCGCCGTCGACGACTGCGACGCGGTGTTCCTCTCCGTCGACATCGACGTGGTCGACCCCGGAATGGCCCCCGGCACCGGCACCCCCGAGCCTGGCGGCCTCACCTCCCGCCAGCTCCTCGACGCCGTGCGCCGGGTCTGCCTCGAACTCCCCGTGGTCGGCCTCGACGTGGTCGAGGTCTCCCCGCCCTACGACCACGCCGAGGTCACCGCCTACCTGGGCAACCGCGTCGTCCTCGAGGCCCTCTCCGCGATCGCCCGCCGCCGCCGGGGCGACCCCTGGACCCCCGACCAACCCCTGCTCGCCGACCGCTGACCGGTCACGCCGGCAGGGGCTTGACCGTGAGCTGGTAGTCCTCGCGGATCCGGCCGTCGTCGCCGACGACCAGGAAGACGCGGGCGGCCCAGTCGACCTCGCCGGCGGCCGTGAGCTGGACGGTGAAGGTGACGATGTCACCATGGGTGGTGACATCGTCGCCGCTGGTCACGGCGTACCGGCCGCTGCCGACGAAGGCCTCGTACGCGTGCGCGACCCGTTCGGACAGTTCCGCGTGACCCCGGAACTGCGCGCCCTCCACGAACTCGACGCCGCCGTCCGCCCACAGCGCGGCGACGGACTCGCGGCGGGCGTCCGGGTCGGGTTCGCTCCACACGGCGACGTACCGGCGGACCAGTTCCTCGGGATGTGTCATCTCAGTCATGGTGACCAGGCTCGGCGCTCCAGCGACGGCCGGGTCAACGGCCGGATCGACCGGAACTCTCCCGCTGGGGGAGACGCCAGAATGGGCCGCATGACAGCCTCGCTCTCCATCGGCGACTTCTCGCGGGCATGCCACCTGACCGTCAAGACCCTGCGGCACTATCACGAGATCGAGCTGCTGGTGCCCGCCGAGGTCGATCCGCACACCGGTTACCGCCGGTACGGCATCGACCAGCTGCCGACCGCCCAGGTCATCCGCCGGCTGCGGGACCTGGACATGCCGCTGGACCGCATCCGGGCGGTGCTGTCAGCACCGGACCCGCGGGTGCGCAACGCCCATGTCGCCGCCCACCTGACCCGGCTGGAGGAGGAGCTCGGCCGTACCGAGGCGGCCATCGCGTCACTCCGCGACCTGCTGTCTCCCGCGGCCGGTACCCCGCACGACATCCAGCTGCGCGCCACGCCGCCCACACCGGCCGCGGCGATCTCCGAGACCGTGGACGCCGAGGACTCGGCCCTGTGGCTGCGGGGCGCGCTCGGCGAGCTGCACGCGACCCTGGACGCGCAGAAGATCGCGGTCGCGGGTCCGGCCGGCGGCCTGTTCGCCGACGACCTGTTCACCCACCACCGGGGCGAGGCGACGATCTTCCTGCCCTGCGACGCTCCGGTGCGACCGATGGGCCGGGTCGGCCAGCGGGTCATCCCCGGCGCCGAGCTCGCCGTGATCACCCACCGTGGACGCCCGAGCGAGGTCGACCGTGCCTACGGCGCGCTCGCCGGCCACGTGGCCCGCCACGCCCTGGCCGTCGACGGTCCGATCCGCGAGTACTACCTGGTCGGTCCGCGCGACACCCCGGACGAGACGCGGTGGCGTACGGAGGTGTGCTGGCCGGTCTTCCACACGGCCGCATGAGACGGCGGAGCGTGGGTAAGGATGGCGTCGGCGGATCCGTGGCGAGGGAGGGTGCGATGCGGCGGCGCGTGCTGGTGCGCGTGGGGACGGCCGTGGCGGCGGTGCTGGCGGCGTCCGGAGCGGTGGCGTCGGTGACGCGCGCCGCCGGGCAGGCGGCGAGCGCCAACGTGGCGAGCACGGTGACCGTGGACCTGTCCGCCAGCCAGGGCGCCTTCCCGTTCGCGCCGGGCGGCCAGCTGTCCGCGACGCCGAACAGCTGGCGGTACGGACCGTCCACCATGGACGAACTGAGCGCGCTGCGTCTCCAGCGTGCGCGGGTGTGGCTGCGCTTCACCGACACCGTAGACCCGGCGACGGGCACGCCGGACTACGCGAAGTGGTACGACTACCTGGCCACGTACAGCTCGCTGGCGGACAGCGTGCTGGTGAACTGGTCGTCCGGCTACGACACGCTGGTCGGCGGCGGCTCGTGGACGCCGGACCGGCTGTTCGCGGCGGAGCGGGACATGCTGGCCCACTACAAGGCGCGGTACCCCAGGATCCAGTACCTCGAGGTGGAGAACGAGGCCGTCCCCAGCACCGCGGACGTGCCCGGCTACTACCGCAAGTACCAGCTGATGTACCGGGTGGTGAACGCGGTCAACGCGCTCGGGCTGCCCGGCCCGGCGATCCAGGTGGGCGGGCCGACGCTCGACGTGTTCAGCACCGCGCGGCTGGGCGCGTTCCTCGACGCGTACAAGGCGGATGCCGACACCGCCAAGCGGCTCGACTTCGTGTCCTACCACCAGTACCTCATCAACATCTCCGGCACCGGTGACTGGACGGCCAACAAGGACTACCCGGCCATCGTGAAGACCGAGAAGGCGGGAGTGGACGGCCTGCTGTCCGCCCGCGGGCTGGCCGCGCGGCCGGTGCTGGTCACCGAGACCGGTGTCTTCCCGGGTACCCGCGAGTCGTCGCTGGGCCTGTCCGCGGACTGGCACATCCAGGCCGCGGCGCTCGCCTCGCTGCGGTACTGGTACCTGCAACAGGGCGGCATCGTGCCGTTCGACTGGACCATCGACCACCCGGACAACGACCGCAAGGACCTGTTCGCGGACACCGGCACCGGCGTGGCCCGGCCGTACTACGACATGGTGCGGGCCATGGCGATGCTGCCCGGCACCCGGTACAGGGCCACCTCCGACCAGCTGTCCTCGCGGGGGACCGGGGTGTACGGGCTCGCCGCCGCCAACGCGACCACGGTCGCCGCGCTGACCTGGAACTACCAGTGGACCGGCCAGCAGGGCTACGACTCCCGCGTCGTCTTCACCAACCTCCCGGCCGCCTTCCGGAGCTCCAACGTCCGGGTGACCCGCTACCGCGTTCCCGCCGACGCGGACTCCGACGCCTCGCCGCTGACCCCGGTCGAGACCTTCGTCGTCGGACCCCGCACCGCCGGCTCCTACTACGGCCAGACCCTCCCGCTGCTCCCCAACGAACTCCGCCTGACCACCCTGACCCCCACCACCGACCCCGTCACCTGACGCCGAGCCCGACGAGGTCGCCGGTGGAGCGGTACCGGGGCGCGGCCGGCGGTTGGTACTGTCGGCCGGCGACGACCCGCGAACTCCGACACTCCGGGGAGGCTTGGATGGCCCGGCGCGTGCCGGTACGCCCGCCCTGGTGGGCGGGTGTCCGCCTGCTGGCGGTGGCTGCCGCGCTGGCCGGGTTGTTCCTGATGCACGGCACCCGGATCGGCGCCGGCGACTGTCACGGCACCGGCGGCATGGGTGCCATGGGCGGCATGGGCGCCATGACGGGCGGGAAGGCCGCGATGGCGGCGCCCGCCACCGGCCACGTCTCCCACTTCACGGCGCCGGCACCCGGTGCGGACGGTGCCTCGCACGCCAGTTGCGTGTCGCTCTCGCCCCGGCCGGCGGACGCCGCCCTGGCCGGCGGCCTGGTGCTGGTCGGCTTCGTCGCGGTGCCGCCGGCGCGCCGTGCCGGGTGGCGCACGCCGTTCGGACGCGGTCGTCGGCGTCGAGCGCCACCCTCGTCGGGTGCGTTGCCGCTATCGTTGGGCGTGTCCCGGACCTGATCAGGACCTGCCGGCCCGGTGTGGCCGGCTCGGTTGTCCTGTCCGTGCGCCGCGAAAGGTCCTTCTCTCATGTCTGCTCTCCGTGTACTCGCGCGTCCGCGCGCCCTGGTACTGGCCGCCGCCGTCTCGGCCGTGGCCCTGGCCGCCGGCTGCGGCGGTTCGTCCGGTAACTCCGGTGACAAGGAATCGATGGCGGGAATGCACCACACCAACCCGTCGGCCAGGCCCTCCGACATGGCGGGCATGGACGGCATGGACGACATGCCGGGCGGCGACGGGCTGTCCGCCACCTCCGCGGGCTTCACGATGAAGGCCCTCACCACCATGCTGCCGAGTGGCCAGGCGACGACGTACCAGTTCAAGATCATGAACATGGCCGGCAAGGCGGTCACGTCCTTCGAGACCGACCAGACCAAGCTGATGCACTTCTACCTGATCCGCTCCGATGTGACCGGCTTCCAGCACGTCCATCCGACCATGGCGGCCGACGGCACCTGGTCCGCACCGATCGCGGCCACCCCGCCGGGTTCGTACCGGGCCTACGCCTCCTTCAACGCCAAGAACGAGAAGGGCAAGGCGACTCCGGTGGTGGTCAGCGTCGATGCTCCGGTGGCCGGCGCGGAGGGTGCCGAGGCGGCGTTCCCGCCGCCGGCCAGGACCACCACGGTCGACGGCTACACCGTGACCGCCTCCGGCGACCTGATGGCCGGGATGTCGCACACCCTCACGCTGACGGTGGCCAAGGGCGGTACCCCGGTCACCAACCTGGAGCCGTACCTGGACACCTACGCCCACCTGACCGCCTTCCACGAGGGCGATCTGGCCTTCGCCCACCTGCACCCGCAGGGCACGGTCAACGGCGACCACGGCGGCCCCACCCTCACCTTCGAGGCCATGCTGCCCAAGCCAGGCAACTGGCGGATGTTCGTCCAGTTCCAGACCGCCGGCGTCCTGCACACCGCGGCCATCACCCTGGCGGCGGCCGGATAACGCGGGACGCTTGCCTCTATACCCCTCGGGGGTATAGTGGCCGGGACACACAGGGAGGTGGATCGCGATGGAGATCCTGCACGCGTTCGGGCACGCACTGTCGCTGACCGGCTCGATGACCTGGGAGATCACCTGGGCGCTGATCCTCGGGTTCGGGCTGTCGGCGATCGTGCAGGCGGTGGTGCGCCGCTCCACAGTGGTACGGCTGCTGGGCAACGCCCGGCCCCGCACCCTGACGCTGGCGTCCGGTCTCGGAGCCGCCTCCTCGTCCTGCTCATACGCGGCGGTGGCGCTCGCCCGGTCGCTGTTCCGCAAGGGCGCGGACTTCACCGCCGCGATGGCCTTCGAGATCGCCTCCACCAACCTGGTCATCGAGCTCGGCGTGATCATGGCGCTGCTGATGGGCTGGCAGTTCACCGCGGCCGAGTTCGTCGGCGGCCCGATCATGATCGTGGTGCTGGCGGTGCTGTTCCGGCTGTTCCTGCGGGACAAGCTGCTGCGCGACGCCCGCGCGCAGGCCGACCTCGGGCTGGCCGGGTCCATGGAGGGGCACGCGGCGATGGACATGTCGATCCAGCGCTCCGGCTCCTTCTGGTCCCGGCTGGCCTCGGGGGAGGGGTTCACCTCCGTCGCGCACGTGTTCGTGATGGAGTGGGCCGCCATCCTGCGCGACCTGGTCATCGGCCTGTTCGTCGCCGGCGCGATCGGCGCCTGGGTACCGGAAGGCTTCTGGCGGCACTTCTTCTTCACCGGCGACCCGACGGCGGCCAAGATCTGGGGCCCGCTGATCGGCCCGCTGGTGGCGATGCTCAGCTTCGTCTGCTCGATCGGCAACGTGCCGCTGGCGGTGGTGCTGTGGAAGGGCGGCATCAGCTTCGGCGGCGTGATCGCCTTCATCTACGCCGACCTGCTCATCCTGCCCATCCTCAACATCTACCGGAAGTACTACGGCGCCCGGATGGCCGGCTTCCTGCTGGTCACCTTCTACGCCGCGATGGTCATCGCCGGGTACCTGGTCGAGCTGGTCTTCGGCGGCACCGGCCTGGTACCTGACCGCGGCCACGCGAAGATGCCGGACGAGGGTGTGAGCTGGAACTACACCACCTGGCTCAACGTCGCCTTCCTGCTCGTCGCCGCCGTGCTGGTGGTCCGGTTCTACCGGACCGGCGGCAGGGACATGCTCAGGATGATGGGCGGCGGCCCCGACGCGCACGCCGACCACGAAGCCCATGCCCACCACACCGGCCACTAGTTACCGGCTTGACGGGCCCGGACCAGACAAAGTACGACTGAACAGGCCACTACCGCCAATCTGGACAAAGGGTGTGGGGTTCATGCGCCGGATCCGCCTGCTGCTCTCCTCGGCCGTCGCCGTCGCGCTGGTCGGCGCGCCGGCGGCGGCCAAGGCCGATCCGGGACCCGGCGCGCCGGGATCCTTCGCCGGCCAGAACGTGGCCTGGCTGGCGCACGTGCCGACACCGTCCTCGGTCACCGGGCTGGCGTTCATCCGCTACCCGGGCCGGGGCGGCGACGTCATGTTCGGCGACGGCCCGTTCGGGCTGCGTGCCTGGTCGCTGGCTGATCCGGCGCACCCGCGACAGATCGGCGAGCTGCCCGCCGCCGCGCTGGCCCTGCCCGGCGACAACGTCTCGGCCGGGTTCTGGGAGGGCGAGCACCTGCAGGTCGACCAGGTCCGCAAGCTGGTGTTCGTCACCCGTGACCCGCGGGCGTTCGGCGGCAACAAGCAGACCGGCACCTCCGCCATCCATGTCGTGGACGCTCGCGACCCGCGGCGCCCGCGGCTGCTGGCCACCCAGATCGAGCCGGGCGGGCACACCTCGCAGTGCATCAACGGCTGCCGGTACCTGTGGAGCGGCGGCCCGTCCCACACCGGCACCGGCAACCAGCCCCCGGACTGGGCCGGGCAGCCGGCCTGGGTCACCGACATGTCCCACCCCGCCCACCCCTACACCTTCCCCACCCCGGTCGACCTGCACCGCAACGACGGGGTGACCGACTACGTGCACGACACCGACGTCGACGCCGCCGGGGTCGCCTGGACCTCCGGCGCCGGCGGGGTGCGCGGGTACTGGACCTCCGGCCCGCACTTCGACCCGGTCGCCGGGCGGTTCCGGCTCGCGACCGCCACCGACCCGGTCCCGTACGCCGGCGGGAAGATCATCAGCCCGGACGACCCGAACTACACCTTCGACCACAACTCGTGGCACCCGCTGCGCCCGATCGGCGGATTCGCCCCGGGGGAGCTGCTGTTCGTCACCGACGAGGACTTCGGCGACACCTGCGCCGACGCCGGCCGGCTGCTGATCGTGTCGCTGGCCGGCAGCTACGGCGGGCAGGCGTGGCGGTCCACCCCCGAACACCCGTTCCGGCTCACGGTCGTCGGCGAGTGGGGGCCGGTCGGCAGCCCGGGTGAGCAGCCCAACACCGACTGCTCGGCGCACTTCTTCGCGCCCATGCCCGGAGTCGGCGACGGGAACATCCTGGTCCAGGCCTTCTACGGCCAGGGCACCCGCTTCATCGACGTCAGCGACCCCCGCCACCCCACCCAGGTCGGCTACTTCGTCCCGACCGGCAGCGAGGCCGCCACCCCCGCCTACCACGACGGCCTCGTCTACGCCGCCCAGTACGACGACGGCACCGGCACCGGCGCCGCCGGCATCGACGTACTCCGCTTCACCCCACCCCACCACCACTGAGCGCGCGGAGTTCGCGGGCGAAGTCGGCGGGCTGGGTGGCGAAGCCGACGTGGCCGCCGGGAAGCTCGGCCAGGGTTCGGCCGAGCCGGTGGCTGAGTTCCAGGCTGGCCTGGTGGCAGACGTGGTCGCGGGAGTCCCGTCCGGCGGCGGGCACGATCCTGGCGGCGTGGGTGGCGAGCGTGTCCAGGTGCAGGTCGTCGGCGGGGTATTGGCGTAGCTCGTGTTCGAACCAGTAGGTCGCATTGGCGCGGATCTGCGGGTTGGTGAGGTCGGCGGCGCGGGTCATGGCGTGGCGGTCGGTGGTGGTGAAGGTGTGGGTGCGGAACTCGTGCAGTGCTGGTTCGATGCCGGCGCTGCGGTACAGGTCATAGATCCGGTGGAACAGGTCGGTCCAGTGCTGGTAGTCGGGCAGGAGCCGGAGGGCGGGCGGTTCGTAGGCGATGACGGTGCTGACCGCTGTCGGGTGGCGGGCGAGCAGGCGCAGCGCGACCAGGGCGCCTGAGCTGGTGCCGAAGACGGTCGCGGTCTGGTGGCCGGTGTGTTGGATGAGGTGCTCTACGTCGTCGGCGTCGGTGTCGAGGCGGTGGTGGTAGTCCTGGGGGCCGTTCAGGTCGCTGCGGGAGAAACCGCGCCGGTCGTAGGTGAGCACGGTGTGGTGTGCCGCCAGGTGTTGGGCGAAGCCGGTGGTGGTGAAGGGCCGGGCGTCGCCGCTGGCTCCGGGGAGGAGGATCAGCAGTGGGCCGTTGCCGTGCAGGTCGTAGTGCAGGCGGGCGCCGGGGACGGTGAGGGTGCTCATCGGTGGCTCGCTTCCCGCCGGTGGGGGCGCCGGTGGGTGAGGCCGTGGCGGTGGGCGAGCCAGACCAGGGCGGTCTTGCCCAGGACGATGCCCAGGACGATGACCACGAGGGCGTCCACGGTGATGCTCGGCCAGCGCGAGTCGGTCACGATCAGGGCGCCGAGTCCGAGGTGGACGGCGACCGCCACGGCGATGAGCGCGCCGAGCAGGATGGTGTTGCGACGGCGGTGCCGGCGCGCGGCCGGCGTGCCGGCCGGGACCATGGGGGCCGCGTCGTCGGTGGTTTCCGGCGGCGGCCAGGTCACGGACACTCCGTCGCGGCGGCCGAACCGTTCCAGGTCGCGGCCGAGGATCTCCTGGATCCGCCGCAGGGCGTCCGGGTCGGTGGCCTCGATCCGCAGGGTGAGGACGTCGGTGCCGGCGGTCAGGGTGCAGCGGCCCCAGGGCGCGAGGGTGATGAGGCCGTGGGTGTCGGAGTACTCGGCGTGCACCTGGACATCACCGCGGGTCAGGGCGGCGGCGGTGGCGTGGGCGCGGGGCCGGTGGCCGCCGCCGGTCGCGCCCATCGCGGCGGCGTGCCGGCAGAGCTGGGCGAGGTACCGGCCCGGGCGGTCGATCTCGATGGTGGTTTCGCAGGCCAGCATGGCGGTCACGCGCCGATCCGGGTGGCGGTGACCAGCCAGGCCGGCACCCGGTCCGGCTCGACGGTGACATCCATCGTGGTCGGTTCGACGGTGTCGAGCCGCCAGCCCTCGGCGAAGGCGGCGGTGATGTCCGCGCGGCCGAGCTGGTGCGGCCAGCGCGGGTCGGGCTGGTCGTCGCGGAGACCCAGCATGAGGTACCGGCCGCCGGGCACCAGCACCGAGCGCACGCCGCGGACGTAGGCGGCCCGGTCCGCGCCGCGGAAGAGGTGGAACAGGCCGCAGTCGAGCACGGTGTCGAAGAGTTCCCCGAGCCCGGGCAGGTCGCGGGCGTCGTGCGGCGCGAAGCGTGCGGTCAGGCCGCGCTCGCGGGCCTTCTCCTCCGCCACGTGCAGCGCGTTGGTGGCCAGGTCGACGCCGGTCGCGTCGAGGCCGAGGGCCGCGGCCATCAGGGTGTGCTCGCCGGTGCCACAACCGGCGTCCAGCACGCGGCCGGTGATGGCGCCCGCCCCGGCCAGTGCCAGGAACGCCGGTTGGGGCCGGCCGATGTCCCATGGCGGGGTGCTGGCGTACAGGTCTTCGGGCCTCACCGTGCCCGCCGGCCGCTGGTGGAGGTGTCCAGGTGCGTTGTCCATGCCGCTCAACTTATCGAGACAACTGTCTACGATCAATGACGAGTGTCCCGACAGGTGTCATCACGTATGGTTGACGGGTGCCGAAGCTGTGGGACGAAACGATCGAGGCGCACCGTCAGCAGGTACGGGACGCGATCCTCGACACCACGGCCGCGCTCGTGCTCGAACACGGCCGCCGGGCGGTGACGATGTCGCAGATCGCCGAGCACGCCGGCATCGGCAGGGCCACCCTGTACAAGTACTTCCCCGACATCGAGGCGATCCTGCACGCCTGGCATGCCCGGCAGATCACCGCTCACCTGCACGAGCTGGCCGAGGTGCGGGAGCGCGCCGGCGATCCGGGCCGGCGGCTGGAGGCGGTGCTGGACGCCTACGCCACCATCACCCACCAGACCCGCAACCACCACGACATGGAACTGGTGGCGTTCCTGCACCAGGACACCCACCTGGCCCAAGCCCGCCAGCGGCTCCACGAACTCGTCCGCGACCTCATCGCCGACGCCGCCCGCGCCGGCCAGGTACGCGACGACATCGCCCCCGACGAGCTGGCCGCCTACACCCTCAGCGCGCTCAACGCCGCCACCGAGCTACCCTCCCGGCCGGCCATCCGCCGCCTGGTCAAGGTCACGCTGGCCGGCCTCCACACCCCGTAGCCACCATCACCTCATCGCCCTGCCGGCGGCATCCCCGTGCAGGATCGCCAGCCGGCGCCGGTACTCCTCGTCATCGATCTCGCCGCGGGCGAACCGCTCGGCCAGCAACCGCTCCGGTGTCGGCGCGTCGGCACCGCGGCCGCCGCCCTGGGCGCCCTGGTTGCCCACGGCGCGCACCAGCAGGACGAGAGCGAGAATGAGCAGGCCCCAGAACAGGACCATGCCGGTGGCCATCCCCAGCCAACCCCATGCACTCGGGCCGTGGTTGTACCACATCATGGCGTTTCGCCTCCCGGCTCGGGAGCGCGGGCCGAACGCCCGCCCTCACCCACACGCTCCCGCTCTCTCGCCGGCGGCACCCGGGTCGAATGTCCCGCCCGGAGCCGACAACGGCCCCCGGTACCGGCGCGGCCGTCGAGAGCGGAGTCATCCGGGTGGCCGGAGTGCCTTCGTCATGAACGTGTTGTGGGCGCTGGGCTGGTAGTCGGCGAACGGCTCGCAGTACTGGAAGCCGAACTTCTCGTAGAGCCTGCGGGCGGGCCGGAAGAACTCGGCCGTGCCGGTCTCGAGGCTCAGGCGCGTGTATCCCCTGCGTCCGGCCTCGGCGATGATGTGGTCCAGCAGCAGGGTCGCGACGCCGCTCCGCTTGCGGGCGGGCGCGGTGCGCATGGACTTCAGCTCCGCGTGGTGGTCGTCCAGTCTCTTGATCGCGCCGCAACCCACGAGGGTCGCGCCGTCCATGACCGACCAGAACGTGATCGCGGGATCGCGGAGGCTGTCGAGGTCGAGCGCGTACTTGCTCTCCAGGGGCGTGATCGACCGCATCTCCCGGACGTGCTCGTCCAGGAACCGGGCGATCGCCGGGCCCGTCAGGTCGTCCACGACGATCTTCACCTGGCCGGCCCCGGGGGGATGCGCAGGAGCTGGCCGAGAGCTTGGAGCTTGCCGGGGATGATCCAGTAGTAGACCCAGGTGCCACGGCGTTCGCAGTCGATGAGCCCGGCCTCGCGCAGCACCTTCAGGTGGTGGGAGATGGTCGGCCCGCTCAGGTCGAAGGCGGGGGTGAGGTCGCACACGCAGGCCTCGCCCTCGGTCGCCGAGGCGATCATCGACAGCAGCTGGAGGCGTACGGGGTCGCCGATCGCCTTGAAGGCCCGGGCGAGTTCGACTGCCTGGTCCGACGGCAGGGCGGCCGCGTTGATCGGGTCGCAGCACGTGCCCGGGGCGGGCGCGAGCTCCACCACCTGCTTTGACATGACTCTATATTGACAGATCTCAAAACAACCGGCAAGCTTGCTTCGATTGATATCTAGACAGCAGGGTAGGTGGCGTTCATGAGTGAAGTGGCGGAGCCGGCGGGTGGGTTCCTCGGGGATCCGGCCGAGGCCTTCGAGGTGGCCTCGACCGGTGGCGGGTGCTGCGGCACGTCGCCGGAGGGCGGGTGCTGCGGTACCACCGACGCCGGCACCACCGACGCCGGGGACGGGTGCTGCACGCCGGAGGCGAAGGCCGACGCGGTGGCGTCCGGCGCGGGCTGCTGCGGATGATCCTCCAGCGTTCCGCGATCGGGCGGGTCTCGGCGGAGCGGATGCGGGCCACGGTCGCCACGCTGGCGGGGGAGGAGTTCGCCGGCCGGCGGGTCGGCTCGCGTGGGGGTCGAGCGGCCAGGGAGTGGCTGGCCGGCCAGCTCGCCGAGCTGGGCGGCGGTCCGGCGGTGCGGGTACAGGAGTTCACGGTGGCGGCCGTGCCGGAGCTGACGGCGACTCCGTCCCTGGCGTGGACCGGAGGTCCGGAGCTCCGGCATCGCCGCGACTTCGTCGAGCACCTGGCCACCGCCGACCAGCCGGCGCCGCTGCGCGGCGGCGTGGTCGGGCCCGCCGCCGACGACTGGTCCGGGCGGTGGGTGCTGGTACCCGCCGGGTTCGGTACCGGTCTCGCCGTGCTGGCGCGGCGTGCCGGCACGGAGGGCGCGCGGGGACTGCTGGTCCAGGCGACGCGCGATGCCGGCGGCTGGCTTCCCAAGCGGCTCGCCGGGCCGGCCGCCGGACCGGTGCCGATACTGGCGGTCGCGGCCGACCACCACGCCGAGCTGGCCCGCGCGGCGACCGGTGACGGCGAGGTCGAGGTGACGGCCTCGGTGCCGTTGCGGCGGGTACCGGTGCCAGCGGCCAACCTGGTCGCTCCGCTCGGCCGGCCGTCCAGCTTCCCGGTCGAGGTGTTGCTGTGCGCCCACCACGACGGCGTCGGCGACGATCCGCGGCTCCGGCTGCCGGCGGCCTCGGACAACGCCACCGGCGTGGCCGTCGTGCTGGAGGCCGCCCGGCTGCTGGCCGCGGCGCCGCCCGCCGGGCTGGGCGTCCAGGTGGCGTTGCTGGACGGCGAGGAGACCGGCGCGGATGGTTCGGCGTACCACGCCGCTCAGCTGGTCGCGGCTGGAAGGCGTCCGCTGGTGATCAATGTCGACGGGGCCGGCCGGCTGGAGGGCGCCGCCGCGGTGGAGGCCGGCGGTCCGGCTCATCCGCTGCTGGCCGCGCTGGACCAGGCTGGCCGTCAGGCCGGGGTGGCCTTGCGGGCCGGTCCGGTGGCCTCCGACAACCGTCGCTACGCCGCCGCCGGGCTGGGCGCGGTCGGGATCGGCGCGGGGATGCCCGGCTACCACAGCCCGGCCGACACCGCCGAGCGCGTCGAGGCGTCCACGCTGGTCGCGCTCGCCCGGCTGGTCGTCACGACGGTGTGGATGCTGGCCGACCGTACCGGCCAGATTCATCGTCAATCGTCGATTATCGATTAAGGTGGGGCAGGTGGACACGCTGTTGGACCGTGCGGTGGCCGAGGAGTACGCGGCGTGCTTCCGCGCGCTGGCGGATCCGACCCGGATCCAGATCGTGGAGTTGCTGGCCCGGCGCGGGGAATCGATGAGCGTGGGGCAGATCGTCGCGGCCGTCGGTGTCGCCCAGTCGACGGTCTCCCACCACCTGAAAATCCTCGCCCAGGTGCGGTTCGTGCTGGCCGAGGCCGACGGCACCGCCAACCGGTACCGCGTCAACCCCCGCTGCGTGGAGTGCTTCCCGACCGCCGCCGACGTGGTGATGGGCAAGCCCGCGCACCTGCTGACCTGACACTTCGGAACAGGGAGACGTGATGAGGGATCTGGCGGAGCTGCCGGTCGTGGTGGTGGGTGCCGGCCCGGTCGGGTTGGCCGCCGCCGCGCACCTGGCCGAGCGGCAGCTGCCGTTCGCGGTCGTGGAGTCGGGGGACCGGCCGGGCGCGGCGGTGGCTGAGTGGGGGCACGTGCGGTTGTTCAGCCCGTGGCGCTACAACATAGACGCCGCCGCCGGCCGGCTGCTGGCGGCCGCCGGCTGGCGGGCGCCGGACCTCGAGGTGCTGCCCACCGGGCGCGACCTGGTGACCGACTACCTGGCGCCGCTGGCTGCGCTCCCCGGCATCGCCGCGCGCCTGCGCTACGGCACCAGGGTGGTCGCCGTCAGCCGCTTCGGGCTGGACCGCATGCGCTCGGCCGGCCGGGAGGCCACCCCGTTCCTGGTCCGGCTGGTCGGCCCGGACGGCGCCGAGGACATGCTGGCGCGGGCGGTCATCGACGCCTCCGGTACCTGGCGGACGCCGAACGTGCTGGGTGCCAGCGGGCTGCCGGCCCACGGCGAGCGCGAGGCGGGCGAGCTGATCGCGCACGCCCTGCCGGAGGTGGCGGGCGCCGACCGGGACCGGTACGCCGGCCGCCACACCGTGGTGGTCGGTGCCGGGCATTCGGCGGCCACCACCCTGCTCGCCCTGGCCGAGCTGGCCGGGGAGGTTCCCGGTACGGAGGTGAGCTGGGTGATCCGCGCGGGCGACCCGTCGCGTGCCTACGGCGGCGGAGACACGGACGAGCTGCCGGCCCGCGGCGCGCTGGGCAGCCGGCTGCGGGAGCTGGTGAGCCAGGGCCGGGTCGTGCCGCACACCGGGTTCCTCGTCCAGCGCGTCGAGCGCCACGACCGCGGCCTGCGGCTGGTCAGCGTGGACGCCGCCGGGGTCGAGCGCGGGGTGGCGGCCGATCGGGTGGTGGCCGCGACCGGGTTCCGGCCCGACCACACGCTGGCCGGCGAGCTGCGCCTGGACCTGGACCCGATCCTCGGGGCGACCAGGGCGCTGGCCCCGCTGATCGACCCGAACCTGCACTCGTGCGGCACCGTCCCGCCGCACGGCGTAGATGAGCTGGCCCATCCCGAGCCGGGCTACTTCGCGGTCGGGATGAAAAGCTACGGCCGCGCCCCGACCTTCCTGATGGCCACCGGGTACGAGCAGGTCCGCTCGGTGGTCGCCGCCCTGGCCGGGGACTGGGAGGCCGCCCGGCAGGTACGGCTCGAACTCCCCGAGACCGGAGTGTGCTCCTCCGCCCAGGCGCTGGAGCTCGCCGCCGTGCCGGCCTCGATGCCCGAGTCGGGGTGCTGCGGCAACTGACACCGACCGCCGACCCGAGCCGGCGGCTGTCTCCTCGCCGCCGCCAGCCTGTACGCCGTCGCCCGCATCCCACCCCCGCACCCACCGCTGCCAGCGCCAGGTTGAGACCTCCTCGGCGGCTGGCCGCCGTCCGCGGGTTCTCCGCTACAGGTAGGTCAGCATCTCGGCGAGGAGGTCCGCCCTGTCCGGGTGTTCCCGGCGGAACCGCCGAGCGACGGTCTGCCGAATCTCGGGAACCTCCATCGCGGCCAGCACGGCCGCGTTCTCCCGCAGGCCGCCAAGGCGTACCTCGCCTTCGAGCCACTCGGTGAGCGGGCGGCCCCGGGAGCGACTGGCGGCCACAGCTCGGCGCGCCGCGGCGAGAGCGGAGACCAGTTGAGCAGTTGCCGGCGCGGGCGCCGTACCAGCGCTCAGGAATGCGATCAATGCTCGGCGGTGGGGGTCTTCCTGACCGGTCACGGTGTTCTCCCCTGCCTCACGGGTTGTGTCGATCTTGGGGCGTGATGTCGAGTACGGCGAGGAAGGCGGTCGCCGCTGGTGTCGGGCTGGTGGGGCTCCAGATGACGTACTCGACGCGGGCAGGGGCGTCGGTGACCTCGATGGTCACCACGTCGGTGAGCTGGGGGGCCCATGCGGACGGGAGCATGGCGATGCCGAGGTTCTGCCTGACGAGCTGAGCGATGAAGTCCGCGGTGGTCACTTCGAAGGCGACGTCACGGTCGAGACCGGCGGCTGCGAAGGCCTGGTCGGACTGGGCCCGTCCGGCTGTCCCGGCCGGGAGGTCCACGAATACCTCGGAAGAGAGCCTGCGCAGGCTGACCGCCGGTTCGCCGGCGAGTGGATGGCCCGGCGCCACCACGGCGACCAGGCGGTCACGGGCGAGCTCCCGGGTGGCGACGCCCTGCGGTCGGGCCGTGGTCGGCAAGCCGAGGAAGGCCACGTCGACGGCTCCCCGCTTGACGTGCTCGGCGAGGTCCTCGCTGGCGCCCACGCGCAGGCCGATGCGCACGTGCGGGTACCGCTGGCGGAAGTCACGCAGCGCGGCCGGGATGTCCACCGCGGCGACGGTGGGGATCAGGCCCACGGCCAGCCGGCCGCGTACCTCCCCGACGGCCGCGGCGACCTCGGCGGCCGCGCGCTCGGCGGCGTCCAGGCACTGGCGGGCGGCCGGCAGGAACGCCGCACCGGCCGCGGTCAGCCGCACCCGGCGGCTGGTGCGCTCGAAGAGTCTGGCGCCCAGTTCGCGTTCCAGGCGCGCGATCTGGTGACTGAGGGCGGACTGGACGACCAGGCACCGCGCGGCGGCCCGCGTGAAGCTGTTCGTCTCGGCGACCGCGAGGACGTAGCGCATCTGCTGGAGCTCCATCGATCAATCTTGTATCGAGATCGATGGAGTGACAAGCATGTGTTGGACTCATTGATCCGGCCTCGATCAGACTCCGAATAGGAGCAGATCAATCGAGAGGACGACGAGTCGATGGGTCCCCGGAAATGATCACGTACGAGAAGGAGTCGCAGTCGACCGCGAGATCATGGCTCGGTGTCGCTGCCATCACGGCCAGCCTGTTCACCTTCGTCACCACCGAGCTGATGCCGGTCGGCCTGCTCACTCCGATAAGTTCGAGCCTGGGTATCGCGGTCGGCGTCGCCGGGCTGATGGTCACCCTGTACGGCGTCTCGGCCGGCCTCGGCGTGCCTTTCATCGTGGCGTGGACCAGGCGCGTCAACCGGCGGGTACTGCTGTCCACGCTGCTGGCCATCCTGGCTGTGGGCAACCTGATCACCGCCCTCTCGCCGAACTTTCCGCTGGTCCTCGCGACGCGGCTGGTCATGGGCTTTGCCAACGGCGTGTTCTGGGCCATCGGCGTGAGCATGGCGATGCGCCTTGTTCCGGAGCGGCACGCCAGCAGGGCGTCCGCGGTCGCGTTGTCCGGCATCTCGATCGCCACGGTGGTGGGCCTGCCACTGGGTACGTACCTGGAAAGCCTCACGAGCTGGCGGACCACGTTTCTCATCTGGAGCGGCCTGAGCGCGCTGGTGTTCGTCGCCGTCACCGCCACGGTCCCCTCACTACCCTCGCGGAACGCGGTGCCGGTCCGGGACGTCTTCGGCCTTCCGGTCAGGAACATGCGGCTGCGTGTCGTCATCATCGCCGTTTCCCTGTACGTGCTCGGCCATTTCGCCGCGTACACCTTCATCCGCCCCTTCGCCGAGCGGAACTCCTCCGCCACGGCCACCTTCATCACCGCCTTGCTGGTGATCTATGGCGTCGGAGGCGCGGCGGGAAACTTCATCGCCGGATACACGGTGACCAGGAACCTGTGGGCCAGCTTCATCGTGGCCTGCTCGGGAATCGTGGTGTCGATGCTCCTGCTACTGACGATCGGTCACACGAAACCCGGGCTGATTTTCGCAGTGGTCCTCTGGGGACTTTCCTTCGGCGCCGCGAACCTGTGCCAGGTCAACATCATGCTCGCCTCCGCACCGGACACCTTCGAAGCCGCCATGGCGATCAACAC
The DNA here is from genome assembly GCA_045806985.1 of Mycobacteriales bacterium. Classification (GTDB taxonomy): domain Bacteria; phylum Actinomycetota; class Actinomycetes; order Mycobacteriales; family JBJMIH01; genus JBJMIH01. The sequence continues at coordinate 20,540 of JBJMIH010000035.1, read as the reverse complement.
CCTGGGATACAACACCTCGATCGCGCTCGGAGCGCTTTTCGGCGGACTGGTCGCCGACGTTTTCGGCGTCGACGCCGCCGTCTGGTTGGGTGCGGCACTGGCAACGGCTTCGTTACTCGTGACGCTCAGCACTCGTCCCAGGACGTCGAGCGAGGCGCAGGCCGTGTGAGGATGCTCGACATGCCTGGACGCGCACTGAGCTTCGGAAGGGTGGCGGAAGCCTACGAACGGTTCCGGCCGGGGTATCCCGTGGAGCTTTTCGACATGGTGACGGCGTACGCGGGCCGGCCGGTTCGGACCGCCCTCGAGATCGGCGCCGGCACCGGCAAGGCGACCCGTCTGTTCGCCGAGCGGGGCGTCACGGTCACCGCGACCGACCCGGACGGGGCCATGCTCGCCGAGCTGCGCAGGCACGTGCCGGCGAACGTCAGGACCGTGCAAGCCGCGTTCGAGGACCTGCGACCGGGCGGGACCTATGGGCTCGTCTACGCGGCGGCGGCGCTGCACTGGACGGACCCGGAGGGTCGGTGGTCGCGCGTGGCCGCGCTGCTGGAGCCGGGTGGCGTGTTCGCCTCATTCGGCGGACCGATCGAGCCGGCTGACCCGGCCGTCGCGGACGCTGTTCGCGCGGCCAGGGCGCCGTTCCTGGACAGCGACGACGTTCCGTCGCCGGACGGGACGCCTCCCGACCAGGACATGCAGTGGCCGGGTACCGAGCTCCAGCGGTCGGAGTGGTTCGGCGACGTTCAGCAGCGCGAGGTCGAGCGGCGCCTGACGATGAGCGCTCGCGACTACGTCGGCCACCTGTCGACGGTCTCGGCCTACCTCCAGCTACCTGCCGAGGAGCAGGAGCAGGTGTACGGCCGGATCGTCCGGGTCCTGCCCGAGACGGTCGAGGTCGCCGCCGGCATCACGGTCCATCTCGCCCGTCGGCGGGGTCAGCCGTCGCCGCCGGCGCCGTAGCGGAGCAGGAAGTCGGTCTCGGTGTCGCGGCCGCCTTCGGGGTCGGGCGGAGGTTCGGTGGCCTGGCTGGCGACCAGGTCCTTCGGGTCGACCCGGTCCGGCAGGCCCTTGACGGTGACGGTCGGAGGCGATCGCCGCCCGGGTTCGGCCTGCTGCCCGGCCTGCTCCCGCTCCATGTACCCGGCGTACCAGGCCGGCCAGTCGGGGTCTTCGCGCCCGAGCTCCTCCTCGTGCCGGCCGTGTGCCTCCGCGGCGCGTCGCAGAGCCGCGGCCAGCTCGCTCGCGGACTCGTATCTCACGCTCATGGCTTGCCTCCTTGGTGGATTTCCGGCACGTCAGGGGTAGCGCAGCCATGTCGGGTCCTGTTCCCGATCATCGCCGGGTGTTCGAGCTGCTCAGAGGACCTGCTGGCCGCCGTCGACGTCGTAGGTGGCCCCGGTGAGCGCCGTGTTGGTCATGAGGTGGACGGCGAGTGCGGCGACGTCGCCCGGTTCGACGACGCGGCGGATGGGGAGGGTGGCACGGAGCTGCTCGCGACGGCTGTCGAGCTGGTCGCCGAGCAGCGACGCGGACAGTGGCGTGTCCACGAAGCCGGCGGCGATGAGGTTGACGCGGATGGGGGCGAGTTCGAGCGCCAGGTTCGCGGTGAGGGCGGGGAGCGCGGCGGTGAGTGCCGAGGTGACGGCCAGGCCGACGGCGGGGCGGCGGGCGCCGGTACCGCTCATGAACAGCAGCGTGCCGCCGGGCCGGACGGTGCCGGTGGCATGGCGGGCGACGTGCAGGGTCAGCCACAGGTGCTGGTCGACGTTGTGGTGTGCCTGCGCGAAGTCGATGTCGTTCAGCGGCGCGTAGTACGGGGCGCCGGCGGTGACCATCACGTGGTCGACCGGTACGGGCAGCTCGGCGAAGAACTGCTCCAGGCGGGTGAAGTCGGTGGCGTCGAAGGCGGCGGTGTAGCGCGCGTCGAGTTCCTGGGCGGCCCCTTCGAGGCGGTCGGGATCGCGGCCGGTGAGAATGACCTCGGCCCCTTCGGCACGGGCCTGGCGGGCCGCTTCCAGTCCGATGCCGGCGCTGCCGCCGATCACCACCACCGTCTGCCCGACCAGCTCCGGTTCACGCACCATCACATTGTCAGGCCACCGGCGCGCCGTGGCTACCACATCGCCGACGGGACGCCGTTCCGGCGCGCGACGATCACGGCGGAGTCCGGCGCAAGGTGGTCTCCTGCTCCATGCGGGACAGTTTGCGGGGGTTGCGGACGGCGTAGAGGCCGGTGATGAGGCCGTTGTCGGTACGTATGGCCAGGACGGTGTTGATCTCGCCGTCGAGCCGGAGGATCAACGCCGGGTAGCCGTTGACGTGTGCCAGCTGCGGGGTGGCAAAGGCGGACCTGTCCACCCTGGCGGTCAGCAGGCCAGCCACCTGGTCGGCGCCGACGACCGGCGCCGGTGCGGCCGGCACGATTCCGCCGCCGTCACCCAGCAGGACGACGTCGGGGGCGAGGATGTCGAGCAGCTGTCGCAGGTCGCCGGTGTTGACGGCGTGCTGGAAGGCCTGGAGGGCGTGTCGGGTCTGGGCAGGGGAGACGGGGCCGCGGGGCCGGCGTTCGGCAACGTGTGCCCTCGCCCGGTGGGCGATCTGGCGTACCGCGGCCGGGGTCTTGTCGACGGCTTCGGCGATCTCCTCGTAGGCCAGGTCGAACACCTCGCGCAGGACGAACACGGCCCGTTCGGTGGGGCTGAGGGTTTCCAGGACCAGCAGCATCGCCATGGACACGCTTTCGGCCAGCTCGACGTCCTCGGCCACGTCCGGGGTGGTGAGCAGCGGTTCGGGGAGCCAGGGGCCGACGTAGGACTCCTTGCGGCGGCCGAGGGTCCGCAGCCGGGTGAGCGCCTGCCGGGTGGTGATCCGGACCAGGTACGCGCGCTGGTCCCGCACCGTGTCCAGGTCGACACGAGCCCACCGCAGCCAGGTCTCCTGCAGCACGTCCTCCGCGTCCGCGGCCGAGCCGAGCATCTCGTAGGCGACGGTGAACAGCAGGTCGCGGTGGCCGACGAACGCCTCGGTAGCCGGGTCGGCGCCATCCTCGGGCGCAGTTCGCGACATGCCGGCCATGGATGGATCCCCCTTCGCGGTCGACTGTGCCACCCACATGACTCCGGGCCGCGCCATTTTGTGACGTGTGGCCCAGGTCACCCGGCCAGCGCTGTCACAACCACCGCCTCACCGGCATCTGGTGTTCGGTCAACCTCTCGTGAGCGGAAGGAACATCATGAGCCCAGCGCTTGAAACCCTTCGCCGTGACTTCGGCGGCGACATCATCGAACCGGGCGGAGCGGGGTACGAATCGGCCAGCCGCTCGGTACTGGCTTCGGGCAGTCCGGCCTGTGTCCTGCGGCCCAGGAGCGTCGGTGACGTACGGGCAGGTGTCAGATTCGTGGCCAGCGCGGGGCTTCCGCTGTCCGTCCGAGGCGGCGGGCACGGCTTTCCGGGCTTCGGCACCAACGACGGCGGCGTCGTGATCGACCTCGGCGAGCTCGCCACCGTGGCGATCATCGACAAGGAACGTCACCTCGTGCGGATCGGCGGCGGCGCCACCTGGGGACAGGTCGCGGACGCCCTGGCCCCGCACGGCCTGGCGATCTCCTCGGGCGACACCAGGAGCGTCGGTGTCGGCGGGCTGACGCTGACCGGTGGTATCGGCTGGAAGGTCAGGAAGTACGGCCTCGCCCTGGACAACGTGGTCGCCGCGGAGGTGGTCACCGCCAACGGCGAGGTCGTGCGAGCGAGCGCGGAGGAGAACGCGGAGCTGTTCTGGGCGATTCGCGGTGGCGGCGGCAACTTCGGGATCGTGACCACCTTCGAGTTCGTGGCACACCCCACGACAGACGTCTTCTTCGGCCGGATCACCTTCCCCGCGTCGGAAGCGGCCAGCGTCCTCCAGGGTTGGGCGGATCACCTCCGCACCGCCCCGGAGGAGCTCACCTCCATCGCCGACTTCGCCAACCCCTTCGCCGGCGGACCGGAAGCGCCGGTCGAGATCCACGTCGCCTTCGACGGCGATGACCCGGAGCTCGCGGCCCGGGCCATCGACCCGATCCGCCGGCTCGGCACGGTGATCGACGACGACGTCGCGCTGAAACCGTATGCGGACCTGCTCGTGGACGGCATGACTCCGCCGCCCGGCATCCAGCTGGTCACCCGGAACGCGTTCGTCGCCAGGGAGTCGGTGTCCGAGGTCCTCCGGATTCTCGTCGAGGTCGGGGCGTCGGAGCGGTCGCCGTTCATCGCCGTTCGCAGCGTCGGCGGCGCCGTGTCCCGAATCCCCGACGACGCCACCGCCTACGCGCACCGCCAGGCGGAGCTGATGTTCGTCACCACCACCGTGGGTCCGGAGCCGGTGGTCGCGGCGGCTCGCCCAGGTCTGGAAGCGACCTGGCAGAGGCTCGCGCCCCACGTCACCGGCGCCTACGCGAACTTCCTCACCTCGGCCACCGACGACGACGTCGCCGCGATCTATCCGCCGCGGACCCACCAGCGGCTCGCGGCGATCAAGCGCCGGTACGACCCCGAAAACCTCTTCGCCGGCAACCACAACGTCCGCCCCCAGTAGCCCACTGCGAATCGGCGCCGACGTCCCGGGGGGGTTCCGTCTCGGACGGGGTCATGGATTCGCAGGCCGATCAGTCGAGGCAGAACTCGTTGCCCTCGATGTCCTGCATCACGAGGCACGACTCGTTCTCGTCATCGGCAGGGAGGAGTCGCACGCGTACCGCGCCGAGCGCGACCAGTCGTGTGCATTCGGCCTCGAGCGCGGCCACGCGCTCCTCGCCCACCAGCCCGGTGCCGACCCGCACGTCAAGATGTACCCGATTCTTGACGACCTTGCCTTCGGGAACGCGCTGGAAGAACAGCCGCGGACCCACACCCGAGGGATCAACACAGGCGAACGCCGCACCTTGCCGCTCGGGCGGCAGCGTACGGTCGAAATCGTCCCACGTGGCAAACCCCTCCGGTGGCGGCGGTACGACGTACCCCAACACTTCGCACCAGAAACGAGCGACGCGCTCAGGTTCCGCGCAGTCGAAGGTGACCTGGAACTGCTTGACCGATGCCATCGGACCACCATAGAGCCGCGGCCACCGCACGATCGGACGAGTCCAGGTAACCCGTCACGATCGCGCGATGGCCGCCCGCGTCCTACGTCACCGCCAGTACCAGGTAGTACTAGGCGTCCTCGAGGACTTCCGCGAAGGCGATCACCACGCCTCCGGTGGCGTGCTCGAGGGTGGCGCCGACAAGGGAGCCCGCCTCCGCGGCGGCGGCGCTGGCCGCGGCGTAGTCGGCGAAGTACAGGTCCAACAGCCGGTACGCCGGGGTGGGGCTGCCGTCTTCCTTGGGCCAGACCTTCGACGCCTGCAGCCGGGTCAGGCCGGGGAGCTTGCGTGCCAGCGCGAGCTGCTCGGGGTAGGCCGCCTCGAAGGCGTCCGGGTCCTTCGGGTTGGAATAGACGAAGCTGATCTTGGTCGGCCCTTGCTCAGTCACGGATGATCTCCTGGTTGTTAGTCTCGGTTGGCACGAGCGAGCGGATCCAGGCCTGGACGATGGCGTCGGACGAAACCGCGGTAGCGCAGCTGCCCCACCGATGGAAGACGTTGGGACACGCAATTCCATCCGGTGGTGGCTCCACTCACTGCCTGTCGACCGTAGTGAGAGGAATGGGCAACGACCATGACAGCTCCGCCGGCACAGTTTGCCGATCCGCCAGCGTTTGGGGACGCCGCGCTCGGTCTTGACGTAGGTGGTCAGACGCACGACCTGCTCTCGGAGCTGCTCCGGAGCGTCCGTCTGAGCGGAGAGCGAATCGTCGCGTACGCTCCGCCGCGGACTTTCTCGATCGGCTTCGCCGATATCGGCAGCCTGCACATCATCGAGGCGGGCGAACTCGTGCTCCGGATCGCCGGAGACCCGGACGTCAAGCACGTGAGCTGCGGCGATGTCGTCCTGCTCCCGCGCGGCGACACGCATCACCTCAGCGACGCGGGCAACGGCGCGCAGGGGATCGTGGGCGCCGGCGTGTCCGGCAACGACGCACCCGAGCCGGCGCGCTGGCTCTGCGGAACATTCACGATCGGCGACCCGCAGGCGAGCCACCTGCTCGGCAGCCTCCCGGCCGCGATCATCCTGCGCGGCGCCCACGGCCCCGCGCTCGAGGGGCTCGATGTGGCCCGCAGGATGCTCCTCTTCGAGATGCAGTCGCCCTCTCAGGGATCGGCGGTGATGGTCGCCCGCATCCTCGATCTGATCTTCATCCAGATTCTGCGCGCCTGGGCCGGCGGTACGGACGCCGAACCGAACTGGCTGGCCGGTGCGCTGGACCCGCAGACCGGTCCGGCCCTGAGCGCCATCCACCGGGAGCCGGGCCGCGACTGGACGGTCGACGACCTGGCCCGAGCCTGCAACCTTTCCCGGTCGGCGTTTGCCGCGCGGTTCGTCGCTCACGTCGGGAAGCCGCCAGCCACCTATCTGGCGCACGTACGCCTGGACGCCGCCGCCGACCTGCTCCGCGACACTCCACTTCCCATCACCCTCATCGCGAAGAACGTCGGTTACACCTCGGAGGCGGCATTCAGCCGCGCGTTCAAGAACCGCTACGGCACGTCACCGGCGTCCTGGCGACGAGACGTACGGGCGGGCGGCGCCCGTCGCGCGCCTGGTTCCTAGAGGGACCAGAGCGCCTGGGTGGGTGGCATCCGTGCGGCGCGGAGTGCGGGGACCAGGCCAGCGAGGGCGCCGATGAGCAGGGCGGCGGCCAGTCCGCCGGCCCAGGCGACGGTGGGTACCACGGTGTTCCAGTGTCTGGTGTGGGCGTAGGCGGCGGTGGCGGCAGCCCCGGCCGCGAGGCCGGCGGCGCCGCCGAGGGTGGCCAGCAGCATGGCTTCGGACAGAAACTGGAGGCGGATGTGGCCCTTGGTGGCGCCGAGGGCGCGGCGCAGGCCGATCTCGGAGCGCCGCTCCAGCACGGAGATGATCATGGTGTTGGCGACGCCGACGGCGCCGACGAGCAGGGACACGGCGCCCAGTCCGAGGAACAGGCCGTTGAGGGCGGATTTCGCGACAGCGCGGGCCACCAGGGCGTCGGAGGGTTGGGAGACGGCGACCAGGTCGGGGTGTTCGGGGTTGGCGGCCGCGGCGAGCAGGGCGTGGACCGTGTCGACCCGGTCTGGGGCCGCGTGCAGGTAGATCTCGGAGGGATGCCCGTCGAAGTGGAGGTGGGCCCGCGCGGCGGGAACTCCGATCAGCACGGCGGCGTCGATCTCCGGGGCCAGCACGGCGGGACGCAGGATGCCGGCCAGGTAGAACCACTGGCCGATCCCCGGCGACGGGCCGATCCAGATCCGTTCGCCCTGGTACAGCCGGCCGATACCCAGCCGCCCGGCGGCGGCGGCGCCGAGCACGGCGACGGGCTCGCGGGCGGTGGCCGGGTTGAGAAACCGGCCGTGGGCCACCGAGGTGCCGACGGTGGCCGGCAGGCCGAGGCTGGTCGCCCGCACGGACAGGGCGTTGGTGTTGGTCGGCGGGATCAGCGGGCTGCGGTAGACGTTCACGCCGCCGACAGCGCCGGTGTACTGCACGGCGGTCACCGGCCCGATCCGGGAGACCATGCCGGGCGCGGCCGTGGGGAGCTCGGCGCTGGCACCGGCGACGGTCCTCCCGTTGGTGACGGTGAGCAGGTTGGTACCGAGCTTGTCGATCTCCGCCAGCAGGCCGGCCTGGGAGGAGGAGGACAGGCCGAGGACGGCGACGATGGCCGCGACACCGATGGCGATGCCGAGCGCGGACAGGCCGGCGCGGAGTTTGCGGGTACGCAGCCCGAGGCTGGCCAGCCGGCCCAGGTCGGCAGGGCGTAGCCGGTGTGGGGTGAGTGCGGTGGTCATGCCCGGCTCCCGGTGTGGGTCACGTCGGCGACGACACGCCCGTCCAGCATCTCGATCCGGCGGGGCAGCCGGGCGGCGATGTCGCGGTCGTGGGTGACGAGGACGATGGTGGTTCCGGCGGCGTTGAGATTTTCCAGCAGCGTGATCAGTGCCTCGCCGGTGGCGCTGTCCAGGTTGCCGGTGGGTTCGTCGGCCAGCACGATCGCCGGCTCGCCGACCAGGGCACGGGCGACCGCGACCCGCTGCCGCTGGCCACCGGAAAGCTGGGTGGGTCTCGCGTCCGGGCGATCGCCGAGACCGACGACGGCCAGCGCCTCGGCGGCCCGGGCGCGGCGTTCCTTGGCGCCGACACCGGCGTAGAAGAGGCCGTCGGCGACGTTGTCGAGCACGCTGGAATGCTCGGCCAGGAAGAACTGCTGGAAGACGAAGCCGATGCGGGTGGCGCGCAGCGTGGCCAGCTCCCGGCCGCTCAACGTCGCGACGTCCAGCCCAGCCACGCGCACCCGTCCGGAGGTGGGACGGTCCAGCGTGCCGAGCACGTGCAACAGCGTGGTCTTACCGGACCCGGACGGGCCGACGATCGCGACCAGCTCCCCTCGGGCGACGGTGAAGCTCACCCCGCGCAGCGCCGTGACCGGCGGCTGGCCCGGGTAGCTCCTGGTCACCTGCTCGACCTGCAACACCGCGGTCATGTGGCCGGCACCACCACGTGCTGCCCGGCTGCCAGGACGGACCCGGTGACCTGCACCATGCCCGTCGCGTCGTCGAACAGGCCTACGGAGACCGGTACCAGGTGGCGCCTCCCGCCGGCGTCGGCGACCTCGACGGCGTACCTGTCGCCGGCCACCGCGAGCAGCGCGGACACCGGCACCGCCAACGCGTCCCGGACGGTGGTGGTGGTGATCGCCACCTGTACGGGCGCCTGATCCAGGCCGCGGGTGGCCGCCGGGTCGGTGGGCCGGATCGTCAGCGGCACCGTCGGGGCGGCGCCGCCCGGACCATCCGAGCCGGCCGACGGGGCGGTGGCGACCTTGCCCACCGCCGTGACCGTGCCGGGGGTGGTGCTGCCATCCGGCAGGGTGATGGTGACCTGATCACCCGCCTTGATCTCGGTGCGCAGGTCCACGTCCAGCGCGACGCTCACCGCCGGCGCCGTCGAGCTCGTCTCCAGCACCGGGCCGGTCGCGGGCCCGCCGAGAACGGCCCGCGACGCGGTCACCCGCGCGGCGGTCGGCAGGAACACCACCTCACCCGGGGAGAGCTCGCCGTTCCGGGCCACGCCGAGGTGTTTCTGCAGCCTCTCCACGCCGGCCTTGGTGGCCCGGTGGAACTCGTCCCAGGACGAGCCCACCGCGGCGGGGTCCGCGTACCCCAGCGCGACCAGGTCGTGGTTCAGCTGCGCCACATCCGCACCGGTCGTGCCGTCGACCAGCGCGCGCCAGGCCGGAACGGACCCGTACAGCAGTACCACCGGCGCCTCATCCACCCGGTACACCACCTGACCCTGGTCGATGACCTGCCCGGCCGCCGGCAGCCAGGTCACCACGCCCGTCCCCGGGCCGAGCACCGTGTAGCTCCCCGCGAAGCCCAGCGTGCCGCTGACCTGCGTCCGCTCGGACAGCGACCGCCGGGTCACGGTCGCCAGCGACGTCCCCGAGCCGGTGCCATCCGATCCGCCGCCGGGCCGGCCATGCCCCGGGAACGCGCCTGCCAGAGCCGCCATCGCGGCCGCCGTGGCCAGAACGAGCACCAACGCCCCGATCACCCACCGGCCCCGGCGACGATTCATCGCATTTTCCGTCACGGTCGTCCCTCTCCTCGTCGTACGGCGGACACGGACGTCAGGAGGTCGGCAACGCGGGCACCGAGCCGCCCACCGAGCGCCGGCATTCGCCGTCCACGGGCCTGAACCGCGACGAATTCGGGAACTGCGTGTCGATGCCGGCGCTGCTGAGGTCGAAAGCCGGACGCCCCTTGTTGAGGGTGGGGTCCGGCCAGTGAGTCACTCCGTGGGACCGCACGCACTGGGCGTACTTCCGCTCGATGTCCATCAGTTGCTGCAGCAGGGCAGGCGGGCAATCGCCGAACCACAGACACTGGTTGGTCTGTTGCTGGAGCGATCCGCCGGTCGGGAGCAGGTGCTGGCAGGCCCGCTCGCTCGCCTGGTACCGGGTGCTGCTGACCCCGAGTTGCTCCGGGTCGGCCTGGAAATTCCCCTTGCTGTCAGGGTCGGGGAATTTCGGCACCCCGTGGGAGCGCATACAGGCCGAGTACGCGACCCCTGATGGGGACCTTGTCGACTTTCCCGTGGCGGGCGAGGACGAGGCATTCCCACATGCCGTCGTCAGCAGACCTGTCAGTGCGATCGCGCCCAGGACTGTCGCCCACCGAGCGCTGTGGCTCATCCCGCGTCCGTTCATTTCGCGTCTCCTCGCGGCTGGATACCGTCGGGGATCATGTGTAGGGGATCGCGGGTGACGGGAACGTGCCAGGCGTCACCTGGCTGTCACCTTTGAATGGCCGCGCGACGAGTACCTGCCATGGTGGAACCGGTGAGCGCCGATGAGAGTCCTGATAGTCGAAGACGACGACCGGCTGGCGCGGGCGGTGGCCGCCGGGCTGCGCCACCGCGGGATGACCGCCGACGTGGCTCTCGACGGCGGTAACGCCCTCGACAGGTTGGCGGCGAACACCTACGACGTGGTGGTGCTGGACCGGGATCTGCCAGGCGTGCACGGCGACGAGATCTGCCGGCGCCTGGCGGCGGCCCGTTCGGCGAGCCGGATCCTGATGCTCACCGCGGCGCGGTCGGTGCGCGACCGGGTCGATGGCCTGGGCATGGGCGCCGATGACTACCTGCCCAAGCCGTTCGACTTCACCGAACTGGTGGCTCGCATCCAGGCGTTGGCCAGGCGACCAGGCGCCCCGCCGGCGGCCGGACTCGGTTTCGGGGACCTGGCGGTGGATCCCGAACGGCGGGTGGCGACCCGGGCCGGCCGGCCGCTGACGCTGACCCCGAAGGAGTTCGCCGTGCTGGAATGCCTGCTGCGGGCCGACGGTCGGCCGGTGCCGGCGGAGGAACTGCTGCGTCGGGTGTGGGACGAGGCCGCCGACCCGTTCACCACCACCGTGAAGACCACCATCGGCCGGCTGCGGGTCAAGCTCGGCCATCCGCCGCTGATCCAGACCGTCCGCGAGAGCGGCTACCGCGTCGGAGGCGGGTGATGGACCAGGCCTCGCCAGGTACGCCCCGCACCTGGCCGCGTCTGCCGCGTCTGCCGCGTCTGCCGCGCCGTACCGCTCGGCTGCGGCTGACCGTCCTGTACGGCGGGCTGTTCCTCGCCTGCGGCGCGATCCTGCTCGCCGTCAGCTACGTGCTGGTTGAGCACGCCATCGCCCCCGGCGGGCACATCAACGAGGCTGGCCTTCCGCCCAGTGGCATCACCGTCTCCCCGGTTACCGGCCCTGTCGGCAAGGGCCAGCTTCCCGACGGCCAGCTCCCCGACCTCTCCAGCCTCGAGGTCGCGCTGGCCAAGCGGATAGCAGCGAGCGACCTGCGGCAGGTGCTCGTCGCCGCTCCCATCGCGCTGGCGAGCGTCACCGTGGTCGCCCTCGGGCTCGGCTGGCTCGTGGCCGGCCGGATCCTGCGCCCGCTGGCGGTGATCACCGCCGCCGCCCGCCGCATCTCGGCCAGCAACCTGAACCAGCGGCTGGACCTGCGAGGCCCTGACGACGAGCTCAAGGCTCTCGGCGACACCCTCGATGAGCTGTTCTCGCGCCTGGAAGCGTCATTTCACGCCCAACGGAACTTCGTCGCCAACGCCTCACACGAACTGCGCACCCCCCTCACCCGGGAGCGTGCCATGCTGCAGGTCGCGCTGGACGACCCCGCGACCACCGCCGAAACCTGGCGCGAGGTCGCCACGGAGGTGCTCGCCTCCAACGCCGAGCAGGAAAGCCTCATCGAGGCGCTGCTCACCCTGGCCAGCGGCCAGAGCGGCCTCGGCGAGCGCCAACTGGTCGACCTGGCCGCCGTGACCGGCGAGATCCTGCGCCGCGCGTGTCCCGACGCCACCCGCCGGAACGTGTCCGTGGACGCCGTCATCGGGCCGGCGCCCCTGCTCGGCGACAAGGTGCTGGCCGAACGGCTGGTGGCCAACCTGATCGGCAACGCCGTCCGCCACAACGTCGCGGGCGGGACGGTCGAGCTCAGCACCGCGACCAGGGACGGACGCGCGGTCCTGGCGGTGGCCAACACCGGGCCGGCCGTACCGCCCGAGGCGGTAGACCGGCTGTTCCAGCCCTTCGCGCGCCTCGACGGACGGCGGGCAGGCCATGAAGGCGGCCACGGCCTCGGCCTGTCCATCGTCGACGCCATCGCCACCGCCCATGGCGCCGCGATCACCACTCACGCCAGAACCACCGGCGGCCTGTCCATCGAAATCACGTTCCCCCCAATACCCAACGAACCACCCCCACCCTGAGACGCCCCCCACCCCCCGTACACACACCGCCCAACCACCCTCACCCGGCCAGACCGCCAGGCATCACAAAAACAAAACCGACCCAGCCAGCCCGGCCGATCGCCCCCTGAAGGAGCCGTTCCACCTAGGTCTTGTCTCGCCGATCATGGTGTTGGCTCGTTAGACCGGTCGTGGCGCGTGGTGATCTGAGTAACCAGGAGTGGGCTGTGCTGGCGGCGTTGTTGCCAGCACAGCCGGCCCGTGGTGGCCGGTGGCGGGATCACCGCCAGGTCATCAACGGCATCTGTTGGGTGAAGCGGACCGGGTCGCCGTGGCGGGATCTGCCAGAGCGGTACGGGCCGTGGAAGACCTGCTATCAGCGGTTCCGTCGCTGGGCAGCCGACGGTACCTGGGCAGAACTGAAAGCCCACGTCATCGCCTTGACCGAACTGGATGACGGTATCGACTGGCATGCCCAGGTCGACAGCAGTGTCATCCGGACTCATCAGCACGCGGCGGGGGCGGCTAGAAGGGGTTGAGCAAGGCCGAGGCGCAGGCACGCCAGGCCATCGGCCGGTCCCGTGGTGGCCTCACCACCAAGATCCACATTGTGGCTGACGGGCGTGGCCGTTCGCTGGTCACCCAGTCGGCATCCTCACCGGCCGCAAACACTCCTGGGGCGACTTCCTCGGCGGCGCACTCAACGGCTGCGTCCAAGGCGCTCTGATGGTCACACCATTCGGAGCCGACGAAGACCTCGGGGCGCCGGCGCCGACGCCGCCCTGGAAACCGCCCCGGAGACGAGGCCGCACTCGCCGACTCCTGCCTCGCCAACAGCTTCACCCCCGACACCCGCGTCGAGATGGCCGACGGCACCACCAAACCAATCAACCAAATCAAGATCGGCGACCAAGTACTCGCCACCGACCCCACCACCGGCACCACCAACGCCCGCACCGTCACCGCACTCATCCACCACCACGGACCATGGTCCAGATACGCCTCACCAGCGGCGGCACCCTGACCGCCACCGACCACCACCCCTTCTGGAACCCCACCACCCGCCACTGGACCAACGCCACCGACCTGCGACCCGGCGACCAACTCCGCGAACCCGACGGCACCCTCACCACCGTCACCGACACCAGGACGTACACCGCGGACCTCACCGCCTACAACCTCACCATCGACACCACCCACACCTACTACGTGGAGGCTGGAACCACGCCCGTACTGGTGCACAACTGTAGTGGCGAGTTGGACGATGAAGCCTACGATGCAATCCAGCAGGAACACGGTACGGACGTGGCTGAAGGCGTTGACTATATGGCGCACTGAATGCACACCTTCATGGAAAGTGGGAGGTACGTACCTCTATGAGGACCAAGATGTCTGTCGCCCGTGAGGGCGACAAGTACACTTTCCAACTGACGGACCGACAGCGGTCTGCAATCGGATCAGTACTTCTATTCATGCGTGACCACAATGAATCCTTTAGCTTGGCACTACAGCTGGGGTGTGTCAAAGAGTTTCTGGACGCGATCTGTCGACAGGTCGCCGAAGAGGAAGAGCATGGTTGGTCGATAGCGGAGCTTCACGTCATATACGCCGCGCTGAGCTCGATCGGCAACCTCTTCGCTTCGGAGGAAGACTTCTACATCCGACTGGGCTTCTTCCGAGAAAATGCGGTCGCCATGGCGCTGTCGTTGGCTGAGGCGATAGCGGCCTCCGAGGCCCAATAGAACCAGCAGTGGGCAGTCAATAGCCACCTCCTGGACGTGGTCGCCACCAGGGCGATAGGGTTCCGCTGTCCCTGCCGAAGGCGAATTCTCAGGAGGGCACTTACTTGGCCGAAGAAGTGAAGTACCTGACCGCGCGGAAGGGTTACAAGTGGGTCAACCAATGGGCGCTGCGGCCGGGAGGCTGAGGTGAACGAGATCCTTACCTTTCTGGTGCGATACTGCGACTTCCTGTGGAAGAACGCCCGGTACCGCATCACTGACTCGCTGACCTCGACCAGCTTCGGTGGCGATGCATGCCTCGTCATCTCGTCCGATGCGCTGCGCCTGCGGTTCACCCGAGACCGCGGTCAGCTACTCCTCGAATTTCAGCGGGTTGACCCCAACGACAACGGAAGCCCAGCGAAAGTCGAAATGGTATTCGATCGATATTGTCTTGGGACTGATCACCGGCACCCGTCGACGATCCTCGCTACTTGACGAGACCTACGCCACCTTCCTACGCGACCACCTCACCGAGATCGAGGATCGCTTCGCCGCCGCCTCCGGTGAATGGGAGTAGACCAAAACCCAGCTCCACGACTTTGAGCGCCAGCGAGCCAAGGACTTATTCGGCTGAACCACCGACCCTTCTCCTGCAAGGGAACGCGGGAGGACCGTCGGCATATGGATCGCCCTCCTGGGTTCACGCCACCGGGACGCTCCTGGGAGCTGGCTCGGGCTCCGGAGATGCTGGCTGAGATGGTCGCCGCGGGCCACCGGGCCTTGGTGTCCACCTGTACCGCGAGATGGGCGACCTGCTGATCGGGCACCTGGCCGCCGTGGTGCGCCTGCGCCACGTGCCTTTCCTGCACGGCGTGTCGCGCGTAGGAAAAGCGACGCCATGGTCGAGGAGTTCTAGCACGACGACGCCGCACCGCCGCTGCTCATCGTCGGCCTCACGGCCTCAGGGCCGGCGGCACCGGCCTGAACCTCACCCGTGCTACCCACGTCGTCTACCACGACCGCTGGTGGAACCCTGCCATGGAGGCAGGCCACCGACCGGGCCTCACCGGATCGGGCAGACCCGCACCGTCAAGGTCCAGAATCTGGTCACCGGCGGCAGCATGGAGGAGCGGATCGCTGGGCGCGGTCGTCCGGCGCTCGGCCCGCCACCTGGATTCGACACGCTCAACGACCTCGAAGAGACGGTCCGGCGGGCCGCCACCTGGGCGGCGAGCCTCACCCAGCGAGGTCCGTTACGGCATCGACCACGACCTGCTCCTGAAGACACTACGCGACCCCGGCTCGGATACCATCGCGGAACTCGCCGCGGCCCTGGACAAGCCGGCCACCGAGATCCGGGCCGCACGGCGCCCGCCACCCGCCGACGGCGACATCACCCGGACGGGCCACACCCGATCCCGCCGCTACCACGCCTTACATGCCTATTGGGCAACCTGTCGGTCCGTCATTGTTCGATCTGAGGCGTGCCTACAGGGATCCGAACCTGCGCTGGCGCGACCTGCGGTTTCGTCACGACGTATTGCCTCAATTCGCCACCGCGACCCGCTGACCTGCGGAAACCCGGTCACAGGGGGTGTGCCCCCGGCAGGATTCGAACCTGCGCACCCGCCACCGGAGGGCGGTACCCCCTCCGCTGCCGCTATGCGTCTGACCTGGACTTCCTCCGGGTTTCTGACGCCGCAAGCGCTGAACTTAGGCGCGTATTCGGCGGGCAGGGAGCCGACGATCTTGCTCACAGGTGCAAGGGACCACCTTCGCCGTCTCTCCTCCAGGACAGGAGCAGGCTTGAACAAGCCTATGCGTACATCCCACGTAAGGGCTGAACCTCGACTCGGCCTTCGATGTGCGCAACAGCTGAAGTGCGCCCTTGTCGATCTGGACGACACCTACTTGCCTGCACTGGCCCCATCTGGCACGCTCCGCCTCTGAAGATGTGCGGAGTCGCTCTGTCAACCTCGCTAGGGAGTCATCTGTGTGAACGGATGGGCAATTGCGATAGTAGTCTACATTGGACTCGCGACAGTAAGCTTCACACCTGTTGCGTGGGCTCTGTTCCGGTGGATAGATCTCAAGCCTGGCGGGCCGTCATTCGCAGACTCGCGATGGTTTAGTGAGCCTGCCAAAGTCTCACTTGAGCAGCACTTCGAGAGACTCAGAGGTTCTCTCTACTTCTGGAAGAACCAGGCGGAGCGGTACAGGCGTTTCCATTACTACTCTCTCATCTGGGTAGCAGCGTCAACGGTCGCAATACCTGTGCTCTCGCAGGCTATCGGCAAGGACCCATACTCGAAATGGCTTCTTACGACAATCTCGGTGCATGCTGGGTTTTTAATCGTCCTGTCGCGTAGTCTCAAAGTAGAGGCTCACTATCAGGCATTTCGAAACGGCGAGTCAGACTTCTATGATCTTTATCGCCGCATGCTAGATCGACCGATGCTGTTTGGGTCTGACGAGACTGAGCAGTTAGAGCGCTATTTTGAGCAGGTTGAATTGGTTCGCAAGTTTGTACGATCTGCGGAGACGGACTCCTTCCCTTCTCTCAGCGACATATCGCGCGACCATCAACAGATCCCGAACGTAAAGGCGATTGACGGCGACAGGTAGTTCAATGAACAAAATCTAGGCATCCCGACGAAAAGCGAGACTCAAGATCATCGAAGTAAACACCGGGCCGTCGGGCGGGAAGGGTTGGTTTTGGCCGATGGCGATCCAGCCGAGGTGGTCGTACATGGTGCGGGCGGCGGTGTTGTCGGGGCGGACTAGCAGGGTGGCGTACCGCTCGGAGCGGGTGGCGAGGAGGGCGTCGTGGAGTTGGCGGGCGATGCCCTGGCCGCGATGGGTGGTGCGGGTCATGATCTCGGATAGGGCGTAGACGTCGCCGGTCGCGATGGCGGCGGCGATGTCGTCTGGTAGCGGGACCTGGAGGCCGGCGAACCACTTGGTGTCCGGTGGTAGCTGGAAGCCGAAGGTCAAGCCGACGGCGCGGTCGTTTTCGCGGGCCATGACGAGGTGGAAGCCGGGGCGGGTGAGGTAGCCGTGGAGGCGTTCGCGAAACGCTTCGGGGCGGTTGAAGGGGTTGGCCGCGCGGTCGGCGTAGGCGTCCGCGGCGACGTCGACGATCTCGTCTTCGTGCTCGCGAGCCTGCTCGGCGGTGTAGTGCTCAAGGCGTACGGCAGCGTTGCCCATGGGGGCATCCTCCGGGAGAGTCGAGCGACTGGTCAGGCGGTGGCGTACTGGTCGTAGCGGGTGGCGAACTCCCGGACGGCCGGTTCCTGGCGGTACGGCGTGACCTGCCGGCGGACCGTCCTGACCAGTTCGGCGGTGCGGGCGGACCCGAGGCCGCTTTCGAGCAGTTGCAGGGTGACGGTGGTGGCGTTCGCGACCGCGTGGATCGGGTCGCCGTGACCGAGCCGCGCTACCGCCAGTCGGCCCTGGTACAGGGCGCGGTTCCGCTGGTAGGTCGGCGCCTGCCGGGAAAGTGCCTGCTCAAGGAGCGGTACGGCGCGGTGGTACTGGCCTACGTCGGCCCAGCACGTGCCTTCCAGCCCGAGCAGCTCTGCCGGGTCGTAGAAGCTGATCCAGGCGGGGTCGTTGCCGCGGTTGTCGTCGCCGAGGTCGAACTCGCGGTGTGCCTTGGCCAGTGCCCGCTGGAAGCGCTCGACATCGCCGAGGACGGCGTAGGAGCGTGCCTCCCGCATCGCCAGCAGGGAGATGAGGCGGTGTGAACCGAGCCGGCGGGCGATCCGCTGGCCGGCCTCAGCCTGCTGGGCTGCCTCTCGGTCTGGCCCAAGATGGTTGGCGAGTCCGGCGGCGTGGTTCAGTGCGTAGACCTCGGCGTGTCGGCGGATGGTCGACGACAACCAACTCGACACCGACGGGCGGGGACGGTACTTCGCCCCGCCTACCCCTGTCCCCGCTGTCCCTGGTGTCCCCGTCGCAGGTCAGGAGCCTGACGGGCTGTCCCTGGCTGTCCCTGCCGCTGTCCCTGGTGTTCCCGGTGCGGGCGGTGACGGGTCATGAACCGGCCCGCTGAGCGCCCCTCAGCCCGGACCGCCCATGGGGAAGACACCAGCCCGGTCCCGACAACGCCGCTACGGGCTTCTCAGAGGCCCGCCAGATCGCCTCAGTCGTGACGATCCCGCTGACATCGCCGCACATCGGCCGGTGTGCGGCCAGGTCGCAGCGGCGCGCTCAGCGCCTCTCGCGCGGCCCCGGCGCAAGCCGCCAAGCACCACGCCAGGGCCGCCACCCCGTCCCGAGCCAGTCAGGAAAGGGCAACCCACATGATGGCCGATCGAAACACCCGGACGAACCCGAACGAGAAACTCACCCTCGCCGAGGTCATCGCCGAGCTGAAGGTCTCCCGCTCGACGTTCTACGAATGGCGCGCGAAGGGAAGGGCGCCGCGCTGCTCGCGCCTGCCGAACGGTGACCTTCGTATCCGTCGCGCCGACCTGGACACGTGGCTCGCCTCCCTGGAAGAGGACGCGGCCTGATGGGCACCACATATGACGTCCGATTCTGGAAGACCGAGGTCTACGAGGGGAAGCGGGAAACCACTCACTACGTCCGGTGGGTAGTGGCCGGAAAACCACTCAGGGAAGGCTTCAAGACAAAGGCGCTTGCCGAGAGCTTCCGCTCGGAATTGGTCGCCGCAGCGCGGCGAGGCGAAGCGTTCGACATCGTGTCGGGCCGACCGGTGTCCATGCAGCGTACTGAACGGGACATGCCGTGGTACGAGTTCGCGTGCGCGTTCGTGGACGTCAAGTGGCCTCACGTCGCTGCCACCACTCGGCGGACGAACGCCGAGGCGCTGACGGCGGTGACCACCGCGATGTTCGCCACGGACCGGGGCAAGCCCGATGACCGGGTGATTCGCTCGGCGTTGTGCCGGTGGGGGTTCAACACCAAGCGGCGAGACGACCCGGAATGCCCGGAGGAGGTGCGGGCGGCCCTGCGCTGGATCGCTGCTCACACGCGGCCGGTGTCGAGCCTCGCCGATCCCGAGATTCTTCGGCCAGTGCTGGACTCGTTGGCCGTGCGATTGGACGGCAAGCCGTACGCGTCGAGCGTGGTGAGCCGGCGCAGGAAGATCTTCGGCACGGCCGCCGAATATGCCGTGGAACGCAAGATTCTGGCGGTCAATCCGATTCCGGCGTTGAAACGGAAGGCACTGCCCAAGGTGCTTCAGGTGGTTGACCGGCGGGTGGTGGCCAATCCCGTACAGGTCCGGACACTGCTGGACGCTGTACGCGCGCAACAGCGCAGCGGTCCCCGGCTGGTCGCGTTCTTCGGCTGCCTGTACTTCGCCGCGCTCCGGCCGGAGGAAGGTGTCGCGCTGAGGGAGAACAACCTCGCCATTCCCGCCGAAGGGTGGGGAGAGCTGCACCTGGAACGCGCCGAGCCGCACGCGGGAAAGGACTGGACCGACAACGGCCAGAACCGCGACCGGCGGCAGCTCAAGCAGCGGGCCGTGGGCGAGGTGCGGTCGGTGCCCTGTCCACCGGAGTTGACGGCCCTGCTGCGGGAGCACCTCGACACGTTCGGGACCGCGCCGGACGGCCGGCTGTTCCTCGGCGAGCGCAACCACGGCGAGCTGCCGAAGCTGACCATCGTCCGGGCGTGGCAGCGGGCGCGGGCCGAGGTGTTCACGCCTGAGGTCGCCGCCGGCCCGCTCGCCGCCACCCCCTACGACCTGCGCCACGCCGCTGTCTCCACCTGGTTGAACGGGGGAGTGCCGTCAACCACGGTCGCGGAGTGGGCAGGTCACTCGGTCGAGATCCTGCACAAGATCTACGCCAAGTGCCTCGACGGCGAGGCGGCCGCCCTGCGCCAGCGGGTACAGGCCGCGCTGGGGCACCCTGGCCGGGCCGGCTGAAAACTTCGGCACGTATTCGGCACAGACAGCCGACGCCAGCCGGCTAGGTGTTCTGTCCCGTGAGGTTGGGTAGGCGGGTGGTGGGTGGGCCGCCGATGGCGGTGTGGTGGCGGTGATGGTTGTAGTAGTGCAGGAAGGTGGGCAAGGCGGCGCGCCGGGCGGTCTCGGAGGGGTAGGGGCGGGCGTAGGCCCATTCTTCGGCCAGGATGCGGTGGAAGCGTTCGACTTTGCCGTTGGTTTGGGGCCGGTAGGGGCGGGTGCGTTTCGGTGTGATGCCGGCCGCTTGCAGGGTGTCGCGCCACAGGTGGGAGCGGTAGGCCGAGCCGTTGTCGGTCAACACTCGTTGCACCCGGATGCCGGCGGCGGTGAAGAACGCCTCGGCCCGTTCCCAGAACGCTACCGCGGTGTGGGCTGTCTCATCGGGCAGGATCTCGGTGTAGGCCAGCCGGGTGTGGTCATCGATGGCGGTGTGCAGGTAGCCGTAGCCCAGCAGGACTCGTCCGTTGGCGTTGCGGTGGCCGGTGGAGCTGGTCTGGTGGTTGCGTTTGCCGTG
>JBJMIH010000034.1:0-3027 GCA_045806985.1 Mycobacteriales bacterium | reverse complement strand
TTTTCATGCGACAACGCGGGCACAACTCCTTGATCGTGGCGCAGGATGGGCCGAATGGGGCAAGTCGGGCGGGTCGGCGAGGCCCGGCAACGTTGGTGGTCACCGCACTAGCTGGGCCCCGGGCCCAGCCGATCCAGGTTTCCGCTGCCAAGGCGGAGCGGTCCGCCGCGTGCTGCACTTTGGCACGCAAGGGCCGCGACAACGCCGGCAGCGGGAAGCTGGGCGGCTGGGGCTAACGGTGCGCCCTCCGGCAGAGCAACTCGACCGTCGGTTCCCAGCGGTACAGGTCGGCGGTCAGGTCCACGCCCCGGCGCAGCTGGCCCTCGTACGCGCCCAGCCGGAACATCGCCGCCCGCACCAGCATCTGGTTCCACTCCGGAAGGTGGGACCAGCGGTCCAGCACCGACAGGTCCGCGCCGTACCAGGTGATGCCGTCCACGACGACCACCGCGAGTGCCCAGGCCACCGGCCGCCAGTACGGCGACAGGTCCAGCACCGACGGCGGCTCACCGGCGGCGAACAGCACGTTCGCGCACAGGTCGCCGTGCACGAGCTGGCAGCGCATCGACACCGGCCGGCGCACCACCGCCAGTTCCGACTGGAGCCGGTACACCCGGTCGTCGCCGACCACCGGCTCCTCGCCCCACGCCACCCGGTCGGCGTACGCCCACGGGTCGTCGCGGCCGGCCAGCAGCGGCGGCCGGCGCTCGTCGGCGAGGGCGATGTGGTAGGCCTGCCCGACCCGGATGATCTCGTCCACCCGGGACGGCGACTCCTTGCCCGGCACCACCTGGGTGGCGGTCCAGCCGGCGACCACCCAGCGGCCGTCCCGCGACCGGACCGCCCTGGGTACCCGGAAGCCGCGCTCGACGATGCGGTGCGTCAGGCCGGCCAGGTACGCGGCGAAGGCGGTGTCGCCGGCCGGCTTGAACACCATGCCGGCCGCCAGCCAGCTGGTCCCCTCGCCGCCGACCAGCCGGACCGGGCGGGCCATCGACGTCCCGTCGGCGGGCACGCCGAAGCCCGCCAGCACGTGCGCCGGCGGCGCCTCGGCTTCGTCGGGCACGGTCCCACCTCAGGTCAGAAGGCCGCGCCACAGCCTAATGGGGTCGAGTCCGGCCGTTCAGTACGTCGGCAGGCTCGGGTCGACCTGGTTGACCCAGGCGATCACGCCGCCCTGCACGTGCCGCGCGTTGCGGAAGCCGGCGGCCTTGAGCGCCGCGAGCGCCTCCGCCGACCGGACGCCCGACTTGCAGTGCAGCACGATCGGCCGGTCCTGGGGGAGCTGGGCCAGCGCCGCGCCGGACAGGATGTCACCCTTCGGGATCAGCACCGAGCCGGGGATCCGCACGATCTCGAACTCGGCCGGCTCCCGCACGTCCACCAGCAGGAAGTCCTCGCCCCGGTCGGTCATCTCCTTGAGCTCGCGGGCGGTGATGGTGGAGCCGACGACGGCCTCCTGGGCCTCGTCGGACACCGTGCCGCAGAACTCCTCGTAGTCGATCAGCTCGGTGATCGTGGGGTTCTTGCCGCACAGCGGGCACTCCGGGTCCTTGCGGACCTTGATGGAGCGGAAGGTCATGTCCAGGGCGTCGTACACCATCAGCCGGCCGACCAGCGGCTCGCCGATGCCGGTGAGCAGCTTGATGGCCTCGGTGGTCTGGATGGAGCCGATGGTGGCGCACAGCACGCCCAGCACGCCGCCCTCGGCGCAGGACGGCACCATGCCCGGCGGCGGCGGCTCCGGGTACAGGCAGCGGTAGCACGGCCCGTGCTCGCTCCAGAACACGCTGGCCTGCCCGTCGAACCGGTAGATGGAGCCCCAGACGTACGGCTTGCCGAGCAGCACGCAGGCGTCGTTGACCAGGTAGCGGGTGGCGAAGTTGTCGGTGCCGTCCACGATCAGGTCGTAGTCGCGGAAGATGTCCAGCGCGTTGTCGGAGTCCAGCCGGGTCTCGTGGATGCGCACGTCGACGTACGGGTTGATCTCGCGGATCGACGCGGCGGCCGACTCGGCCTTGGGCCGGCCGATGTCGGACTGGCCGTGGATGATCTGGCGCTGGAGGTTGGACTCGTCCACCACGTCGAACTCGACGATGCCGATCGTGCCGACTCCGGCCGCCGCCAGGTACATCAGCGTCGGAGAGCCGAGCCCGCCCGCGCCGACCGCCAGCACCTTGGCGTTCTTGAGCCGTTTCTGCCCGTCCATCCCGACGTCCGGGATGATCAGGTGGCGGCTGTAGCGGCGTACCTCGTCAACCGTCAGTTCGGCGGCCGGCTCGACGAGTGGGGGCAGCGACACGGCTCACTCCTCGCGGGATTGGTCTCTCCGAGAAGGCAACCACCGTGCGGGGGTGGATGTTCCCCGGGTCCCGCCCTACGGGAACGGCCAGCCGTTGGGCTCGCAGCCCTCCAGGTTCAGGGTCTGCTGCTGCATGACCGGGGCGAACTGGCCGGCGCCGGCGCAGTGCAGGTGCCCGTGGCCGAGCGCGTGCCCGACCTCGTGGTTGATGACGTAGTCCTGGTAGGTGGCCAGGTCGGCGGGCCAGCCGCTGACGGCGGACTCCCACCGGTTCTGGTTGATGACCGAGCGGCCACCCTGCCGGCACGACGTGTAGCCGTTGGTGTCCAGCATGGAGCACAGCTTGTCGACCTCGTCCGGCGCGGCGAGCGTCACCCGGAACCGCACCGGCCCGGCCGCGACCCGCTGGAACCGGTACGCGCCGCCGTGCCCCCACGACCGCGGGTCGCCGAGGATCCGCTCCACGGACGCGGCGAACGCGGCCGGGTCCTCGGGCAGGCCCTGCTCGACGTCCACGGCGTACCGCACCAGCGGGCCGCCGGTCCCGACCACCGGCCCGTCGCCCGGCACCGTGACGAGCGTGCCGGAGGCGTGCTTCACCAGCGGCGGCGCGGCGGCGGTCGGGGACGGCGTGGCGGCGGGCGCGGCGGGCGCGGTGGGCCGCGGCGACAGCGGCCCGGCGACCGCCGGTTCGGGCCGGCTGTCCGGCAGCTCGGCCGGCCTCC
>JBJMIH010000033.1:0-15978 GCA_045806985.1 Mycobacteriales bacterium | reverse complement strand
TCATCGCCATCCGGCCGAAGGTCTCCCGGATGAAGTGGGCCGCCGCCGCCGGGTCCGCGTTGCCGCGCGGGCCTTCGGGGTTGACGTAGATGAGCCCCATCTCGGTCGCGCCGACCACGGGCGCCATCTCCGTGTCGCTGACGTAGCGCTCGTCACCCAGCCAGGCGTCCTCCGGGCCCCAGAAGATCTCCTCCGGCTCCCAGATGTCCTCGCGGCCGAAGCCGAACCCGAAGGTCTCGAAGCCCATCGACTCCAGGGCGACGTTGCCGGCGAGCACCAGCAGGTCGGCCCACGAGATCTTCTGGCCGTACTTCTGCTTGACCGGCCACAGCAGCCGGCGCGCCTTGTCGAGGTTGGCGTTGTCCGGCCAGCTGTTGAGCGGGGCGAACCGCTGGGCGCCGTCGCCGGCTCCGCCGCGCCCGTCGTGGATGCGGTAGGTGCCGGCGGCGTGCCAGCTCAGCCGGATCATCAGGCCGCCGTAGTGGCCGAAGTCGGCCGGCCACCAGTCCTGCGAGGTGGTGAGCACCTCGACGATGTCACGCTTGAGGGCCTCGACGTCGAGGTTGGCGAACTCCTTGGCGTAGCTGAAGCCCTCCCCGAGCGGGTTGCCCTTCGACGAGTGGGCGTGCAGCACCGAGAGGTCGAGCTGGTTGGGCCACCAGTCCCGGTTCGAGCGCGGACGGCCGCCCCGCTTCGAGGTCGGCGAGTCGATCGCCGGGTTCTCGCTCTCGCTGCCGCGCGCGGTCGCCGAGTCGTGCACGACCGGGCAGCCGTCCGCCGCCTTCTGGTCCACGCCCTGCGCGCTGGACGGCGTTGTCCTGGAGTCGCTCATCTACTTCCTTCCAAGCTGGCGGATCATTGGAGGATGCGTTCGGCCGAGCAGTCGGGGCAGGTGCCCCAGTAGACGACCTCCGCCTCGTCGACCACGTAGCCGCGGTCGTCCGAGGCGGTGAGACAGGGGGTCTGGCCGACGGCGCAGTCGACGTCCGCGATCGCTCCGCAGGAGCGGCACACGACGTGGTGGTGGTTGTCCCCCACCCGGGACTCGTAGCGCGCGATCGCGCCGGCGGGCTGGATGCGCCGCACCAGACCGGCGTCGGTGAGCGCCCGCAGCACATCGTAGATCGCCTGGTGGGACACCGTGGGAAGATCGGCGGACACCAGGTTGATCATCGTCTGGGTGTCGACGTGCGGGTGGTCGCGCAGCGCGGTCAGCACCGCCAACCGGGGCCGGGTCACGCGCAACGAGACCGCCCGCAGCTGTGCCTCGAAGTCGGACGTCACCTGAGTGACCGTAGAACGGTTATCTGGAATTAGTCAAAATCACCTAGGTCCCCCGGCCGGCCAACGCCCACAAACCCCCGCATCGCGGACGCCGAGGTGCGCGCGGCCGGCTCGCCCCCCGACAGCGGTGTCGGGAGGCGCTCGACGGCCCACTCCAGCGGGCCGTCGAGCACGTCCCCCGGCGGGCCGCTCGCCGCCCCGCCTCTGTCGACGGACGCTCAGCGCTTGAGCGTGAAGGTGAAGTCGCCGGAGAGCCTGCCGGTCAGCCGGACCGCCGAAACGAGTTTCCCCTCCTCGACCAGTCTCTCGGTCTCGGCCCGCGAGAGGCCGCAACCCTCAGCGATCAGTCGCACCGGCCGGACAGGGATCCGTGCCGCGAAGCGGACCGAGACGTCGATCACCTCGCGGTCCAGGTGATCCGATCCGCCGGTGTCGAGGCGCCAGGCGTCGTCCCAGTCGAGGGCGATGCGACTACGGCGCCGCACGACCGGATCCTGGAGCAGCTCAGCGGCCAGGCCAGGGTCGTTGCCATGCAGCCGGTCCAGCAGCTCGGGTCGTATCGAGCGCACCGTCGCCCGCTCCAGGACCGTGAGCTTCGCGGTCTCCCCGCACGCGGTACAGAGCGCGAGGAGCCAGGCGTCGATGAGCTTGCGGTTGGCGTTGACGCGAAATTTGCCGGTTGCCCGGAAGCGCTCGCACCCGCACACGTGGCAACGGCGGCGAACGAGCGGCAGGCAGGTGGGAACTACCACCCAGTTGTTGAGCATGGGAGTACACCGGTTTCAGTGAGAAGTCCGCAGCAAAAAGGGGCGCGGCGCACAGGCGCGACGCGCGACAAATCAGTGCTCGGGAGGTCTCACAGGGTGTACAACGGGACGTCCTTGACTAGGCAACCTGGCTGACCAGCACGGTAACAGCGCACAGCGGCGCCGCTCCACTGGTTTTCGCTCCTCCCCTCTGCGCTAGCCCTGGGTGCACCGGGTGGTCGCCGCCGGCCGCCTCGCCGGTCTTGACCCCGGTCGGCTTCGGCGACTGGCACCTGACCGGACCGTCCACTCCGGAGCGGGGGGCGGGCGCGGGCGGCGGGATGGCGCATTTCGCCGAATGCCTCTCAGGCACCTTCTTTCACAGGCATCTCGCCATTCTCAAACGCGGCGAATAAGGCTTGCCAGAAGACATGAGCACTGCCATGTTTGTAGGCGCCGAGGAGGGCAATATCTGTTCTGCCCGATGTCACGACATGGGGGAAGATGCGTGACCGAGAAGAAGATCGTGGTCACTCCCACGAAGCTGCTGGAGCAGGCACAGCGCCTGGCCGCGGCCCGGGAGACGATTGAGCACGACACCAATCTGCTCGACACCTACCAGGGATACCTGGGATCGTCCAAGATCGCCGATCGCCTGCACCACCTGAACACCAACTGGTCGAAGAAGCGCACGGAGATCCTCACCTACCTCGACGAGATGGGTAAGGGCGTCAGGACCGTGGGCGAGCAGTTCCAGAAATTCGACACGAGTTACGCCAAGGCGATCAGCGGGGGTAAATGATGGCCTCACCGGACATGGGCCCCGACAGCCAGTGGGCCGTCCTGGACGAGTCGCGGGTGCCGATCCCCGGCAGGAGCGAGAAGATTCTCGACTACGCCAAGTGGTACACCGACACCGCCACGAAGCTCGCCGATCACAACAGGTTCTTCCGGGAGTGGGAGAAGGGCGACACCGAGTGGCAGGGCGACGCGGCCAAGGCGTACAAGGCGCTGATGGACAAGACCAAGCTCGCCGACCAGCTCGACAAGGTGGAGAAGCGTTTCGGCGCGGTCGGCAAGGCACTCAACGACTATGCGCCCAAGCTGGAGGCGGCCCAGACCAAGGCGCTGCAGGCGCTCGCCAAGGCGACGGCCGCGGCGCAGGCCAAGACGGACGCGGAAACCAAGTACCCCGGCCAGGCGCACGGCGAGATGAAACCCGCCGGCACCCCGGACACCCCGCAGGACGTCGCGGACCGCAAGGCCTACCACGACGCGGTGCAGGGAGCCGGCACCGACCTGACCACGGCGAAGAAGCTGCTGGGTGACGCGAAGGACGACCACCGCCATGCCGAAAACGCCTGCGCCGGTTCCATCGACGACGCGAGCGGCGACGGCCTGCAGAATCCCGGCTGGTTCGGCGCATTCCTCGACTCACTCGGCATCGGCGACATCGTTCACCACGGCCTCAAGCTCCTCTCCAAGATCGCCAATTTGGTCGCCATGGCCGCCGGCATCCTCGCGCTGCTGACCTGCTGGATCCCGGTCGTCGGCGAGCTCTTCGCCGGGATCGCGCTGGCGGCGAGCATCGTCACGCTGGTCGCTGACTGCCTGCTCAAGCTCGGGTGGAACGAGAAGAGCTGGGGCGACCTGGCCATCGACGCGCTCGGCGTCATCCCGTTCGGCAAGCTCGCCAGGGGTTTCACGCTGGCGTCCAAGTTCGCCAACATCGCCGAGAAGGCCGACAAGTCGTTCAGCCTGATGAAGGAGAACAAGCTGCTGGGCGCCGTCTTCAAGCTCAAAGGCGGCACGTGGACCGGGAGCGTCAGCCGGCAACTCGCCAGGGACCTGCGGGACGGGCCGTGGGGCACGTTCGCCGCCAAGGGCGGGAACTTCCTCAACGACTTCGGCAAGAACGCCAAGTCGTTCCTGCATCCGTTCGCCGATTTCAACGCGTCGCGGGCGAAGCTCAAGGACGCCGGCAGGACCTTCCGCGGCGAGCAGTTCTACAAGGACTACGGCAGTCTCAGCTCCATCGGCGACGACGTCGCCAAGGCCCTGAAGGGCGGCGGCAAGATCTGGGCCGTTCCCGGCATCGGGGTGGACGCGCTCCAGACCTTCGGCACCGCGTACCTGGGCGGGGCGTTCGCCGACGTCGGCATCACCACCCACCACTGCAAGGACAGCTGACGTGCGGCTGGGCGGAGGTGCCGGGCCGGCGGGCTTCCGGCTCGAGGTGGAGGCGGCGTGGCGCTCGCTCGCCGCGGACGCCGACCCGGCCACGGTGGTCGCCGAGTGGGTGGCCGAACTCCCCGAGCTGGCGCCCTACGCCGGGCAGCTCACCGACCTGGTCGACTCCGCGCTGGGGCTGCGGGAGCAGTCCGGCGCCTCGGCGGTGCTGCCGTTCGCCGCCCCGTACGGCGAGCGGCTCTACCACGGGGTCATGTTCGTCGCGCCGGCCGCCGCGCCCGACAACGACCCGGCGGCGCTCGCCGCGGCCGTCCGCGCCGAGTACGGCGACGAGCCGATGCCGGACTTCTACGAGGTGGACGAGGTCACCCTGGACAGCGGGCTGCCGGCGGTGCGGGTGCGGCAGCTGGTCGACCTGCCGCTGGCCGACGCGCCGGAGGCGGTCGTCATGGACACGGTGCGCTACGCCGTCCCGGTACCGGACTCACCGGAGGTGATCGTGCTGAACTTCGCCACCCAGGCCCTCGGGTTCAGCGACGCGCTCATCGGCAGGGCCGACCGGCTGGCCAGGAGCTTCACGTTCAGCACCGAGGACCCGCCGTGACCTCGGCGCCGGAGGACGGCGGCGCGACGCTCGACTGGCGCGAGCTGCCCAAGCCGACCGACTACCGGTACCTCCTCCCGGAGAACTGGTTCGCGCTCGATCCGAGCCCGAGCCGGAGCATGAAGAGCATCAAGCGGATCGCCGACGCCCGCATCCGCCGCTTCCCGCCGCTCGAACCGCACCGCAAGGAACTGATGCGGGTACTGCGGATGCAGGCCAACGACGCGCGCAAGAACGGCATCGAGAAGATCCACATGCTGGCCGAGCCGATCACCGACGACATCGTGATGTCGGCGTCGATGGTGGTCGCCGAGGCCCGCGGCCTCCCGCTCGGCGGGTCGGCCGCCACCAACGACCCGGAGCTGATCACCGAGTGGCAGCGGCGGATCGTGCCCGACGAGCAGATCGATGACGAGTTCCGCTCGGTCGACCTCGTCGACCTCACCCAGCTGCCGGCCGTCCGTGTCCGTGCGATGATCCGCACCGAGGACGAGGAGGGCCGGCAGATCATCGGCCTCGGCGTCCAGTTCCACATCCCGGTTCCCGGCAGCTCGGACCTCGTACTGCTGACCTTCAACACTCCGGACCTGGCGATCGCCGAACAGATGACCCTCCTCTTCGACATGATCGCGCAGACCTTCTACTTCGTGTGGGAATGAGTGCCAGTGGTCGATCCGACACGAAAACTGGTACCTCAGCTCATCAACACCGCGGCCAGGGAGACGTATCCGGTCCGGATCGCCCTCGATCGCGGCGAACTCGTCGCCTACGGCCACGACGGCGTACGGCATGTCATTCCCCGCGGCGGTCGCGACGGCGCCCGGTTCACCGAATTCCTCGCCAACCGCGCCCCGGCCGCGGTCGACATCGCCATCCACGTCAACGCCGCCCTGCGCTGCTAGGCCTCGCCTGCGGCGTCGTCCTGCTGGTGTGCGCCCCCACCACCCTCCGCCGCCGCTGAGCCCGGTGAGTACCGTTCTGCTGGCGGCGCTCGGCGCCGGCGGTACGGCTCGGTACGGCTCGGTACGGTGGTCGGGAGTGGACATGGTCTCCGCGGAAGTCCGGCAGGCTCGGGAGAAGGTCGTGCTCGACCACTTCCGCGACGAGGTACGCCAGGACTGGGACGACGTCCTGTCGACCTTCCCGCATCCGCGGTACGAGCTGATCCCGACCCTCACCGTCCACGACGGCGACGCGGCGGTACGCCGGTACTACCACGACACCCGGACCGCCTTCCCCGACCAGGACCACGAGATCATCGCCCTCCGCCACAGCGACGACGCCGTCATTGTCGAGTTCTGGCTGATGGGTACCCACCGCGGCCCGCTCGGCGCCATCCCCCCGACCGGTAGCCGCTTCCGCGCCCGGATGACCGCCTACTTCCTCTTCGACGGGAACGAGACGCTGGTCTGCGAGCGCGTCTACTTCGACACCCTCACCATGCTCAGGCAGCTCATCGGCGGCCTCAACATGCGCAACCCCAGGAACTGGCTGCTCGCCGCCCGCTGCCTCCGCGGCCTGCTGAAGATGTCGTCCAACGATCCCGACCCCGCGCTCACCGGCTGACCGGTGAACGCGCGCTCTCGCGGGCCCGGGGTTCGGGGCGGGTGAAGTCCTTGGGGCGGATCAGGGTGAGGGCGCAGAGGGCTCCGGTGAGGGCGAGAGCGCCGGTGACGATGGCCAGTTCGTTGATGCCGGCGGCGAAGCTGGCGGTGATGGCCGCCGCGGTCTGGTGGCGGGTGCCGGGCGGGAGGGTGGCCAGGAGGCGGCCGGTCTCGCCCAGGCGGGCGAGGGTGGCGACGTGGGGCGCTGAGCCGGTCAGGGACGCCGGGAGCGTGCTGGTGAGGTGGCGCTGCATCGCGCCGGTGAACAGCGAGCCGAGGGCGGCGACGCTGGTCGCGATGCCGACCTGGCGGAAGGTGGAGTTCATGCCGGAGGCCATGCCGGCGCGGTGCGGGGGTACGACTCCGATCGCGGTGGAGGCCAGCGGCGGGTTGACCAGCCCACCGCCGAGGCCGGCGACGATGAAGCCGGGGATGAAGTGGGTCCAGCTGCTGTCGCCGGTCAGGCCGGTCATGAGGATCAGCCCGATGCCGACGAGCGACAGGCCGGGCCCGATCAGCCAGCGGACCGGTACGCGCTGGCTGAGCCGCCCGGCGATGGTCGCGGTGACGAGCTGCGCGAGCGTGATGATGGCCAGCCGCAGGCCCGCCTGCAGCGCCGAATAGCCGAGGACGTCCTGCAGGTACAGGACCAGGTACAGCAGGATGGCGTACAGCGAGCCGTTGATCGTGAACGCGGCGATCGAGCCGCCGACGAAGGTCGGGGTGCGCAGCAGCGACGGGTCGAACATCGGGGCGGCGACGCGCCGTTCGACCACGACGAAGGCCGTCAGCGCGGCGGCCGCGACGGCCAGGCAGGCCAGCACCGCGGTGTCGGACCAGCCGTGCTCGCCGGCCCTGATCAACCCGTACACCAGGCTGAGCAGTCCGACGGTCTGGAGGGCGAACCCGGGCCAGTCCGGCGGCGCCGGGTGCGGGGAGCGGGATTCGGTGACGGCCCACGCGGTGATGATGCTCGCGAAGACGCCGAGAGGCACGTTGACCAGGAAGATGCCCCGCCAGCTCCAGTACGTGGTGATCAGTCCGCCGAGCACCGGTCCGAGGGCGGTGGCCACCCCGGTGACCGCGCCCCACACGCCGAACGCGATGCCACGGTCCCTGCCGCGGAAGCTGTGCCCCAGCAGCGCCAGCGACGTGGCGAACATGATCGCCCCGCCGATGCCCTGCCCGCTCCGGGACAGGATGAGCATCAGCGGGCCGCTGGCCACCCCGCACAGCAGCGAGCCGAGCGTGAAGACGACCAGCCCGGTCTGGAACAGCCGTTTCCTGCCGTACCGGTCGGCGAGCGCGCCCGACGTCAGCAGCAGCGCGGCCAGTGTCAGCGCGTAGGCGTCGATCGTCCACTGCACCTCGCTGAAGCCGGCGTGGAGTCCACTCTGGATCGCCGGCTGCGCGACCATCACGATCGTGACATCCAGCAGCAGCATGAACATGCCCGCACAGACCGCCAGCAGGGTCCACCATTTCCTGTCCATGGCGCCAGAATTCCGGGGCCGGTGCAGGCGCGACGCGTATGGCGGCCTTCATGCCGGGTCTCGACATCAGATAGGCTCTCGGAGTGGGAAATCCTCACCCGGACGAGCTTGATCGGCAGCTCGTACACGCCCTGACCATCGCGCCGCGGGCGCCGTTCCGCGTACTCGGCGACGCGCTCGGGGTGTCCGACCAGACGGCGGCGCGGCGGTACCGCAAGCTGGCCGAGACGGCGGGGCTGCGCGTCCAGGGCCTGGTACACGGCTCGCGCGCCGGGTGGGTCGACTGGCTGGTCCGGCTGCACGCGACGCCCGGCGGCGCGGAGCGGATCGCCGACTCGCTCGCCCGGCGGCCGGACACCCGCTGGGTACGGCTGTTCTCCGGCGGCACCGAGATCGTCTGCGTGCTCCAGGCCCGCACCCCGCAGCAGCGGGACGCCCTGTTCCTGCACGGGCTGCCCGGCAGCCGCCAGGTGGTCCAGGTCAGCGCCCACTCGATCCTGCACAACTTCAGCGCGGTGGCGTGGGAGGGCCTCACCAGCTCGCTTCCCGCCGGACGGCTGGCGAGGCTGCGTGCGGCGGCGGGCACGGCGGTCCCCGGCGCGGAAGCCACCCTCCAACCCCACGACGACCCGCTGCTCGCCGAGCTCGCCTGCGACGGCCGGACGTCGAACGCCGCGATCGCCAAGGCCATCCACTGGAACGAGTCGACCGTGCGGCGCCGGATCGAGGAACTCACCCAGGCCGGGCTGCTGTACTTCGATGTCGATGTCACCGACACGTTCGTCGGCAACACGGCCTCGGCCATGCTGTGGCTCCTGGTCGAGCCCGCGCACCTGGCCGGCGCCGGCCGGATGCTGGCCGCGCAGCCGGAGATCCCGTTCGCCGCGGCGACCACCGGCCCGACCAACCTGGTCGCCAGTGGCGTCTTCCGCGACACCCACCACCTCTACGAATACCTGACCACCAGCCTGACCGCGGTACCCGGCCTGCGGTCGGTGGAGTCCGCGCCGATCATCGGCACTCTCAAGCGGACCAGCACGGTCCGCCTCGGCGGCCTGCCGCCGACATAGCGGGCCGGCGCGGGTTGAACGTTTCGTCCCGAAGCTGCCGACGCACGAGCACGGCCGCCGGCGGCCGACGGCGCGGGTGGCCGGCGGCGCGGGTGGCGGCAGGGCGGCCCACCGGGTTGCTCACCGCGCTGCTGGACGATCCGCTCGGGGTGCGCCGGCCAGCGGGCCACGGCTGCCGTGCATCGCCCAGGTGACCGGGCCCGCGCGCGAGCCCCCCGCTGGCCCGGCCGCGCCGGGACCGGCTGCGCTGGCTGTGTGGGCGGGTGCCGACGATCCGCGGGCGCGGGCTGGGGCCGGGGGCCGTGGGCCGGCGTGGGGCGAGGGGGTGGCGGTTCGAGCTGGGCCTGGCCGCGCTGGGGGCTGAGCCGGACCGGGTACGCGTGAGCGGCGAGGGCGCGCCACCGCGCGGGTCCGGGCGGGGTGGCGTCCAGGCCGGACGTACTCCGATTCGGGCCTGACCGCCGGAGCCGGACGCGGGTACGGTGGGATCGCCGACTCCGGCGGACGCCAGGGAGGTGTGCCATGTGGACGCGGGCTGTCGTGGGAGTCGCGCTCATCCTGCTCGGGGCGCTGTGGATCGGTCAGGGCGTCGGCGCGGTGCACGGCTCCGGGATGACCGGCCACGGCCAGTACGCCGTCCTCGGCGCGATCGTCGCCGCGGTCGGCGCGCTGCTCCTGCTCTGGGCGGGTCGGTTGTGGGCGGCCCGGCGACGGAGGCCCTGACAGGCTAGGGCGCCTCCTCGGGGGCGAGGGCGAGCATCTCGATGATGGCGAGGCCGCGCTGGCCGACGTCGTTGGTGCCGAGGCCGGTGATCTCGTCGACCGGGGTGAGCACGTCGGAGCCGCCCTCCGGGTGGGACGGCGGCCAGCTGCCGGTCCGGTCGGCCTGGAAGTCCGTCCACGCGCGCCGGCGCAGGGACACGTCGCCGAGGCGGACGCCGGCGTACGCCATCAGCCGGGCGTAGCAGTACCTGAACGTGCCGGGGTTGAACGAGCGCCCGTAGGCGGCCTGCCGCTCGGCGTCGGTGCCGTTGCACAGCCGGCTGAACAGCAGGAACTGCCGGTCCCAGCCGGGCGCGGAGACCGGGACGTCGAGCAGGTCGCCCAGCTCGAACAGCAGCTCGGCGCCGCCGAACAGCATCGACAGGTTCATGCTGTCCTGGAACTCGCGGCCGTCGTAGTACAGGTGGGCGGTGGCCGGGTCGAAGCCCATCGCGCCGGCGAAGCCGGAGAACAGGCCGTACGGCATCGCGCCCACGTCACGCATTCCGGTGAGGATGCGGTCGCGCCACCGCGGGTCGCCGGTCCGCTCCCACTCGGCGAGCCAGTTGCCGGCGAGCGCGGTCCAGTCCGGGCCGATCCGGACGCGGGCAGGGTAGGTCGTCGGCGGCAGGATCTCGCGGAGCGGGTCGATGCGGCGCAGGGTGTCGTCGGCCCGGAGGGCGGCGCGCATCCAGTCGCCGGTCAGCTCGTCGGCGGTTAGGTAGTGGTACGCGCGCTTGAGCATGGCCGCGCTGACCCTCGCCTCCTTCGCGCCGTCGCCCCAGTGCACGACGTTGTGCCGGGAGCCGAGGCCGGCGAACCGGCCGGTGTGGTGGAAGTCCACTTCGGACAGGTGCCGGGTGAGGGCCTGGCCGAGGCGGAACACGTCCGGCCGGCCGCCGCGCAGGAACGCGTACCAGACGAACAGGTCGACGCCCAGCTCCCCGTTGTCCCACGCGTACCCGCCCACGTCGTAGCGCCACTCGTGCCGGGTGTTGTCGTAGGTGTGCCGGAAGTCGCCGTAGTCCCAGAAGCCGTACCAGCGACGCTCCTCGACCTGGCCCAGGTAGAAGTCGAGGTTCGCGGTGACCAGGTCCTCCAGCTGGGCGCGGGCCGGGGTGGAGCGGTCGGGCAGCGACCAGAACCCGCCGAAGACCCTGGCGGCGTGGTAGTAGGCCGGGTCGGCGACGACGGCGGGCGGGCGGCGGACGGCCGCCGCGTAGCCGGCGTAGGCGGCCCGCGGCGGGGTCGCCGGTACCGCCCACAGGAAGTACTCGCACGAGCGGGCGATGCCCTCCGGCGTGCTGAAACCGGGCTGCACGTCCTCGTAGGACAGGTCGAGCCCGTGCGGGGTGGTGTCGTACGGGCGCAGGTCCATGGCCGGCGACTCCGGCGACCAGGTCCACAGGGTGACCTGGGCGGTGTCGCCGGCCGCGCCGCGGACGTCGAGCTGGCGGGGATGCATCTGCCAGAAGTCGCGGAGGCCGAAGACGAGGCCGCCACCCGCCCCGCCGGCGTACCCGAGGCCGGCGGCGCGGTGGCCGGTGGCCGCCGCCGGCACCCAGGAGCCGGCCCGGCCGGTGCGCTTGGCGATCGTGAAGCTGTCGGCGGTGAGCTGCACCAGCTTGTAGTCGTTCCAGGTGGCGAGCTGCTGGTAGCCGGCGCTCACCTGGGCCGGCCACTCGGCGACCGGTGGGCAGGCGGTGCCGTCGAACTGCGCGGACAGCACGGCGGCGCCGGCGTCGCGGCGCAGGCCGGACAGCACCCGCACCGGTTCGGCCCACAGCCCGTCGGCGTCGCCGGCGAAGCGGACGTGCCGGTCGTGCAGGGCGTCGGTCATCGGGACGTCGACCCGCAGGCCCAGGCCGGTGATGAAGTCGGCGTACTGGTCGCCGTCGAAGACGAAGCTGTGCACCAGGCGCACGCCGTCGCTGCCGGCGGTGAAGGCGAGCCGGACGGTGAACGGCAGCCAGGGCCGGTGGTGGCCGCCGGTGTACCGGCCCTCCAGCCTGATCACCGCGCGGACAGGGCCGCGCTGCTCGACGGTGAGGCGCTCGACGGCGGCGCGGTACGACCGCTGCTCGCGGGCGACGCCGGGCTCGTCGGGGCCGTTCTGGGTGGTCAGCACGAGCGTGGCGTTCCGCGCGGTGACCCGGCCCGACCTGGTCAGGGTCGAGACGAGGGTGGCGCCGCGGCGCGGAATCGACGCGCTGAGCACGCCGGTGTCGACGGTCACCGTGTCGTGGTGCTCGGTGACCGTCACCGGTTGGGCGGGGGCGGCCGGGGTGCCGGGCCGCAGGTGGAAGGCGGTGGCGCCACCGTGGTCGAGGCCGACCGCGTGGCCGGTCCACTTGACGCTGCCGTCCGGCCAGTACGCCAGCGGCCAGGTCTGGACCGGGACAGGCGTTCCGGCGGCGGTGCTCATGGCGAACGCCGTGTGCCGGCCGACCTCGCCCCGCGCCCACGGCACGCCCCAGGTCGCGCCGACCGGGCCGGGCGGCGCGGCGCCGTCCAGCCAGTGCAGGTCCACCCCGTCGGCGGCTTGGGGCCCGGCGGGCTCCGCCACCGCCGGCTCGACCTGCGCGGC
Organism: Mycobacteriales bacterium; assembly: GCA_045806985.1. Lineage (GTDB taxonomy): Bacteria > Actinomycetota > Actinomycetes > Mycobacteriales > JBJMIH01 > JBJMIH01. The sequence continues at coordinate 3,638 of JBJMIH010000033.1, read as the reverse complement.
GAGTCCGCTGACCGCCGCCGCCCCGGCCGTCGCCTGGAGGAACGCGCGCCGGGACACGCCGGTGTCGTCCATCGCGGACCTCCTACTGCTGGATGTCGTTCCTGGCGGTGCTCATCACGCGGTCGACGCCGGCCTGCACCGAGATCCGGCCGAAGATCACGTCGTCGTAGATGGTCTGGAAGTCGCGCTTGAGGGTCGCGGAGCCGCGCGGCCACGGCGGCGGCGCGGGGCTGACGTTCCTGGCGACCTGCGTCTCGTAGTCCAGGACCGCCTTGTCGGGCCCGGTGAGGGACGCGGCGATGGCCGCCCGGACCTTCCTGTTGCCCGGCAGGCCGCGCACCACCCCGAGAATCTTGCCGGCCCGCACGTCGTTGGCCAGGAAGTCGATGAGCATGCCGGCCTCGGCCGGGTGCTTGGTGTGCTTGTACTCGCTGAGCATGGTGGACGGCTGGATGACGTTGCCGCTCCTGCCGGTGTCGGTGGGGATCGGGCCGGCCGCGACCGGCTGGCCGGTGGCGGAGGCGTACGCGGTGAAGCTGCTGTCGTAGTTGAGCTCCGAGTACGACCTCTTCTTCACGAACGCCGAGTGCGGCATGGAGCCGTCCATCGGGCTGGTGTCCTCGGCCCTGCTGGCGGCGCCGGTGTCGCGGAACTTCTTGGTCAGGTTCCAGAACTGGGTGAGCTGGGCCGAGCTGAAGGCGACCCGGCTGTCGTCGGTGTAGAGGCGCTTGCCGTGCTCGACGAGCCACAGCTCGAACCAGTCGATGGCCCAGCCGAAGTCGGTGGTGCCGGTGACCTTGCCGCCGCTGGCCTGGTACAGCTTCTGGGCGGCGGCGAAGAACTCGTTCCACGTCCAGCCGGCGGCCGGGGCGGTGGCGCCGGCGGCCTGCCAGTCGGCGGGGTGGTAGGCGATCATCTGGGTGGTCTGGCCGGCCGGCAGGCCGTACAGGACGCCCTTGATCTTGGCGCCGCTGAGGATCCTGCCGTCGAACTGGTCGTGGTGCACGCCGGTGGCCGAGGGCGAGGACAGGTCGGCGAGCTGGTTGCGGCCGGCGTAGTCGGCGACCGTGGCCCGGTCGAGCTGGAAGACGTCGGGCGCGCTGCCGCCGGCGACCTGCGTGGACAGCTTCTGGAAGTACGAGGCGTAGTCGGAGTACGAGGTCCGCACGGTGATGTTGGGGTGCAGCGAGTGGAACAGGTCGACGGCCTTCTGGGTGGCCTTGGCCCTGTCGTCGTTGCCCCACCACTGGAAGCTCAGCGTGACCTTGGCATGACTGTCAGCCTTCTTGCTGGACGAGCTGTCGCCCGAGCCGCAGGCGGCCGTCGCCGCCAGGGCCGCGACCGTCGCGGTGGTGGCGGCCGCCAGCCGCCACGGTGTTCTGCTCCGCACGTCTTCCTCCGGGCGATTGAAACCTTTAAATTGCCACAAAAGCTACCCGGAAAGCGCATTCCCACAAGCCCACCGACGGGAGCGCCCGTGACCCTGTCCGAGGTCGGCACCGAGGCCGCGCCACCGCGACCCCCCGAACACCGGCGGCGCGGCCGGGCGGCCCGGCCGGGGCGGCGGGTCAGCGTGGCGTACCTGTTCCTCACCCCGTGGATGGCCGGCGCGCTGCTGCTCACCATCGGCCCGATGCTGGTGTCGCTGTACCTGAGCTTCACCGACTACGACCTGTTCACCTCGCCGCGCTGGGTCGGCCTGTCCAACTACCGCCGGCTGCTCACCAACGACCCGCAGTTCCTCGACGCGGTACGGGTGACGGTCAGGTACGTGCTGATCTCGACCCCGCTCAAGCTCGGCGCCGCGCTCGGCGTGGCCGTGCTGCTCAACCGGCGCCGCCGCGGCCAGGGCTTCTACCGGGCCGCCTTCTACGCGCCGTCGCTGCTCGGCACCAGCGTCAGCCTCGCCCTGGTCTGGCAGGCCCTCTTCACCGGCAGGGGGCCGGTGGACCGGTTGCTGTCCGGCGTCGGGGTGCACACCGGCGGCTGGATCAACGAGCCCCGCTACGCCCTGTACACGCTGGTGGTGCTGGCCGTCTGGCAGTTCGGCGCGCCGATGGTGATCTTCCTGGCCGGGCTCAAGCAGATCCCGGCCGACCTGTACGAGGCCGCCGCCATCGACGGCGCCGGCCCGTGGCGGCGGTTCCGGTCGGTGACGCTGCCGATGCTCTCCCCCGTCATCCTGTTCAACCTGGTGCTGGAGACCATCCACGCGTTCCAGGTCTTCACCTCGGCGTTCGTCGTCAGCAACGGCCGCGGCGGGCCGAGCGACGCGACGCTGTTCTACACGCTGTACCTGTTCCAGCGCGGGTTCGTCGACTACCGGATGGGCTACGCCGCCGCGATGGCCTGGCTGATGCTGGCCGCGCTGGCCCTGCTCACCGCCCTGATCTTCCGAACGGCCCGGCTGTGGGTCTTCTACGCGGGGGAGGAACGGTGACCACACCGACCGCACCGGCCGGCCGGCGGTGGCGCTCGCTCGCCTGGCACGCCGGCTGCCTGGCGCTGCTGGCCGTGCTGCTCTACCCGATCGGCTGGCTGCTCGGCACCTCGTTCAAGCCGGCCGCCGAAATCTTCACCAGCCTGCGGTTGCTGCCCCGGCACTGGATCGGCGGCAACTACCAGCGGGCGCTGCACGGCATCGGCGGCGTGAGCCTGTGGAAGTTCCTGGAGAACTCCCTGATCATCTCGGTCGGCGCGGTGATCGGGAACGTGGTGTCGTGCTCGCTGGCCGGGTACGCGTTCGCCCGGCTGCGGTTCCGGATGCGGCCGGTGTTCTTCGCGTTCACGATCGTGACGATCATGCTGCCGCAGCACGTGGTGCTGATCCCGCAGTACGTGATCTTCCAGCGGATGCACCTGGTGGGCACGTTCGTGCCGCTGATCCTGCCGAAGTTCCTGGCCACCGACGCGTTCTTCGTGTTCCTGATGATGCAGTTCATGCGCAGCCTGCCGCGCGAGCTGGACGACGCGGCCAGGGTGGACGGGTGCGGGCCGGTGCGCACCTACACCCGGATCGTGCTGCCGCTGGCCAGGCCGGCGCTGGTCACCACGTCGATCTTCACGTTCATCTGGACCTGGAACGACTTCTTCAGCCAGCTCATCTACCTGAACAGGACCGACACCTACACGCTGCCGCTGGCGTTGCGGCTGTTCATCGACCAGACCAGCCAGTCCGCGTTCGGGCCGATGTTCGCCATGTCGGTGCTGGCCCTGGTGCCGATCGCGCTGTTCTTCCTCGCCTTCCAGCGGCTGCTGGTGGAGGGCGTGGCCACGTCCGGGCTGAAGGGGTGAGCGCCGTGCACGATCCGACGTCCGGCCGGCTGGCGCTGTTCGCGGACTGCCTGCTGGCCGGGATCCTCACCGCGCTGGCCGCGCTGCCGCTGGTCACCGCGTACCCGGCCTTCACGGCCGGCTGCGCGACGCTCGGCGACCGGGTGCGCGACGACGTGCCGGTGACCCTGCGCGGGTACCTGCGGACGCTGGCCGGCGTGCTGCGATCGGGGCCGGTCCCGCTGGTCGCGCCGCTGGCGCTGGCCGCGCTGCTGGGCGCCGACCTCGCCGCCGTGCGCGCCGGCCTGCCCGGCCGCGCCGTGCTGGCCGTGGTGCTGGCCGCGGCGGCCGGCGGCGCCGTGGTG
>JBJMIH010000032.1:0-6287 GCA_045806985.1 Mycobacteriales bacterium | reverse complement strand
TGCGGCCTCCGGCCCGGGGCAACTGATCTCCAGCGCCGACGACCGGCCGGGTTCGGTCAGCGAGCCACGGGCCAGGAACGCGCCCCGCCACGCCGCCTCCGCGTCGCACGCGCCCGCCGACACGACCTGCGGCGGCAGCCCGCGTACCGGGCGGCCGCGCACATCCAGCAGCCCCGTCTGCCTGGCCAGCCCCTCGCCGTCCTTGACGACCCTGACGATGTACCGGGCGCCCTTCCGCAGTTGCCCGGGGTGCAGCACCTGCAGCTCGCTGGCGTGGCCGTACACCTCCGCGATCTCCTTGCGCAGCCGCCGCGCCGTGGCGCCGGCGTCGACCTCGGCCTCGACCACCACCTGACCGGCCACGATGTGCAGCCCGTCGGCGAACCGCAGCAGCGCGGCCATCTCCGCCTTCCGGCAGCACGGTTTGGTGACGACGAGCCTGCTCAGCTCATCCTTGACCGCCGCGGTCATCGCCATAGCGCGCCTCCCCCTTCAACACCTGTGCGTACGCGCCCGCAAGCTTCGCCGCATCGTGGCGCGGCGTGCCGTCGGCCGCCGCGACATCTCCCAGCACGAGTCGTGCCCCCATCGACCGTGCCGCCCTCCCCAAACCGTCAGTGTCCGGTACCGCCGCTCGATCGGCGAGTACCACATCCAGCCGCAACCCGGGCGCGTGCTGGCGCAGCACGTCCAGGTGGGTCTGCGGCGCGAACCCGTCCGTCTCCCCCGGCTGGGGGGCCAGGTTGAGCACGACGAGCCGGCGCGCCCTCGTCCTGACCAGCGCTTTCCGCAGATCGGGGACGAGGAGGTGCGGCAGCACGCTGGTGAACCACGAGCCCGGCCCGAAGACTACCCAGTCCGCGGCCCGTACCGCGTCCACCGCCGCCGCGCAGGCCGGCGGGCTTTCCGGAACCAGGTGCACGGCCAGCACCCGGCCCGGGGTGGCGGCGACCGCGACCTGACCGCGGATGCGCCGCTGCCGGTGCGGGTCGTCGGGGTCGACGCTGGCCACGTCGGCGACGATCTCCAGCGGCATCGGCGACGCCGGCAGCACCCTGCCGACCGCGCCGACGGTCGAGGCCAGCGCGTCGAGCGCGGCCACCGGGTCGCCGAGCATCTCCACCAGCCCGGACAGCGCCAGGTTGCCGACCGGGTGGCCGGCGAGCGCGCCGTAGCCGCCGAACCGGTGCTGCAGCAGCCGCGCCCACAGCCGGCCGGCCGGTTCGTGCCCGGCCAGCGCGGCGAGCGCCATCCGCAGGTCACCCGGTGGGAGGACGCCGAGCTCCTGGCGCAGCCGCCCGGACGAGCCGCCGTCGTCGGCGACGGTCACCACCGCGGTGAGGTGCGGGGTCACCCGGCGCAACGCCGACAGGGACGCGTACATCCCGTGCCCGCCGCCCACGCACACCACCCGCGGGCCGTCCGGCGGGGGCGGCAGCGCGGCGACGTCGAGGGGGCCGAGCTTCGGGGGGCCGGCAGCCGTCACGTCACTCCCGGCCGGTTCATTCCCGACCAATTCATTCCCGACCAACTCATTCCCGACCGAGGTCGCGGTGCACGACCCGGATGGCGATCCCGTCGGCGGCCAGCCGGCGGGCCAGCTCCTCGCTGGTGGCCACCGACCGGTGCTTGCCGCCGGTGCAGCCGATCGCGACCGTCAGGTACTTCTTCCCCTCCCGCTCCAGCCCGGGCACGGCGATGCGGAGCAGCGCGACCGCCGCGTCCAGGAAGTCCGCCGCGCCGTCCGAGGACAGCACGTACTTGCTGACCTCCGGGTCGGTGCCGGGGAAGGCGCGCAGCTCCGGCACCCAGTGCGGGTTCGGCAGGAAGCGCATGTCGAAGACGATGTCGGCGTCCACCGGCAGGCCGTACTTGTACCCGAACGACAGCACGGTGCAGACCATCTGGTTGGCCGCGAACGAGGTGAACTGGCTCTCCACCTGCGCGCGCAGCTGGTTGACGTTGAGCCGGCTGGTGTCGACGACCAGGTCGGCCTCGCCGCGCACCTCGGCCAGCATCTCCCGCTCGGCGCGGATGCAGTCCAGCAGCGTGCTGCCGGGCGTGTGGTCGGACAGCGGGTGCTTGCGCCGCTGCGCCTCGTACCTGGCGACCAGTTCCTCCTCGCCGGCCTCCAGGTACACCACCCGCGGCCGGTACCCGCGCGACCGCAGCGACTGGATGGTGGCCAGCAGGTCGGCGGAGAACGCGTACGACCGCACGTCCATGCCCAGCGCCATCCTGGTGACCGCGCCCCGCGACCGGCCGGCCAGCTCGACCAGCGGGGTGGCCATCTCGGTGGGCAGGCTGTCGACCACGAAGTACCCGACGTCCTCGAGCGCCTTCGCCGCCGTGGACCGGCCCGCCCCGGACAGGCCGGTGATGATCACCAGATCCAGCCCTGGCACCGGTTGCACCACCGGTTCCTCCGTCATGGCTCTCCCCCTCATCCCCTACTCGAGGATCTCGCCGGTGTCGGGGTTCACCGCCGGCTCGGCGGGTCCGCCCTGATGGAGCGCGACCACGATCGCCTCGGCGGTCTTCGCACCGATCCCGGGCACCCGCGCGACCTCGTCCGGCGTGGCCGCGCGCAGCTTCTTCACCGAGCCGAAGTGCCGCAGCAGCGCCTTGCGCCGGGTGTCCCCCAGCCCGGGTACCCCGTCCAGCACCGACTCGACCATCGACCGGGACCGGGCCTGCCGGTGGTAGGTGTTGGCGAACCGGTGCGCCTCGTCGCGCACCCGCTGGAGCAGGTACAGGCCCTCCGAGCTGCGGGAGAAGATGACCGGCTCGGGCTCGCCGGGCAGCCAGACCTCCTCCAGCCGCTTGGCCAGCCCGCACACCGCGATGTCGTCCACGCCGAGGTCGTCCAGCACCCGCTGGGCGGCCGCGACCTGCGGCGCGCCGCCGTCGACGACGAGCAGGTTGGGCGGGTACGCGAACCTGCGCGGCCGGCCGGTCTCCGGGTCGAGCGGGCTCGCCTCCGGCACGTCGCCGGTCTCCGACCGCTCCTCCAGGTACCGGGTGAACCGCCGGCGCAGCACCTCCGCCATCGAGGCGAAGTCGTCGCCGCCGGCGCCGCGCACCTTGAAGCGCCGGTACTCGGACTTGCGCGGCAGCCCGTCCTCGAACACCACCATGCTGCCGACCGCGTCGGTTCCCTGCAGGTGGGCGATGTCGTAGCACTCGATCCGCAGCGGCGCGTCGGCCAGGTCGAGGGTGTCCTGGATCTCCTGGAGCGCCAGCGACCGGGCGGTCAGGTCGGTGGACCGCTTCAGCTTGTGCCGGACGAACGCCTCCTCGGCGTTGCGCCGGACGGTCTCCAGCAGCGCCCGCTTGTCGCCGCGGCGCGGCACCCGCAGCGCGACCGGCCCGCCCCGCAGCCCGGCCAGCCAGTCGGTGACCGCGGCCTCGTCCGGCGGCAGCTCCGGCACCAGCACCTCGCGCGGCACCTGCTCGCCGCCGCCGTACACCTGGGACAGGAACTGGTGCACCAGGTCGGGGGTGGTCACGTGCTCCACCTTGTCCACCACCCAGCCGCGCTGGCCGCGGATGCGCCCGCCGCGCACGTGGAAGACCTGCACGGACGCCTCCAGCGCGTCCTGCGCGAAGGCCACCACGTCGGCGTCGGTGCCGTCGCCGAGCACCACCGCCTGCTTCTCCATCGCCATCCGGAGCGCGCCCAGGTCGTCGCGGATCCGCGCGGCCCGCTCGAACTCCAGGTTGGCCGAGGCGGCGGCCATCTCCTTCTCCAGCCGGCGGACCATCTGGTCGGTCCGGCCGGCCATGAAGTCGCAGAACTCCTCGACGATGGCGCGGTGCTCGGAGGCGCTGACCCGGCCGACGCACGGGGCGGAGCACTTGTCGATGTACCCGAGCAGGCAGGGCCGGCCGATCTGGCCGGCGCGCTTGAACACACCGAGCGAGCAGGTCCGGGCCGGGAACACCCGGAGCAGGATGTCCAGCGTCTCCCGGATCGCCCAGGCGTGCGAGTACGGCCCGAAGTACCGCACGCCCTTGCGCTTGGCGCCGCGCATCACCATCAGCCGCGGGTACTCCTCGTCGAGGGTGACCGCGAGCCACGGGTAGCTCTTGTCGTCGCGGTACCGGACGTTGAACCGCGGGTCGTACTCCTTGATCCAGGAGTACTCCAGCTGCAGCGCCTCGACCTCGGTGCCGACCACGGTCCACTCGACCGCCGACGCGCTGCTGACCATCTGCCTGGTGCGTGGGTGCAGGCCGGACAGGTCGGCGAAGTACGAGTTGAGCCGCTGGCGCAGGCTCTTGGCCTTGCCGACGTAGATGACCCGGCCGCGCTCGTCCCGGAACCGGTACACCCCCGGCGACTCCGGGATCGTGCCCGGCGCGGGGCGGTAGGTGGCGGGATCTGGCACGGTACCGAGCCTAGTCGGCGCGGGTGACAGTTTCCCGCCTCGGGCGGCCGCCAAGCCGACGGCCGACAACTTAGTCCAGCAGCGCGACAAAAGTTAGGTCTACACCCTTTATCCCTACCCGGAGTAAGGACGTGTTCAGCGGAGGGCCACCCCGACCCTCCCTCACTCTCCGGAGGCAACCGCGTGCATGGGATCCGCATGCGGTGGCCACGGCGGTCGCGAGGGCAGCGTGCCCTGCTGGGCGTGCTCGCGCTGACCGCCGGAGCCACCATGTTCACCGCCGGGGCTGACGCGAACAGCCCCACCTACCTCGACAGCAGCGCCTCGGCCGCGATCCGCGCCGGCGACCTGCTCGGCCGGATGACGCTCGCCGAGAAGGCCGGCCAGATGACCCAGATCCGGCTCGGCAAGCTGCGCGGCGACTGCCAGTGGACCCCCGGTCCGCTCCAGCCGAACTGCATGAAGGACGTGCTGGCCGATCACGCCGCCGGCTCGATCCTGTCCGGCGGCGGCGACTACCCGGTGCCGGACAACACGCCGCGGGCCTGGGCCGAGATGACCAACTCGATCCAGAAGTACGCGATCGAGAACAGCCGGCTGCACATCCCGGTCGTCTACGGCGCCGACGGCGTGCACGGCCACAACAACCTGCTCGGGGCCACCCTGTTCCCGCAGCAGCTCGGCCTCGCCGCCACGTTCGACCCGGCGCTGGTCACCGCCAGCACCACCTCCACCCGGCACGCCATGCTCGCGACCGGCGTGCACTGGGACTTCGCGCCCGTCGCCGACCTCGCCAGGGACACCAGGTGGGGGCGGTACTACGAGACGTTCGGCGAGGACCCGTACCTGGCCGGCACGCTCGACGCGGCCGCCGTCGACGGCCTGCAGGGCGACAGGAACCACCCGGCGATGGCCGCCACCGTCAAGCACTTCGGGGCGTACTCGCAGCCCCTCAACGGCCACGACCGGGTGCCGGCCGACGTGTCGGTCCGGTACCTCCAGGACACCCTGCTCAAGCCGTACCAGGCCGAGGTCGACGCGGGCGTGCTCACCGCGATGGCCAACTCCGGCGCGGTCAACGGGGTGCCGGCGCACGCGTCGAAGTACCTGCTCACCGGCCAGCTCCGGGACCGGATGGGCTTCGGCGGCGTGGTCGTCAGCGACTGGCAGGACGTGCGCAACCTGGTGGACGCCTACCACCTCGCCCCCGACTACGAGCACGCGATCGCGATGTCGGTGAACGCCGGGCTGGACATGGCGATGGAGCCGTCCGAGGCCGGCGACTTCCAGACCAACCTGATCAAGGCCGTGCACGACGGGCTGATCAGCCAGCACCGGATCGACCAGTCGGTGCGCCGCATCCTCACCCTCAAGTTCAGGCTGGGACTCTTCGAGCACCCGTACGTGGACGCCGCCGCCGCCAACGGCCTCGTCTACGGCGCCGACACCGACGTGGCCCGCCAGGCCGCGGCCGAGTCGGCGGTGCTGCTGAAGAACTCCGGCAGCGCGCTGCCGCTGGCCGGCACCGCGAAGGTCGTCGTGACCGGGCCGAACGCCGACAACGGCGCCGCCCAGCTCGGCGGCTGGTCGATCGGCTGGCAGGGCGTGCCGGCCGGTGTCACGCCACCGGCGGTGACGATCCGGCACGCGTTCGACACCGAGACCGGCGGCGCGGCGGTGTACGCGCCGGACCAGGCGTCGGCCGTCGCCGCGCTGAAGTCCGCGGACGTCGCGGTGGCCGTGATCGGCGAGACCACGCCGGGCGCGGAGGGCCTCAACGACTCGGAGAACCCGGTCGTGCCCGCCGACCAGCAGGCGCTCGTCGCCGCGCTGAAGGCCACCGGCAAGCCGGTGGTCGTGGTGATGATCGCCAGCCGGCCGCTGGTGCTCGGCTCG
>JBJMIH010000031.1:0-190486 GCA_045806985.1 Mycobacteriales bacterium | reverse complement strand
CCGCCCAACACCGCCCCTACATCGACCACCCACCCACCACACCCCGACAACAACGCGACCGACTTACCGCCGATCTGAATGGTCAGGATTACAGGAACGATTCGCCACAATTGTCTGCCCAGGAAAGGACGGCGACGGATCTGATAGTCGAGGGTCGGCAGGAATCCTCATCGGTTTTCCAAGCTTTGGCCCATAATCAGATGAGGATTCCTGGAGGCGATTACCTTGCCTCGACCAATGTGGCTCTGCCAATACCAGAAGACACTGGCGACTCGCCAGGTCGACCTTCAGCGATCATGGAGGACCCCGTCATGGCCGCAGCTCACGAGTCCGCCGAGCACGCCATGATGCTGTCCTCCTCGGCGATCTCCGAGTCGACGATCGAGCAGCTCCACGACGATGTCGTTCGGGTCGCCCGGGACTACACCAGCAACCCGCCGCGGGACCTCTACACCGAGCTGATCCGAATCCGTCGGATAGTGCATCAGCTCATCGACAGGACACGACGGCCAGCGCAGCTCGGCGAGTTGTACCTGCTGGCTGGCACGGTCAACGCGCTGGCATCAGCGACCTGCGTCGACATGGGGAGGTGGGATGCCAGCACCGACCATGCCCGTGCCACATACCAATACGGCGAGATGATCAGCCATGACGGGATGCGATCGTGGGCGCGCGCCTCGCAGGCCCTGATCAAGTTCTGGACAGGTGAATATTCCGCCGCTGTCCGGATCGCAGCCGAGGCCGTCTACCTCGCCCCGGCTGGCCACGCGCGGGTCCGTGCCTTGACCATCGCCGCCCGCGCGTGGGCGTATCTCGGAGCTGGCGAGAAGGTGGACGCGGCGATCGAGGCCGCGCGCGCTGAGCGGGAGGTCCAAGGTAACGACGTGCTACACGACGTGATCGGCGGCGAGTTCGCATTCACCCGCGCCCGGACGGCCATGAGCAACGGGACCTCCTACCTGACCCTTGGCCGCGGTGGCGATGCCGCGCGGGAAGCCACCGCGGTCATCGAGGCGGCGGCGGGGGAAGGGTGGGACTCGGTGCGATTCTGCGCTCGGGCCGACCTGGCTGCCGCCCGGCTACTCGACGGCGAGCTGGAGGGCGCTGTCGAGGCTCTGGCCCCGGTGTGGGACGTCCCGGAGGCGTGGCGCCGACACGGGCTCACCGACAGGATGCGCTTGGTAGCCTCGCTGCTCGCTCGCCCAGAGTGGGAGGGGCAGCGGCTCGCCCTCACTCACGCGCGGCTGATCGAGGACTTCGTCGCCAGCGTCCCGGCCGCCCTACCGGCGCCACGTCGCCTACCAGCCCGCTGATCGGCTACGGCTCGCCGGCGACCGACCGCTGGGCACGCCATGCGTCGAGGATCGCCCGCTCCTTGGCTGCATCGATCCCATGCTCCAGCCAGCGGGGGTGATTGACCGGCGCGCCACCGGAGACCAGCCACGCCCACGTGTCGGCGACCGTTTCTCGCAGCGGCCGACACACCAAGCCAGCGGCGCGCGCTCGACTCGCATCGACCCGCCAGGCGCCGAGCGTCGTCCGCCACAACGGCAGTTCTGTCCACTGCTGCACGCCGAAGCTGTCCAGAAGGTCGTCAGGTACCCACACGGTGTCCGCTTCGGAGCCGGTGACCTCCGCGCAGGCCGCGAGGAGGGCGCCGAACGTGGCAGCGCCAATCGGCGCCGCGAGGTTGTACGCGCCGGTCAGCCGGTGCCGGGCGGTCAGCAGCGCGAACATGGCAACGTCCCGGACGTCGATCGGCTGGATCTCCCGGTTTGGATCACCGGGACCGAGAACGGTGCCGCCGACTTCGAACCGGTGAAGCCACCACGGCAGCCGGCCAATGTACTCGCCAGGCCCGAGGATCACACCCGGCCGCAGAATCACCGCACGCTCGCCGAGCACGCTCTCCACAGCCCGCTCTACGCCCGCCTTCAGCACCCCGTACTGAGCGCCCTCCGGGAGGTGAGCCACGTCAGCCCGCATCGTGTCGGCATAGCCGTCCAGCCGCAGCGAGGACTCCGTCAGCGGCTCGTTCGGCCAACCCACGTAGGCGTTGACCGTCGAGACCAGCACATACCGGTCCACCGTAGCGGCGAGGGTACGTGCAGTGGCCAGGGCGTCCGCCGGGAGATAGGCGCTGGTGTCCACGACAGCGGACCACGGGCCATGCCCGGCCAGCCGATCCAGGTCAGCCTGGACAGTCCGGTCGCCGCGGACCTGCTCGACCGCACCCGGAAGTGGTGGCGCGTCGGCCTTCCCACGGTTGAAGGCCGTCACCTCCCAGCCGTCAGCGAGCGCCCGGTCAACGAGCTCCCGACCGAGGAACCACGTACCGCCGAGGACGAGAAGCCGCATAGACCCGATCCTGGCAGGCTGCGGTGCGCCCGCGCCACCGCAGACATGTCTTGTCGATCCTCCGTTACTCGCGCGGAAGGGCCGGTCCTCTCGGACCGGTCCTTCCTTCCGCGCGAGATGGCGGTGCGTCCAGCATGTTCGCTTGGCAGTTTCAAGGGCACTATATACGACCGAGCTGTATGGGTGGACGCGGTTCGTCTCCATGCAGCATCGTTACAATATCGCGAGGAGGAACGGCGATGACTCCGTTGTAGTGCGATCAGGGCATCGGGATTATTCCTTCGGGCCCTTACAGTCACTACCCTGTTCCTCGTCGCGTATCTTCATCCATAGCTTGCCAAACATGTTCTGGCCGGTACCATCCGCTCCGGCGCCCCAGAAGTAGTCGGTTGGTGAGTCCTCAACAATGCCTTCGTCGCCGCTTTCCCGCAGGGCTTCTTGCGCCGCCGGGTGCTGCGCGAGCTTGGTTCGCAGGATCTCCTCCGCAACCGCCAATTTCTTGTTGCCCCAGCTGGGGTCTCTCGCAGCTTTGTATGTCTCGTTCGCCAGGGTCTTCGCCTGTAGCGGGCTGGGGGCGTTCCGAATGGCCTCTTGGCCTTCGGGATCGGTGCACTTGGCGGCCTGGTAGGCGTGCTCCGCTGTTGGGTAGAACTTGCCCCGAAACTCAATGGCGTGCGCCGAGAAGTTGTTGAAGACGTAAAACTTCGGCGTGTAGAAGTTGATCGTCATTGGCCTACCTGTAGCTCGCGTCGCTTCATCACGTCAGGCGTCCCCGCTGTCGAGATCGTCAAGCAACGCGGCGACACCCGGTAGCGACCGATGCTGTGCCAACTTTCGCCAATGCCCTTGATGTCCGCAACGGCGCGGCGAGGCCCGCAGCGGTGAGCTGGCCGCTGGGCCGTTCATGCTGCGTGCCTCCCTTCTGTCCCGCCTGTGTGGGGTTGGCACCGCCTGTACCGGTCACGTGCGGTTAAGGGTTGCCTACCTGGGCGGTCGACGGCAACCCGAACCGCCAACCACGGTTGGAGCACGGTCACAGCCCGACGCCACAGCCGCTCTCCATCAGTTGTGTCCCCGCACCGCATGCGGCCGATAGGATTGTTCCAGGTATTGGATTTCGGCCTCGGTCAAGGACACCTGAGGCGCCGTCACCACGTCATCCACATGCTCTGGCTTAGTTGCTCCGACTATCGGTGCCGTGATGCCGGGCTTGTGGAGCAACCAGGCTAGGGAAATTTGCGCTGGCGACAGATGGCGCTTGGACGCGAGTGCTATCACGGTGTCCACCACACCGAGATCCGATTCGTCATAGAGCTCCCGCGCAAAACCATCGCTCTTTGCCCGGATGGTGGACCTCCCCTCGATCGATCTGGTGCCAGTTAGCAGACCGCGGGCTAAGGGACTCCAAGGAACGATTCCGATGCCCTCATCCCGGCAAAGTGGAATCATCTCACGCTCCTCTTCGCGATACACCAAATTGTAATGGCTCTGCATAGAGATGAAACGCGTCCATCCACGCAACCTGGCAGTGTATAGCGCCTTTGAAAACTGCCAAGCGAACATGCTGGATGCTCCGAGGTAGCGGACCTTGCCACTTCTGACGAGATCATCTAGCGTTCCGAGCGTCTCTTCGATGGGCGTTTCGCTGTCCCAGCGATGGCATTGATAGAGGTCGATGTAGTCGGTGCCGAGCCGCTTAAGCGAGGCGTCAACCGCCTCCAGAATGTGTTTTCTGGAGAGGCCGCGGTCGTTTGGGCCCTGACCCATGGGCGAGTTCACCTTAGTCGCCAGTACATAGCTATCGCGACGAGGGAAGAACTTCCGCAAGAGACGACCAGTGAGTTCCTCACTAATTCCCATAGAATAGACATCTGCAGTGTCAAAGAAGTTTATGCCTTTGTCAACCGCTCGCTTCACAATTGGACTTGCTTCGCCTTCGTCCAGCGTCCAGGGCCGCCACTCACGCGAGCCAAAGCTCATCATGCCAAGGCCGATACGAGAGACCTTGAGGCCTGACGTGCCGAGGCGAACATACTCCATAACGGGCAGGATTCCTTCGCTAACTAGCTGACCAGATGGCGGAACTCCTCATCAAACGCACGCACAGCAGGGAGGGCGGCCCATTCCGGCTTGAATCCGTGGCGTACTCCGACGGCCCGGCGCACGCCCATGACATAGTTTCCCTGGATCGCCAACACCATTGAGTGACGCAACGTAACAGCGGCTGCCTCGGCATCATGGTTGGCCACATGGCTAAGAGCCTCGTGACCAAAGGTCGCCACACGGCGCCGCATGTTGGCTGCTGATCCCTGCACCCCGGCGAAGGTGCCTTCGGCCTCAGCCGCATTCCCCTCAAGCGCAAACACCACCGCGCGCACGCTATCGAGATGCCCAGCCATGCCGTAGCCATAGTGCGTTTGCGAGAAGAATCCCGTCAAATGGGCTGACCTGTCGGCTTGTAGGCCATGGTCTGCGATCTCGACGTCACGGCGAGCCTGCGTCAGATCGCCGAGGGTAGCATGTTGGTCGGCCCGCCAAGTCGCTAGCCAACCGCAGGTGAAATCATCTCTTCGTCCTGCGATATCAAGGGCTTTGTCTAAGAGCGCGAGCGCGCGCCGTGGACGGCCCCCATAACCTCCCCGTGGCGCCGAGGAGTAGAGGTAGCTCAATGCACCGAGCGCACACGCGTACCGCAGTTGATCTGCCCCCTCAGCGGCGATCTCGCAAGCTGAAGACAAGTAGCGATGAGCAAGCGCGCTTTGGTGCATATGGCATGCCCACAGCCCGATCTGTGCATGGACGTCCACGGAAATCGCGTTTATCTCATTCCATTCGACATCTCGCATAGGGCTGTCGAGAAGATTGAGAAGCGAATCTGCATAGGGGACTGCCATCGGCAGAATAGAGCCAGGGTCGCCGCCGCGATACGTTGCAGCCAAACCCTCAGCAATCTTCTGATGAGCCTGCAAGAACCGCCGATCCATGGAGAAGGCTTGTGGTGAGCTTGACGCTGTCGCGTCGACAAGATGGATTGAAAGGGCAGCTGCCGTACTTCCGGATGAGTCCCGAAGCCGAGTCGTCAAATTCGCTGGGAAAAGTCCATCATTCAGCCCGAATCCACCGAGCGGATTGTGTTGATCGTCTTTCCGTGGATTGGCGCTGAGCAGGGCTGGTGTCGATGCCTGGAGCGAACTGCCCGATGACGACGTCTGGACCTCGGGCGCGCCTGGCTCGCGTTGTTGTCGGGGTGTGGTGGGTGGGTGGTCGATGTAGGGGCGGTGTTGGGCGGCGAGACGGGGGTGAAGGTATTCGGTGTCGGAGAGCAGGTTGCGGGGGTGGGTGCCGAGGACTTTGCCCCAGCGTTCCAGTACTTGGCCGGTGATGAACTCGGTGTTGTTGTCGGGCCAGTTCTCCAGGGCGCTGACGCGTTTGCCGGTCCAGGGGCTGGTGCCGGCGGCGTCGTGGTGGTGGTTGTAGGCCTCGGCGGCCTGCTGCTGTGTCCAACCAAGGGCCTTGCGGTAGGCAGCCCGCCAGGTGATGGGCCGGCCCAGGCCTTGCTGGTGCTGGTAGATCTCGGCGGCACGGGCGTCGAGCGGGCTGGGGTTGGTGTCGGCCGGGCGCGGCGAGGCCCGCAGCGGTGAGCTGGGCGCTGGGCCGTTCATGCTGCGTGCCTCCCTTCTGTCCCGCCTGTGTGGGGTTGGCACCGCCTGTACCGGTCACGTGCGGTTAAGGGTTGCCTACCTGGGCGGTCGACGGCAACCCGAACCGCCAACCACGGTTGGAGCACGGTCACAGCCCGACGCCACAGCCGGTGATGGCCGCTACATCCCTGCCGGGAGGAGTGGTCTGGGCAGGACCGGGACCGGTGCAGGCAAGGTCGGGAACCGGTCTGGAAAAAGTCTGGTGCCGATTCTGGACCCACCCAGGTGCCGTCTGGACCCCAACACCAACCAACCTAACCACCGGATAACGAGACGGTACACGAGCCCTCCGGCATAGGGCTCGGGTGATCGATAGCCGGGGTGAGCGCCTTGTTGATCGAAGTCCTTGACCTGCAGGCTCCTCCTCATGCCGCTATGCCGGCGCTAGGGGCGGCCATCAGGATGGAACTGCGGGATGGAGCAGGTCGATGACCAGGCCGGTGACGGTGCTGATGTCACGCCCGATCGAACCGGAACCGGTCAACGCCGCGCCGGTCACGGCCACGCTGGCTGCGTCGACACGCCCGCATCGCCAGGAGTACCGGGGCTACCAGGGCCAGGTGGCGGGTGACAGTCCACAGGTGGTGCTTGTGCAGCCGCCATACCTGCGGGCGGCGGGCAGCCACAACGACCGGTTGCCCCTGGAGCTGTGCTATCTGGCCGGCTACCTGCATCGGGCGGGGATCGAGGCGCCCGTACTGAATGCGGATGCGACCGGTGCCGATTGCTACATCCCGTGGCGGGAGTTGTTCGCCAACTTCGGGCATGTGATGGCTGCCGCGGATGGGGACAGCATGCTGTTCTCCGAGACGGTGGAGCGGGTCATGTCCTGCCGGCCAGAGGTGGTGGTGGTCGCCGCGGCTGACAGCGTCACGCCGTGGGTGGATGTCGGCAACGCCTACATCTCGGCGGAGTTGTCGCGGCGGCTTCGGCGGCTAGGTGTGTACACGGTGGGGGTCGGCCCGTTCTACACCGAGGTGCCGGGCAAGTTCATCGACGCTTTCGACGCGATCCTGCGTGGCGGTCCGTCGCCGAGCATCGTGCAGTTGGTGCGCTCCCGGCCGGTCGGGGCGGTGGTGGACGGCGAGCCGCACGATCTGAGCGTGCTGCCGCACCTGAAGGTGGAGCCGGCCGGGACGTGCCGGGATGACGTGGTGATGACCGCGTTCGGTTGCCCGTTCACGTGCACGTTCTGCCTGGCCGCCTCGCAGCGATACCGGCGGGTGCCGGTGGAGGCGGTGGCCGCCGATGTCGCGGCCCGCCGCCCGGGCCTGCTGGATCTGGGCGATGCGGTGCTGCCGCTGTGGCCGGGCAGGGTCGGGGAACTGGCCGCCCGTCTGGCACCGCTGGGCCGCGCCTACACCTGCGAGGTCAGTGTCACCTCGATCACCCCGCCGGCGCTGGACGCGTTGCAGGCCCTGGGCGTGGTGGCGGTGAAGATGGGGGTGGAGTCCGGGGATGACGCCCAACTGGAGGCGATGGGCAAGCACCAGACCCGCGACGACACCCTGGCCGCTGCGAAGCTGATCAAGGAGCGTGGGCTGCGGCTGACCGCCTACGTGCTGCTCGGCGGGCCTACGGCGATCGAGGGAACCGCGGCACGCACGTTGAGCCTGTGCGAGGAGATCAACGCCGACGACTATGTCATCAACGTGTGGGGCCACCACGACCTGGCCGAGCGGGATTTCCGCTACGACGGGCACTTCTCCGCGCACCTGGTCGACCAGTGGGGGCTGGGGGTGTGGATGCCCCGGTTCTTCGCCCTGCAGGAGGCTTCCCAGCAGGGCAGCAAGTTCGCGCTCGGCCCACTGATCAGCGCGGGCCCCGATGGCTCATGACGGTCGTGACGGTCGTGACGGTGAGATGTGGCGGGCGCGGGCGCCGGTACGGGTGGATTTCACCGGCGGCTACACCGACTGTTCCCCGTTCACCGACCGGGAGTGGGGTCGGGCGGTGAACCTGGCCATCGCCCGGTACGCGACCGCCACTGCCAGGCGGCTGCCAGGCGGGCAGGTGCGGGCGGTGCCGGAGGTGGCGGAGGGGGCCAGGCCGGCGCAGCCTCGAGTCGTCGACGCCATGCTCAGCCGCTACACCCGGGCCGGGCTGCACCGGCTGAGGATCTCGACCGGGGTGCAGGTGGCGGTCGAGTTGGACGTGCCGGCCGGCTGCGGGCTGGGTACCTCGGGGGCGAGCGGGGTGGCGATCCTGGCCGCGCTGAGTGGCCTGTTCGGTTGTGGTCTTGAGGGAGTGCGGCTGGCGCGGCTGGCGGCGCTGGTCGAACGCGACATCGGGATCGCCGGCGGCTGGCAGGACCAGTACGCCGCCGTGTTGGGCGGCGCCCACTCCTACACCTTCACTAGCCATCCCACCGAACCAGACTCGATCCCGTCGGTGCGCCTGACCCCGTCCGGTGAGGCCATGTACCGGCTACAGCAACACCTGCTTGTGGTGGTACCGCCTCCCCCGGAGGTTCGCCGCAGCTCCAGCAGCCTGGTCAAGCAGGTCGCTCGCCGCCAAACCAGCCACAACGTGCACACCTTGGCTGGCCTGTACGCGTTGAACGGCATGGCCGGCCCGCTCGCCACCGCGCTGGCCACCGCCGACGTCGCCGAGCTGGCCCGGCTGGTCAACCAGGTCCGCCGAGCACAGGCCCTGCTGGCTCCTGGCGTAGTGGATGCGCGGGTTGCTCACCTGGTCGACACCATGACCAGCACCAGCGCCAGGACCGGCGCCGCCGCTGATGTGCTGGCCGGCAAGCCGTGCGGGGGTGGCGGGCCAGGCGCGGCCTGGCTACTGATCGTCGAACCCGAGCGGGCGAACGCGGTGTCGGGACGGCTCGCGGCGGCCGGGATGCGAGTCGAGGCGGTTCAGGCCGCCCTGACCGGCTGTCGCGTCTTTCAGGTACGTGGTGAGGCCGGTAGGACCGGTGAAGCCGGAGAGGAGGTCTTCGGGTGACGATCCGCGAATGGCGCACCCTGGACACCGACATCGTCTTCCGGGCCGGCGACTACTTCCAGGTCCGCTGTGAACGAGTGGAACTGCCGGACGGCACCCAGATCGACTACTACACGACGGTTCGCCGCGACGTCGCGCTGGTGGCCGCGCTCACCGAGCGGGACGAGCTGGTGCTGGTCCGCCAGTTCAAGCAGGGTGCCCGCGCCATCACCCTGGAGCTGCCGGGTGGGGAGTTCGACCACAGCGGTGAGGATCCTCTCGATGCCGCCACCCGGGAGCTGGCCGAGGAGACCGGCTACGCCTGCCGCGAATTGCGCCTGGTTGGCCTCCAGTTTGACGATGCCAGCCGCAACAACAACCGGGTGCACGTCTACCTAGGCACCGGCGCCTACCCGCTCGGCGAACAGAACCTGGACCACAATGAGCGTGCCTCCGGCATCGAGGTGCAGCTATACCCGCTGGCCGAGGCACCCGCGCTGCTGGCGGACGGGCTGATCAAGGCGCAATCCTCGGTGGCTGGCCTGTACCGAATCCTGCACGAGCTGCCGATCAAGGCCGGTGCCGTTTCAGGGGCACCCGGACATCTGCTGCCTGGTGGGTGACCAGCCATGACCCGACACTGCCACGATCATGATCACTCGGCCCGACCCCACCCCTTTTCCGTGAGTGAGCGGCGGGGGTGGTGGTTGCTGGCGCCAGTGCGGCGGGTCACCGCCCTACTGGCGGTCGGGGCGTGTCGCAGCCAGGCCTGGCGTTCGAAGCGATCGATACCCCCACTCCTCCTGTTTCGATCCTCATTCGCGATGCCGTCGTTCGACCGGCTGGGCCACGTGATGAGCCGGTTGGAGTGGTCACGGCTGCAGGACGACACCGACCACCACCGGCTGGTTCAGCAGACCGAGGTTCCTGGGCTGCTGGTCGAGACGACCTGGGTCGGCCTGGACACTTTGCGCGACACCGCAGTCAGCTGCGGATCTTCCGGATGGGCCTCTACGGACGTCTTCGCCCGGCCCCTGGTCGGTCAGGCGCTGAAGCGGCACGCCGAGCTGGTCAGGTTGGTGAGGGTCGAGCCGGCATCGAATCGGAGCGAGCCGCGGGGCTGGATATGAGCCGGGCTGGTCTCGGTACGGGCGGGCCGTGATGGCGGGTGTTGAAGCGCCGGTATCTCGACGGCGATCGATGACTGGGAGAAGGAAGACCACGGGTGGAAGCCGCAGGCAGCGGGGATGAGGCGCCCAGGGATGGGCGGGCCGCGGTTGCGGGCCTGGTGCGCCGGCGGTGGTTGCGGGACCTGGCCGTGCGGGTCTACGGTCCGAACTTCCAACATCGCCTCGCTGCCCACGCCCGGGCTGCTGATCGCACCACGCGGCGTTGGTTAGCCGGCGATGGTCGGGTCAAGGACCAGTACCTGGCCGCCATCGCCGCCGCAGCCGAAACCGACCTCGGACGGTTACGGGCGCTGGAGTGGGATTACCTGAGGATGCTGAAGCGTGGTGTTCCGGACTTGGCTTGGGATGCCGCTGGTGCGGTGACCGCCGCGCTGCGGGTGGCGGGGATCGGAGGAGGGGTAGCCGCCCGGCCAGCCTCGTTACCCGACGATCCGGCCGCCGTGGTGCTGGCCCGGCTGCTCACCGCTGCCCCACTCACACCGCCCACCGCCGATCAAGTGGGCCTGGTGAGGCTGCCGGCCGGAATGCTGGATTCCCACGCCGCGATGCTGACCACGATGCGGCACCAGGATGACCTGGCTGGTGGCGGAAGCTGGCGCGGCCCGGCGCAGGGCCGTGTCGAGTCGCTGGCCAGGTTGCTGGATCAGGCCCGCGCGGCTGGTGGCCCGGATCGGGTACTGCTCGGCCTGTTCGCGCGGGCGGCACAGTACGCCGGGTGGTGTGAGTTCGAGTCCGGGCTGGACCAGATGGCCTGGCAGCTGTGGATGGCCGCGCTGCGTGCGGCTGACGCCGCGGGCGATCAGCTCGCTTTCGTTCAGGTCCTGGCGAGTTTGGCGTTCTGGGCGATCCAGAGTGGCCGGCCGGCCGATGCGATCTTTCTGTGTTCGCTGGCCCGGTCCCGCCTGGAGAGTGGTCCCGGCGGTGAGGGCGTGTCGGGGCGGCGAGCGCGGGCGTTGTTGCTGTCCCGCCAGGCGGTGGCGAGTGCGGCCCTGGCCCACACCGAGACGTGCTGGGAGTTGCTGGATCAGGCGCAGGCGTTGCTGGCGGATCTGGCCGCCGAGGGTGGCGATGAGGACTGTTGGACCTACTATGTCGATCCGAGCTTGCTGGGGCTGCATGCCGGATTGGCGCTGTTGGGTCTTGGTGAAGCTGGCCGGGCCGTGGATCGGTTGCAGGATGCGGTCGCGGGGATGCCGGCGAGGATGGTCCGTAACCGTGGGGTGGGGTTGGCGTGGTTGGCGCTGGCCCGGTTGACCGCTTCTGGTCCCGCCTCTGACCCTGCTGTGGAGCAGGCGGTCGCCGAGGCCAGCGAGGCGGCGTTGCTGGCCGAGACGCAGGTGGGTAGCCGGCTGCTGCTGGTGGCGCTGCGCCGAGCCGATGAGGCGCTGGAGCCGTATCGGGACACGGTGGTGGTGAAGGAGTTTCGGGACCGGTTCGCGGTGTTGCTGCGATGCCCGGTGACGGTACCTGGTTGTGTGCGGTCACCGGTTCCAGTGTCGGGGCGCCCATCTGCCGACCGTGACGAGTTGTAGCAGGGTGATCAGGCCGAACACAAGCCCACCGAGGGTGATCGCGGTCGCGGCGGCGGCGAGTGCTTGGTCGATTCGAAGGTTCTCCCGGTACACCTCGACCCACACGCCGAGGCCGGCGGGGCCTTGGCGGAAGAAGGCGTCGGCGACGACGGCGCCGATGACGGCGTTGGTGCCTGCGATCCGCTCGCCGGTGAACAGGTTGGGCAGCGCGGCGGGTAGTTGCAGGCGCCACAGCCGGGTCCAGCGGCTGGCGTGGTGCACGGTGAGGAAGTCGTGCAGGAGCCCGTCCACGGCCCGCATCCCGTCTACGGTGTTGATGACGATTGGGAACAGGGCGATCAGCACACACACCAGGCATCTGCTGGTGAAGCCGTATCCCCACCAGAAGGCGAAGATCGGTGCGAGCACCGGCAGTGGGGTGGACTGCAACAGGATCGCGATGGGCTGTAGTGCGTGTTCCAGCCAGGAGGACTGGATCATCACCGCGGCCATGGTCACCCCGATGATGGTGGCGATGGCCAGGCCCACCATCGAGATCAGGACGGTCTCTGCGAGGGCGTTGGTGAGCTGGGCGCGGGTGGTGGCGTCGCCCAGCCCGGCCCGGGTGATCTGGCCGGGGGTGGGGAACATCCACCGGTCTTGCCGGTCCCGGCTCATGCTGTAGGCCTGCCAGCAGCCGGCGAACATGACCAGGGTCAGGCAGGGGGCGATCAACCACCGCAGCTCGGTGGTGAGTCGCCGTGCGGGGGGTGGGCGTGTCGCGGTGGTGGGCGAGATGGTGTTCATGAGGGCTGGGCTGCCTCCGCGAGGAGCCGATTAAGGTCGGCGACGAGCGTGCTGATCGAGGGATCGAACTGCTCGACCGTCGAGCGGGGGTAGGGCAGGTCGATGCCGACCTCGGTGGTGATCCGACCGTCCGGTGACATCACCACGATCCGGCTGGCGCGGCGCACGGCTTCATCGACGTCGTGGGTCACCAGCACCGCGGCGAATTCCGAGTCCATCCACACCTGTTCCAGCAGCTGGCCGAGGCTGGAGCGGGTGATGGCGTCGATCGCGGCGAACGGCTCATCGAGCAGCAGCAGTTGCGGGCTGAGCATGAGCGCGCGGGCCAGCGCGACGCGGGCCTTCATCCCGCCTGACAGTTGGTGGGGCAGTTTGTCCGCCGCGGCGCCCAGGCCTACCCGGTCCAGGGCCTGCAGTGCCAGCTGGCGGCGCGGCCCGGGTGTGCGGTGCAGGAGCGCGGCCAGTCCCACATTGTCGGCCGCGGACCGCCACGGCAGCAGGGCCGGGTGTTGGAACACCACGTCCAGAGACTGGGTGGCGACCTTGAGGCGGCCGGCGGTGATGGTGATGTCGCGGTGCAGGCCGGCCAACATCCGCAGCAGCGTGGTCTTCCCGCACCCGGAAGCGCCCAGTACCGCCACGATCTGCCCGCGCGGGACGGTCAGGTCCACGCCGTTCAGGACCTGTCGTTCCGCACCGCGGTAGCAGCAGGAAAGCCCGCTCACCTCCACGACCGGACCGGCGGGCAGGCCGGCGGGGTGGGCGTCGGGGTCCGTTCCGGCGCGGACTCGGGCCGGGCGACTCGGGAGGGGACGGTTGCTCATCGGGGCCTGTGCCAGGTGAAGCCGGCCTGGTACGGGTCACCGGTCGTGATCGGCCAGGTAAAGCTGCCCTCGTTGCGGAACACCTGCCGGCAGGTCGCCTCGAACGCCTGGTGGCTGAGCGGCAGGTTGTCGTGGACGTGACGCATCCAGCCTTTGCTCTGCCGGAACCGCAATACGAACCAGGCATCAGAAGGGCTGCGGGTCTCCTGCAGGATCTTGCCGGCGTCGAGGAACCCCCGTAGGCGCTGCCGCAGCGCTGAGTGGGTGGGTGGCGCGACCACGTCGACGATCACCAGCAGTCCACCCGGCGCGATCAGGTCGGCCACGTGTTGAAGCACCACGGCCGGCTCGTGGCTGGCGTAGGTGTGAAACAGCGTGTTGACGGTGAGGACGACATCGAACCGCTGCTCGCCGGGGTCGAGTTTCATCAGGTCGGCGAGCCGGTACTCGACATTGGGGAACGGGTGGTGTTGCTGGGCCTTGTCGAGTTGGCCCTGGGCGGCGTCGATGGCCACCACTCGCTGGCAGCATTCAGCCAGCAGGCCGGTGAACCGGCCGGAGCCGCAGCCCAGGTCCAGCCCGGTTCCCAGTGCGCGCTTTCCGCTGTCGGACAGCTGCCCATCAGGCTGCCGATCCAGGCGCCCGTCCGGGCGCTCGGCCAGACGTTCGGTCAGGTTCGCGGTCAGGTAGCGCTGGATCCTGGGTCTTTTTAGCTCGCTGTATCGCAGGTAGGGATCGGCGAGTTCGCCGAAGGCGGCCGACGGCTGCTCGTCTGGGTGCGGTGGTCCAGCGAGCGGTTGTCCGGCGGTTGAGGAGGGCACCAGAGGTTCCCCTTTCACTGTCGATGTCTAGTTTGCCGTGATCCGAGCGCGGTTCATACCGGTGAGGTTGTGGAGGCGTGGGGTGGCCCGTGCCGTTGAGTGGTTGGCTCAACGGCACGGGCTGGCCGGGCTGCGCCCCGGCTGGACGAGCTGTGGCCCCTGCTCGACCGGTACGGCAGCGCACCTGTTTTCGGTTGAGTGTCAGTTGAGGCCGATCTTGGCGAGGTATTCGTTGGTGTAGGTCTGGTCGGGTTTCAGGCCTGGGGCCAGGGGCACGCGCTTGGTCTGGAAGTCCTTGATGACCTGGGTGAACAGGGTGTTGACGCGGGCCGGGTCGAAGTCGCCGACCACGTTGTTGGGGCCGTTGCCGATGATTCCCGCCGACCTCATGACCTTTACCCCGGCGTCCTGGAGCTCTTTGGGGTACAGGCCGGGTGCCTGGAAATGGTCTCTGGCGTCCCGGATGAGCTGGTTGGTTGGGTCGGGGTCGTGCATGTAGTCCACGGTGGCCTGCTGTAGGTCGGGTATCAGCAGCTTCAGGCAGGGCGCGAGCTCGGCCTTGCGGTCTTCCCGGATGGTGAATGCTTCCTGGTAGTTGCGATACGCCCCGTTGTAGTTTCCTCCGACGAGGACCCAGCGGACCGGCTTGTGCCACTGCGGGTACAGGTACTGGTAGGCGTAGACCTCGTTGGTGAGATAGCCCTGCTGAATTTCCTTGCCCTTATCGGCCATCCAGGGGCTGGAGTCACCGGTGTAGCTGCGGTCGATCTGGCTGGGCAGCAGCACGCCGGGAACGAGGAAGTCGGGATAGGTGGCGGTCTTGAGGACCCGCACCTTGACCTGTGGATGCTTGCGGATATCGGTGATCGTGTGAATCGTGGGATAGCGTTTCGGATCCCACATCAGCACGATCGGGGAGACATCCATCGGCGCGAAGACCGCTTGCATCGGGTAGGTCTTGCTGTTCTTCCACACCTGGTCCAGGTCCGCGCCGGCCAACGTGATCGAGTCATCGTGGTAGGCCAGATCGAGTGGAGTGCGGAACCCGACCACCTCACCGCCGGAGCGGATTTGCAGCTTGACCCCGGTGTCCACGCCGTGCGCGACAAGCTTGGCGGTGATGGTCTTGTGGCTGTCATCCCACTCAGGCTTCCCGCCCAGCAGTTTCCAGACCGCCCCATACTCATCAGCGGGGTACCAGTCGGTCTGCAGCACGACCGTCGGCGGGCACTTGCCGGCCAGGCCTTCCCCCACCTTGGCGGTGCGGGTGATCGACGCTCCCTGCCCGGTAGGTTTGTGGACCGAGCATCCGCTCGCCCCCGCTAGGGCGGCGGCTGAGGCCAGGGCGAGCACCGCGGCCAACGCTCGCCGACCCCAGCGCCGCAGTCCTCGGGTTGGGTGGGTGGAACCGTGGGGCATGTATGTGTGCTCCTTCCGGTGAGCGGCAGCGGTGGGATCGCGACCGGGCGGTCGCTGCGCACGGCTCATGCGGGGGCGGCTACGAAGCCCCAGCCGAGCGCGTCGAGGACGGTGGGCCCGCGGCGTCGAAAGCGGCCCCCTGGATGGGTGTCGGCTGCGGCCGTCGCCGACGCCGCGAGGGTCGGCGGTGGCCTGCTGGCCAGTTCCGGTGGATACACGCTGCGGGTCGTGCCGGCGCCGAGGATTTCGGCGACACCGCCGGCATGCGTGTTGTCGTGGCCCGCGCTGAACTCCAGCGCCCACGGCACGGGCAGACCCAGGGCGTCCAGGTTCAGGCCGGCCAGCGCCTGGGTGACCTTGCCCGGGACGGCTGAACGGGCCTGGCCGATGGCGTTGGCCAGCACCAGCACCGAGGCGAGGGTCTGGGCGGCGTCCGCGGTCATCGAGGTGTTGTAGCGGTGTTGGTAGGTGCTCGCGACGGTGCTGGTGAACTGGTTGTGGCTGGCGGGATCGCTGGACCAAGCCACCGCGCGTACGAGCGTCGCGCCGCTGGTGTTGGTCAACCCTGGCGTGGTGAAGCCCTCCCCAAGGCCGAAAACGACACCAACTCCCCTACGGGCCACGGCTGTCAGCAGATCGGTGGCTTGCGGGCCGGTGGGGGCGATGGCGAACACGACGTCGGGTGCGGCCGCCACCAGCTGGTGGATGGCGGCGGTGGTGTCTTGCTCGCCGCTCTCGACCGCGACGACGGGTGCGTCCGCGGCGACTGCCTGGCTGGTGAGGGAGTCCACCACGTCGGCGTCCTCAGGGCCGGTGGAGATCACCGCGATCCGTGGCGAGTGCCGCAGCTGGTGTTGGGCCAGCTCGATCAGGATCTGCGCGAGTTGGCTGTCGGTCGGACACACCCGGTACAGGACCGGGTCTGCCAACTCATCCAGGTAGTCGGCGGTGGCCACGGCCGCCAGCAGCGGCACCAGGCGGTCTTGGGCGGCCGGGGCGGCCCGTTGAGTGTCCTGGGCGTCATCGGCGCTCACGATCCCGGCCACGCCGCTGACCGCGAGCCGCCGGGCCTGCTCCTCGGAGCGGTCCGGATCGCTGGCCGAATCGGCCACCCGCAACACGAACCGGGTGGCCCCGATAGCGGCGATACCGGCGATCGGCGGGCCTTGATGCCGATTGAGCAGGTCGATGGCCAGCCGGGCAGCATTCAGCCGTCGCGTTCCGGCGGCGGCCTGCGGCCCGGACAGTGGTGCCAGCAACCCTATTTCGACCCGCGCCGGCGCGCTCGATGTCCGCGTCGACGTGCAGGAAACGCAGCCCAGCACCGCCAGGATGAGCGTGGAGAGGAACAAGCCGGCCAGCCGCCTATTCACCCGAAAGTCCCCGAACAAGTAGTCATCAACGCTCACCCCTACCGGTCCAATGACGCATATGGCCTTGCAGGAGGGAATTCCACCCGAACCTCGGGTTATCGGTCCAGTGGTCATCCCCGCCAATCTTGGACACCACAGACCCTCCAGCCCCATCCGAAGCGTGCGCCATGTCCGGGTGGACAGCGTGGTACCCGATACCGCGCCGACGAGCGTCCGTACTGTCCGCCCGGACAGGTCAAAGCCGTTCTCGCGGTGATACGGCGTCTGCTGTCCACCCGGACAGCACAACGGCCCAGCCCCTGGCCGGAACCGGTCTCCAACACCGCCCGACACCCCGCGCACCAGGACGCTCCCGGTACACACCGAGTTGGCCCGGATAACGGCGACACCGTCTGGATGGGCCATCAGAGAGCAAACGGCCACCGCACCCAGCCGCCGCTGTTAACAATTGCCACAAATACGGGCTTGTAAACCCTTCTACCTCACGTGTCCGCGCCTATAACGTGGCCCACCGCAGCAAACCTGGCGATAGCCGCCGGAATAGCCATGCCGTTCCCGCTCGAGACACAGGTCAACCCCCTCGAGTGGCGAGAAGTAGGCACCCACAGCGGAGCATGCGAAAGGCGCAACATCGATGACTCAAGGCACACACGTGGTTCCGCAGCCAGCTGCGGCGCCTCCTGTGGCCGGGTGCTCGATCCGATCGCGGATGCTGGCCCGGCTGCGCCTGCCGACATCGATACTCAGGGTCACTTCGGTCCGTGCCAGGGTCTTCCTGGTCATCCTCATCCCTTTGCTGGTGCTGATCCCGGACGCCGGTTCGCGCGGCTGGACGCTGTATCACAACGCGAGCTCTCTGGGACAGGCAGCCAACCGCGCCGCCGCGCTGCGGCGAGCTACCACGCTGACGCAGGCCCTCGGCGACGAACGTGACCTGACCGCCGGGGTCTTGGCCGCCCGCGCCGTCGCCGACCGCACCTCACCCGCCGCCCAGGAGCTGCAGACCCTCTTGCCGGCCGCAAGAGCGCACACCAACCAGGCTGTCGAGGCCTTTCAGAAGGCGCGGGCCCGACTCGGCTCCGGTCACACCGGCGATCAGTTCGCCGCCGCCAGCCAGCATCTTGCCGGGCTCCCCGACCTACGCCAGACCAGCCACCCGTCTGGCCAGCAGGCCAGCCACCAGGGCGGTCTGGCGGCGAGCGCCACCTGGGACAGCTACACCAGCCTGATCAGCAACCTGCTCAACCTGGTGCCAGCAGCCGCACCGGCCGGCGCGGACGAACAGTTGACCACCAGCACCCGTGCGCTGGTCGACCTGTCTCGCCTCATCGAGACCACCTCCCAGCTCCGAGGACGGCTGTTGACCGCGGCCTTCGCCGGCCAATTCGACACCGCCGCTGCCGCCCAGTTCGCGCGGCTGCGGGTCACCCGCGACACCGACCTGGCCCAGTTCGCCGCCGATGCCCCCGCCGGGACCCGTGGTGACTACGACCAGACCGTGGCCGGCCTGGAAACGTTGTCGGCCACGGCGATCGAAACCGGGGCAGCCCAGAACCCGCTGGCTGACCTCACCATCGACCCTAGCCAGCTGTGGCACGCCGACACCGCGGTCCTGCAACTGCAAGGCGAAGTCGAAAGCCGGCTGACCGGCAGCATCGTCCACCACAGCAACAAACTCGCCAACCACGCCACACAAGCGTTCAGGCTGATCGCCGCCGGTGGGCTGGTAGTACTGCTCGTCGCCGTCGCCATTACCTGGCGGATCGCCCGAGGGATCGTCCAAGCCCTAGCCCGGATCGGTGCCGGCGCACGCGACGTCGCCCACCAGCTCCCCCGGCTCATCCGCCGGCTCGAAGACGGCGAGCCGCCAACCCCGCAAGACAAGGCCGCCCCGCTGGACATCGACACCCGCGATGAGATCGGTCAGGTCGCCCAAGCGTTCAACCAGGTCCACGCCGAAGCCGTCCGCGGCGCGATCGAGCAGGCCGAACTGCGCCGCAACGTCGCCCAGATGTTCACCAACCTCGCCCGCCGCTCCCAATCGCTGGTGGACCGGCAGATCCAACTCATCGACCAGCTCGAACAGACCGAAGACGACCCCGACCGGCTCTCGGAAATGTTCAAACTGGACCACCTGGCCACCCGCATGCGCCGCAACGATGAGAACCTGCTCGTCCTGGCCGGGGAGAACAACGCCCGCCGCTGGTCCCGCCCCGTCTCCCTCGTCAACGTCCTCCGGGCGGCGGCATCCGAGGTCGAGCAGTACGCCCGCGTCGAACTCACCGCACTCGAGAACGACCTGCCCATCAGCGGGCACGCCGTCAACGACGTGGTCCACCTGATCGCGGAGTTGTTGGAGAACGCCACCGGCTACTCCTCACCGCGTACGAAGGTGCTGGTCTCCTCCCGCATGGTCGGACCCAACCTGATGGTCGAGATCGAAGACCAAGGCATCGGCATGGCCCCGCAGAAGCTGGCCGCGATCAACGAACGGCTGTCCCGCCCGCCAACGGCGACCGAGGTGGACGTGTCCAAGCACATGGGCCTGTATGTGGTCTCCCAGCTCGCGGGCCGCCACCGCATCAAGGTCCAACTCCGCGCCTCGCCGCTCGGCGGGGTCATCGCGATGATCCTCATCCCCGCCGCCTGCCTCCGCCCCCAAGGCGACTTCCAGCAGGGCGGCGACCAGCAGGGCTACGGGCAGCAGCAGGGCCAGCCGGCCGGCGCCGGGCAGGGCTTCGCCCAGCCCCGCGCGCTGACCGCGCAACCGACCGCGACTCCCCCGCCACCACGCACGCCGGTGCCGCAGCGGCAGCCCTACGCGTCCGGCTCTACCCGGCCGGTCCAGTTCAACACCGGCTCCTTCCCACCCGCACCAGCCCAGTACGGCACCAGTTCCTCCACTCCCCCGGTGCCCTACGTCCCGGGAACCCGGCCCCCCGGGGCAGCTCCACAATCCACGCATCCGGCATGGCCCGCGCCGACTGCGGGGTACCGGCTCGACGGCCCCGGCAGTCACCTGCTTGACAGCCAGCAGGACTCAGCCCATCCACCGGAGCCGTCCTGGGTCGCCTCAGAGCCCGCCCCGCCGCTGTATGCCCAGGTGGAGTCGGAGTGGTTCCGTGACGACCCGGACCTGCGGGATCCCACCGGGCAGGCCAGCACGGCCCAAGGGGATCAAACGGGACGTTCCGTGGCCGGTGAGGTCACCCCGTACGCCGCGCCTGTGTGGACCACGCCGGCCGACGGCGGCTGGCAGGCCGCCGACGACGCGGCAGAGCCGCGGCCGGCTGGGGTCACCGGCGCCGGGCTGCCCCGCCGCGACCCGATGGCTCAGCTGGTACCGGGTGCGGCTGAGCCGCTCCCCCTTGTCCAACAGGACACCACCACCCTGAGCCCGACGCGCAGGCCCTTCACCGACGCCGACCGGCACCGCACCACGCAAGACGCCGCCCAGGCGACCCGGAGCCTGCTGTCTAGCTACCGAGACGGCATCGAGCGCGGCCGGGCCGAAGGCCGCAGCCAGTCAGGCAGGCCCCAGTGACGGCAGCTGGCAGGCGACGGCGCCGATCCGCTGTGGGTTCGGATCGATTGGCAGGCCTGCGTCCCCGCAGGCCGGCCCGCCCCCAGCTGGACAGCGGGCAGGCCGGTGACCTGCCAGGCACGGCTCGAGTGCCGCTGCTGATCGGGGTGGCCCAGCAGCTCGTCCAGAAAGCCCTGGTAGTCAACGATGCTGGCCAGCTGCTGATGGTCCAACGGCCTTCACCCATCCCGCTGCGGGAGCGATGGGATCTTCCCGGCGGGCCGCTTGCGGTCGGCACCAACCTGGAAGACGGCATGCGCCAAGCCGTCCTGGCCGACACCGGGCTCGGCGTGGTTCCTGGACCCCCGGTGCACACGTGGGAGATCACCAACACCCGTGATGGACAACTCGTGCAGACGGTGGTGCTGGTACGGGTCTGCCGGCTGTCCCTGGCACCAGTCAGCGATCCGCAGCCGCCGGCGCTGCCCGCCGGCTGGCAGCAGCGAGTGGGCTGGCTGTCTCTCAATGAGCTTCGGTCCGTGCGCCTGGCCTATGGCGTGACAGAAGTGCTGGACCTGTACCTGACCCACCTCGCCAACACCAGCCAGCCTCAGACCGGCGCCTGCGACTCCGGTGAGGCGAGCCAATCATGACCGACGCCTCGATGTTCGACCAGCAGCCGCCCGCGAGTGCGCCGCCACGGGGCAAGGTCACCAACGGTACCGCCTACCACCCCACCCAGGACCGCACCGATGGGCCCGCCACTGACTCTGGCCATCTGGTGTCGCGCGGCCGCCGGGTCCAGACGCGGATGGACCTCGCCGGCCGCCTCGTCGAGCTACGCAAGAACGCGGGACTGTCACGAGCCCAGGTCGCCCAGAAGATGTCCTGCTCGGTCTCCAAGATCGTGCGGATCGAGGCGACCAGGACCGGGGTGAAGCCTCAAGACCTACTGCTTCTGCTTGACCTGTACGGGCTGGCCGACGTTGGTGAGCGGGACAGGCTTGCGGCGTTGGCCGCCGAGGGCCGCCGCCGCACGGCCCGTTCACCCCAACAGGCCCCTCACCAAACCGGGTCTCAGCCGGAGTCTCAGCCAGGGCCTGCGGCCAGCCGGCTGCTGGCGTTGGAGGCTGCCGCGCACGAAATCCTCATCTACGCGCCGCACATCCCGGATCTCCTCCAGTCCGAGACCTACGCGGCCGCGCTGCTGGCGGGCTGTGGCCCGCTCGGGCTCCGGCCGTGGGATCACGGTGGCCAGATGCAGATCCTGCGACAGCGCCAGGCACGTCTCCGCCCGCCCCGTGCAGCCTGGGTCCAGGTGATCCTCGATGAGTCGGCGGTGCATGCCGGTGCCGGTCAGGGCAGGGTTGAGCAACTGGCCCACCTGATCGGCCTGACCGCCTGGCCGAACATCACCATCCAGCTGCTGCCGCTGCACACCGGTCCCTTTCCACGCCCGGGCGCTCCGTTCACCGTGTTGATCGACTCCCGGCCGCGGCTGGTTCACCTAGGTGGCCTGGTCGACCGGGCGAGCACCAGCCGCGCCAACGAGTTCAGCGACCTGTTTCAACGCCTTCGGAAGCTGGCCCTCTCCCCGTGGGAGTCACAGCTGGCGATGCAGACCCTGCTGAGTGCGTTCCTCGCGGTTCAGACCACCGAGGCCGCCGCCCTCGGCCACGCCGACGGCCAACCTTTTCCCCGCGTGCCGATCCACCCAGCAGCGGACCTTAAGGGGCTGCTGGGCAGTCACCAACCCAGCCCGAAAGGAGCACCACACGCATTCAGTCCCTGACAAGTCGCTCACCAAGCGGGCCACCGGGCTCAGCGACCTGTTCGGTCGGCTGGCCAGCTCACCCTGTCACCGCAGGAGTCGCTGGTGACGATTGGGTCGAGGGCCACGCCATGACACGCCACTCGACCCACCGGCAACCCCCGGCCCGAATCCACCCAGCAGCCCGCGGCGGGCCGCTGGCCTCACCACGAGTGCGGAAGGAGGACAGCGTGCAGGTCGAGCCCTAATACCGATCCGGCCAACTCATCCGGCCTGACCGGGTGACGACCGACTACGAGGTGACCCGGGCATCCGGGTGAACACCGTCATCAACCCATCAACGATCAACGACACAGGAAGACCAACTCCAATCGTGCCTCGACTCCGATTCCTTCCCCGGCGCCGCCGTGGCCGCCTGTTGGCTCTCGCGGCCGCCGCGACGACAGCGATGGCGATCACCGTCACCCTGACCGTGGCATCCTCTTCACCCGCCCCCGCCAGCGCTATGGCACCGGGTACGGCCGCACCGGCCGGCATGCCGGCGCCGACCCGCGGCCCGATCCCGGGCAACACCTCACCGGTCGCCGGCACGCTCGGGCTGCCGCGGCTCGGCCAGACCGGGCTGGTCAACATCGGCCTCGCCGCCGACATCGCCGCCGACATCGCCCGCCAGCGCAAGACCAACACCGTCGCCCCGCACACGGCCGCCGGCTCCACGCCGGTGTCGCCGTCGCAGTGCACCGCGCTGTACGGATCACCGTGCTACGGGCCGACCCAGCTGCGGACCGCCTACGGCCTGCCCACCCTCCCCGGCGCGACCACGGATCGGCGCCGGGTGGACGGCGCCGGCGCGACGATCGCGATCCTGATCAGCTACGGTCACCCGCACATCCAGGGCGACCTGGACCGGTTCTCCGACCAGTTCGGCCTTCCGCGGGCGCCGGTGGAGACGCTGACCTACGGGACCGTGCCACCGTACGACCCGACTGACCCGAATCAGCTGATCGCGGCGGCCGAGACCGACCTGGACGTGCAGTACGCGCACGCCATGGCCCCGGCCGCTCACCTGATCGTGATGGCCACCGGCAGCTTCCAGTCGGCCGGTACCGGCGGTATGGGTGACCTGATGGCCGCGATGACCTGGCTGGCCGGCCACCGCCACGTCGACGTGATCTCCATGTCCTGGGGTTCGTTCGAGCAGCAGTTCCCGGAACAGGCCGGCAAGCCCGGCGACTACCGGCTGCTGAAGCCGCTGCGGGCCGGCCTGGCCGCGGCCGCCCGTCGCCGCATCACCCTGGTGGCCGCCGACGGTGACACGGGCCCGACCGGACCCAACCTGGCCGGCACCGCCCTCTACGCCACCCCGACGGTGGCCTGGCCCGCTTCCGACCCGCTGGTCACCGCCGTCGGCGGTACCGAACTGCACCTGGATGACACCGGCCACCGCACCAACGCGGACACGCTGTGGACCGACACCGGCTTCGGTGTGGCCACCGGCGGTGGCCGCTCCGCCGTGTTCGATCGGCCCTCCTACCAGGACCGGGTCCGCGCCGCCGCCGGTGACACCCGGGCGCTGGCCGACATCACCATGGACGGCTCGGTCAACAGCCGGGTCTGGGTGTACTTCGGCGCCGGCAACCCCTACGACCCGACCGGGACGCCCGGCTGGGGCCGGGCCGCCGGCACCAGCGTCAGTGCGCCCCTGTTTGCCGGCATCGTCGCCGACGCCGCCGGCCTCGCCGGCCACCCCCTCGGCACCATCAACCCCACCCTCTACCGGCTCCACACCGGCTCCGGGCTGGCGGATGTCACTCAGGGCTGCAACACCGCCGACGGAGTTACCGGCTTCTGCGCCACGCCCGGCTACGACGTCGTGTCCGGCATGGGCACGGTCGGTGACGCCCGGCGACTGATCCCCGCCCTCGCCCACGGGCGGTAACTCCTGACCGTCACCGGGCCGCCCACTCCCCCTGGGGTGGCCCGGTGACTCCAGACCTCACCTCAACTGTGCCCCCGCACAACGTCCCCAGCACACGAACCCAGCAGCACACCAAGAGGGCGACAGGAAAAGTGATCCACCCCGAGGAAGCTGGTTGCGGGCAGCGGGATTCGAGCCTCGCGTGCCACCAGCGAGCAGCCGACGGCCGAACCGACGCGGCGGGGAAGCCTGCGACCTGCTGTTGTTCCGCGTCCACGACGACATCCACGGCGACGAGCTCAACACCGGCGAGAGTTCCCGTGGCGGCGGGTGGGCAGTTGGCGGTGGGTGATCGGCACTGGCCAGACCCGGATCGGATCGCGTCGCGGGGCTACCAACAAGAAGCCCTCCGGGCGATCACGATCGGACTGGGTGCGGGGGGAAGGGGCTGGATCCAGGCCGCCTGCGGGACCGGCAAGACTCGGGTCGCCATCGCCGGTGCCTTGGAGTTGTGTCCCTCGGGTCTTGTCGTGGTGGTGTGCCCGTCGCTGGCGCTGCTGGCCAAGTGGCTGTCTGACTGGCGGGCGCTGGCCGGCTACGCCGGTGCCTTTGCCGCGTGTTCCGATGAGGACGTCGGTGGCGAGGAACTACTCGATGTCGCCGACCTGCCCTGCCAGGTGTCAACGGATCCCGATGTGATCGCCACCTGGTTGGTCACCACGTTGGTCACGCCGGTGGCCGCCCAGGGCGCCAGCGCGTTGACCGCCGAGTTGGCCGCTGCCGGCCATGGGCGCGGCCTACGGCTGGTGGTGACCACTTACGCATCGGCGCCGCGGGTGGGGCAGGCGTTGCTCACCGCGGGCCGCAAGGCGGACCTGCTGGTGCTCGATGAGGCACATCACACGGCAGGACCGCTGGACAAGCACGCCGCCGCCGTGCACGACGATGAACGCGTTCCGGCGCGGCGGCGCCTGTACATGACCGCCACTCCGCGAATTCTCAGCAACCGGCGGCGAGGCGACACCGCGGAACTCCTCGCCATGGACAACTCAGCCATCTACGGCGACCGGATGTACCAGTACTCGTTCCGCCGTGGTGTCGCTGAGGGATACCTCGATGACTACCGGCTGGTGGTGATCGGGGTGCGACGTCCGGACCTGCTGGCTTGGCTGCGCGAGCTGGACCCGGCCGCGGCCACCGCCGACCCTGGGGCACCGACCATCCACCGGATGTTGGCCCAGGCCGCTCTCGGGCAGGCGATGAGGACATACGACCTGCGCAGCATCATCGTGTTCAGCCCCCGCATCGCGACCGCCGCGGAGTTCGCCCGCACCCTGCCGGCAACGCTGCGCGCGCTGCCGGCTGATCGACGCCCCGACTGCCCGCTGGCCGCCCATCACATCAGCGGAAACGACCCCATCTGGCTCCGGCAGCGGCGACTCACCGACCTGGCCAACACCGACAACGGCGCCAAGGTGCTGGCCAACGCCAAATGCCTGGTTGAAGGCGTGGACGTGCCAGCGGTGGATGCGGTGCTGTTCGATGGACCACGCCGCAGCCCGGTCGAGATCGTGCAAGCGGTCGGGCGTGCCCTTCGCCCGCACCCGGCCGGCAGCGGGACCGCGACCATCATCGTTCCGCTGCTGCTGCCGGATGATCCCCACCCGGAGCTGGACGATCTACAGGGCTACGACACCGTGGTTCAAGTGGTCCAGGCGCTGCGAGCCCACGACGACACCTTCGCTGCCGCGCTGGACAGCTGCCGGGCCCGAGGCCACCAAGACCAGCCAGACCAACCGGCGCCGCTACCGCCGCAGATTGTCGTCCAGCTCCCCGAGCGCTATCGCGATGAGACCTTCCTGCAGCACCTGACCACCCGGGTAATCCGCTCCGCCACCACCACCTGGCCGGTGTATTTGGCGTTGGCCGCCGAGTACCGCCGCCGCCACGGTGACCTGCTCGTCCCAAGGAGCTACGAGGTGGCCGGACTCACCCTCGGCGCGTGGATTAACCGTCAGCGTCGAGATTACCTACATGGCCTATTGCCGGGTGAGCGCATCGCCGCGCTCGATGCCCTCGACATGGCCTGGAACGCTCGAGAGGCACGCTGGCAAGAACGTTTCAAGCTGCTCTGTGCCTACCGTGATCGGAATGGATGCCTCCCCGCCAAGGGCCATGTCGAACAGGGCGTCAGGCTGGGCGACTGGCTACACAACCAGCGCACCAACAGGGCAAGACTCGCATCTGCGCGTAAGACCCTATTCGCTGAACACGGGATCAGTCTTGACCCGACCGATACGAACCAGGTCGAGCAGGAACGTTGGCAACGGGAGCTTGCCGCTGCCACGCTCTATCAACGACGCCACGGACACCTCCACCCCCAGGGTGAGGAGACCATCGCGCTCAACGGGCGAACCATCAGGATCGGAGCACAGATCAAGCGATGGCGAGCCAGCCACCGAGCCGGCGAATTGCGCTCCGAGCAAATCGTCGCGCTGGACGCCCTCGGCATGGAATGGGACCCGAACGAAACCCGCTGGCAAGAATGCCTAGCAATCGCGCGTCACTTCTTTACCGAGCACGGTCACCTACGGCCGCCCAGCCGATCACCGGACAAGGAGATCCGCCGCCTGTACAAATGGCTGGACTCCCAGCGTGTCGGGCGACGCAAAGGCACGTTGAGCGCACGGCGGATCGCCGCCCTCGATGAGCTCGGAATGGTGTGGGAACCACACCTCGACGCTTGGAACGACTGCCTAGCCGCCGCCACGGAGTACTACCAGACCCACGGTCACCTCAAAATGAAGCCCGGCGGCCACAAGACACCTGGCGGACGCGACCTGGGCACCTGGATATTCGAGCAACGGACCCGCCACCAAGCCGGACGGCTCACTCCCAGCCAGATCGCCGCGCTGGAAGCCATAGGGATGATATGGCGGCCGGCCGCCTATTTCGATGCGGCACGCGCCTACGTCGAACGGCACGGCCCGCTCCCGACCGGAAGGCCTGGCGAAGCGGAACCGAGCGGGTTGGACTTCCGCCCCTGGTTGGAAGCCCAGCGCGCCAAGGCCGCAAGAGGCCGCCTTGCACCCGACCGTATCGCCGCACTCAACGACCTCGACCCGAACTGGTGCCAG
The DNA here is from genome assembly GCA_045806985.1 of Mycobacteriales bacterium. Classification (GTDB taxonomy): domain Bacteria; phylum Actinomycetota; class Actinomycetes; order Mycobacteriales; family JBJMIH01; genus JBJMIH01. Next base: position 163,199 of record JBJMIH010000031.1, on the reverse strand, counting down.
GACACCGACTCGTCGACCAGACCAACACCCGGTTGAGCGGACACGAGCGCCATGACAAGACCAGATGGCCAACCAGGTGGCCAACCAGGTGTGCTTCAGATCCCACCACGGACGGGCGGGCCGCCGAACCCCGCACCGACACCGAAACAGCAGCTGCCGGAGGAGCTTCATGATCAAGGTTGACGCAGTGTCGGCCGCGGCGGAACCGCTGCGGGTGCTGTGCTGGAACAGGTTCCGGTACAGCACCGAACCGGCCCGTGACCGGTGGCGTCGTTGGAAGGCGCAGGCACACGCGATCAGTGAGGTCGATCCGGACGTGTTGGTGCTGTTGAAGGTCGACCTCGGCCCGGCCGGTTGGTGGTGGCTGCGGAATCGGTTGGGCATGCGTGGGCTGATCACCGACGGGTTCGCTGGGTTCAAGGTGGCCGTGTTGTGGCGGTCGCCGATCAAGCTGGTGAGCCGGCGCAGCCTTCCGATGACCTACCGGGGACAGTACCTGGCCGTGACCCTGCGGGTGCCGGGCTGGCCGCGGCCGGTGCGGGTGGTCGCCCAGCACGCTGACCCGCACTCCCCCGATAACCGGCTGCAGGAGGCCCAGCATCTGCGGCAGTTCGCTGCGGCGGATGAGATGACGCTGTTCGCCGGGGACTGGAACATCACGCTGCCCGGGGATCCGGAACCGGACTGGACGCCGCTGATGACCGACCAGAAGCGGGAACGGCTGGCTCAGCACATCTGCTGGCCGGTTCCGACTGGAACCGACCCGGTCGCTGACCGTCGTGCGGGCCTATACCTGATCGAGCAGCTCAAGCTCACCAACGTCGCCGCGCACCTGCACCGCGGCGATCGATCGACCATCCAGCCGACCATCGGCCATCACCGCATGGATCTAGACGGCATCCCCCGCCGCGTCGACGCCTTCTTCGTGACCAGAGCCCTGGTGCCCCATCTGGCGCCTACCGGGTTCTTGACGGCCCGTTCGCGGAACTGTCCGACCACCTCGCCATCGAAGCCACCCTTCAGCCACCTCAGCTGGACCAATCGACGGTCGCCGAGGCGGCCCGCCGAGGCTGGCACCCGCGGGAACGGCTGGTGCTACTGCGTACCGCGACGCGGTTCATCAGCCACCCGACAAGCCCGCAACGCGGCCTGAAGAACATGGCCCGCTTGGTGCCGCCGCTCGACACCGTGCTGGCACCCGACCTACTGGTGATTCCTGCCTCCTGAGCCGCGGCCTGTGCCGGCTCCCACTGCGCTTGCCCCGACCTGGCGGACGGGGTACGGGAACCGCTACAGCGGCGGCAGGGATCGGCGGCCCGCCAACCTGCGGGCGGGCCGCCGATCCCCATTTCGTATGACAGCCACAGCATCGACGAGCACTGGAAGGTGAACGGCAGGTGGATAAGTTCGCCGCGCCGCCCCTCATCCCCGAACCGCGTGAGCGGGCGGCGAGCGGCGCCGATCGGCCAACCGCTAGCCCGTGGCTCCCTGGGCGGGCTGGTACTGGCATTCACCTGCGCGACTATCAGCGCCAGGCGGTGGATGCGATCTACTCCGGGCTGGGTGCCGGCGGGCGAGGCTGGATCCAGGCGGCCTGCGGGACGGGTAAGACGCGGATCGGGATCGCTGCCGCCCTCGAGTTGTGCCCGCGCGGTCTGGTCGTGGTGGTCTGCCCGACGCTGGCGTTGGTCGCGAAGTGGCTGTCGGACTGGCGCACACTGGCTGGCTCCGAAAGCCCGCTGGCGGTGTGCTCCGATGATGAGCTCGGCGCCGGTGATCTGGTTCACGTCGCCGACCTTTCCTGCCGGGTGTCGGTGGACATCGACACGATCGTGAACTGGTTGGGTGCCTCCAGCCGGCGTGGCGGCCTGCGGCTGGTGGTGACCACCTACCGGTCGGCGCCACGGGTGGGGGAGGCTCTAGGCGCCGCCGGCGCGAAGGCTGACCTGCTCATTTGCGATGAGGCACACCACACGGCCGGGTTTGAGGGCAAGCAGGCCGCGGCTGTTCACGATGATGAGCGGGTGCCAGCTCGGCGGCGACTGGCCATGACCGCCACCCCTCGGATGATCAAGGTACGGGGACGTGACCGCCCCCCGGAGATGGTGGGGATGGATGACGAGGCTGTCTTCGGGCCTCGGTTGTTCCATTACTCCTTCGCGCGGGCACGGGCCGAGGGTTGGCTGGACGGCTACCAGCTGGTGGTGCTCGGTGTGCGCCGCCCTGAGCTGCTGGCCTGGCTGCGCGCCCTGGATCCCAACGCGGCCACCGCCACACCTGGCGCGCCGACGATTCGGCGGATGCTCGCCCAAGCCGCGTTGGCGCAGGCGATGAGGGACCATGACCTGCGCAGCATCCTCGTGTTCGGTACCCGCGTGGCGGCCGCCGCGGAGTTCGCCCGAACGTTGCCGATGACGCTCAACGCCCTGCCGGTCGATCGCCGACCGGACTGCCCGGTGACGGCCCGCCACCTCAGCGGAAGCACCCCCGGCAAAGTGCGGGACAGGCTGCTGGCCGAACTGGCCGACCCGCCCGGCGGGGGCGCTACGGTGCTGGCCAACGTGAAGGTCCTGGCCGAAGGCGTGGACGTCCCGGCGGTTGATGCGGTGCTGTTTGAGAGTCCGAAGCACAGCACCGTCGACATCGTGCAGGCCGTCGGTCGTGCCTTGCGTCCCGACCCGGCAGGCCGGCGGGATGCGACCATCATCGTTCCGCTGCTTCTGCCCGATGGCCCTGATTCCGACGCCGACCCTGCCGATCTGCAGGGCTTCGACCTCGTCGTCCAGGTTGTGCAGGCGTTGCGTGCCCACGATGAGCTGTTCGCCTCCGCGCTCGATACCTGCCGAGCCCAGCCAGTCTACCGGGAGCCCACGCAGCTACCGGCGCAGATCGTGGTCAAGCTACCCGACGGGTATGACGAGAGCGGCCTGCTGCAACAGTTGACGACTCGGGTGATCGAGTCGGTCACGACGAGGTGGCCGCGCATGCTCGCCTTGGCCAACGACTACTACAACTCCCACGGCGACCTGCTCATCCCGAAGGACTATGAGGTCGCAGGAGAAAAGCTCGGCACGTGGATCGTCAATCGCCGCAGGGATTACCTACAGGGCCGGCTCTCGGCCGAGCACGTCGCGGAGCTGGACGCCATCGGAATGGTGTGGAAACCGCAGGAGGCCCGCTGGTTGCACACCTTCAAGCTGGTCTGCGCCTACCGACACCAACATCGGCGCCTTCCCGTGGTTGGCTGCGTTGAGCAGGGTCTCGACCTGGGCGCTTGGCTGGCCAAACAACGGGCGCGTGATCGCGCGGGCACGATGCTGCCACACCGCAAGGCCCTGTTGGACGAGCACGGAATCAGTTTGGACCCGCAACAGGCGCGATGGGAGTTGATGTACGCCGCCGCTGCGCATTACCACACCGTCCACGGTCACCTGAGAGTAAGAGGCGATGAGAGCATCGAGCTGGACGGGCAGACGATCCTGCTCGGAGCAGAGATTCGCCGATGGCGCAGCGAACACCGCACCGGTGACCTACCGAGCGAGTATGTCGTCGCGCTCGATGGGCTCGGCATGGAGTGGGATCCCCGTGGTGACCCCTGGGAAGACGGCCTCGCCGCCGCCCGGCGCTTCTTCACCAAACACGGGCACCTGCGTCCAGCGAAGGTGCGCGACAACAAAGAACTCATATTTCTGTTCAACTGGCTCCATGCCCGCCGGGCAGAACGGCGCAAGGGACAGCTTCGCCCGGAGCGGATCGCTGCCCTGGATGAGATGGAGATGGTGTGGGACTTGCAGGCTGAGGCGTGGCGGGACGGCTTGGCCAGCACCCAGGACTACTACCGCAAACACGGGCACCTAAGAGTCCAGCGGGGCGCCTTCAAGACGGGCAACGGCGTCGACCTGTGTGGATGGTTGGCCAAACAGCGTGCCCGCTACAAGGAGGGCCGCTTGCATCCCGACCAAGTGGGCGAACTGGAAGCCGCCGGCATGGACTGGGACCCTTTCGAGACCGCCTGGCAGGAAGGACTGGACGCCGCACGACGGTACTTCACCGCGTACGGACACCTTCGCGTCCCGCAAGGCCACGTGGATGGCGACAACTTTGCTCTCGGCAACTGGATCCAGCAACAGCGCAACAAGTTCTGCAAAGGCACACTGCCGGCGCACCGAGTAGTCGACCTCACCGAGGCCGGCATGGTATGGCCACGAACCCCAGGGCCGAACCGATGACCACACGCCAAGTCCGACGTCAGCCGATGAGATCGGCCTGTACCGGTTCCCCTCGCGCCCGCCCCAGTCCTGGCGGCACGCGGATGGGAGCCGCCACCGGCGGCGGCCGGCCGCGCCGCCACCGAACGCCCAGTTTCAGGCAAGCCAACGCTTCGGGAAAGCAGGTGCTGTGTCATGCCGCGCACGCCATGGCAGCGAGTCAACAGCCGACCGGCCTGGCAGGGCTCGCGGTTCGCTGTCCAGGTTGATGACGTCGTCTTCCCCGGCGGAAGCCGGGTCTACACCGACCCCACCCGGTACTCGATGCGCGCCACCACGCTCGTGTGCTGGGCGACCACACCGACCAGGCATGGGTGTACTCCGGCGACATCGGCACGTATCTGCTCCTCCCGCGTGCCGGCGGAGGCTGGGTCGAGCGTTCCTGGGGGGAGATGGGCAGGCCCAGGGCCCGCCAGCACCGTGTACATGTACGCCGGTGAGCGGACCGAGGCCGGAATTCTGTTCGACGGCCAGATCATGCGCGGAACCCATGGCAGCGCCGGGCAACTGGGCCACCTCCCGGTGCTGGCCGAGGGCATCGGCCCGAACCTGCTCTACCGCGGCTGCGGAACCGAGGGCAGCCTGCAAGCCGTCCTCCACCCACAGCGCCTGATCGAGGAGTTCCGCACCGCCCAGTCGCACTACCGGCCGACACCGCACCTGGCCGGCATCCAGGATCTGGCCGCCGCGGCTCGCGCCGGAAACCCAGCCGCCGCTGGTGGCATGCTCGCCGATGCCGGTCGGGTCCTCGGCACCGCGATCGCGGCCATCGTCCTGGTGCTGGACCCGCCGCGGGTGCTGCTTGGCGGCGCCCTGGCGGCCGCCGGCGAACTGGTTCTGGCCCCCGCGCAGGCCGTCGTCGACGCCCACCGCCCGCAGCACCGCGACGGCACCACCGCCCTGGATCTGGGGGCACTCGGCGACCATGCCGCAGCGACCGGCGCGCTCGCCGCTGGTGTCCTCGGCGGCCCAGGCCGGGATGACGAGCGGGAGAAGGTCCGCTGAGCGCCCGGCGACGCCGATGCCTGCCCGCGGCGGCGGCCACCGTCCGCCGGGTGCTGAGGTGGCGGGCCCGGCGGGGAGTCAGGGGGGCACCGGCGGTGCACATCAGGCCCTGGACTGGTCCGGATCAGACGAGCCAGGCCGGGCATGACGGCGAGCCCGAACGGCCAGCAACGCCTCCGGATCCGCCGCTCACCTGCACGCCGCGGCGTGCGGGGGTCACCCCACCGCCAGCGCCATCCTCACCCTCACCGCGACCGGACGGCCTCCTGCCCGCAGGCGTGTCGCCCGCAGAGGCGGTTGGCCGCGCCCTAGCCGCTGCCCACCCGTGGCGGGTCTCACCGGCTGAGAAGGGCACGCGGCGACAGCCGGTGACCGAGGTCGCCAGCAGCGCCACCGGACACCGCCGCCGGCCAGGAACGCCGCCAATCAGGCTCGGCGAACCGTCACCGGGCCCAGCCGTCCCGAGGTCGACACGACCACCCTCAGACCTCCTCCAGCGCGGGAGCCGGCCAACCGGGTGGGCCTGGGAGGTCAATGACTCGGCGGCCAACACGCTCCGCCTGGGAGCCGGGTTGGCGCCCCAGTGGATGGACCTGTGCGCACCCCAGCTCATCTGGCATGAGGATGGTGAACGGCTGCTGGTCATCTGCCCGCCCGGGCAGGACGTGTGGATGCTGCCGACACCGTACGTCCGCTACACCCTGGCCGAGCTCGCCGAGATGTTCCGGAACGGCGACCGGCCGCTGCTGTTCCGGCTCCGGGACGGGAGCAGCCTGGCTGACCTGGAGGCGGCGGCGCTCCAGTTGCGGGCCTGGCTCAGTGCCGGCTGCCTGAAGGCTCAGCGAGAGAGCCTGCGGTCATTGTGGCCGGGCGCGGTCTTCGGCTGGCCCGGCCGGCTCATCCACACCAGCCTCACGCTCCAGGTCGGCGACACGGCCGGTGCGCTGGCCGTGTACGACTACAGGGAGCAGAGCTCGGTGCCGGCGCCGGACGGCATCCACCATTGCTGGATTACCCCCGCCGAGCTGCCGGAGCCCGACGAGACCGGGACGGTCCTGTTGCGTGGGCGGCCCGTGGCGACCAACCTAGTGAACTTGCTGCGGCGCAGATGGTCCCAGCCAGACCGGACCTCGAATCCGGACGATCACTGGTGATCCACACCGGCGAAGACACCAACGGACACACCGGCGGGGGCGACGTCGGGGACGACGGCGGGCCCCGCTCGCCGGCGGCGGGAGTAGCGGTGGCTGTTCCGCTGCGGGTGAAGGCCCTGGGCATCGCCGTGCTGATGCTGCTGATCGGCGGCAGGCAGTGGCTTGCGCTGCTCGCCCAGTGCGCCTGGGTGGTGCTGTGGACCGTCGTCTGGCCCTTCGCCGAGCTCGTGTTGCATTGCTGGGGCGCCGGCTGGCTGGCGTTTCTGACCGTCGAGAAGGCCCAGCAGTGGCTGGCGCTGCGACGCGCGGCGCCGCGCCGGCAACGCCCGATCCGGGTCCAGCCGTGGGAGCCGATCCCGGCGCGGCCGGACCGGCCGGCGATCACGTCGAACTGCCTTGACGCGCGCCCGGTCGAGTACCGCTGGGTGGACCAGCCAGACGTGACGGCGTGAACCGGGTGAACGGCGAGGCCGGCCGGCGGGGCAGCGGCGCCGCCGCAAGCCCGTGTACTTGAGCACGGTTGCATCGGTTCCCACGGAACAGGATCGACTGTGTCGCTAGAGACACCGGACTCGGCCGTCCGGAGCCGGCCAGGACGCGGCGCGCTGGGCCAGCCTCTACGTCGGCGGAGGTCCTGGCGACTCGCACCGATTCGTTGGCGACGTCGGCAGCAATGGGTTCGGTGGTCTGTCGGAAGCCGTCCCGGCCCCGGACACCGTGGGTCCGGGGCCGGCATGGCGGTCAGACGTCCGAGGCAGCCGCCGGTAGCGTCACCGGATCGGGCGAAGGTCTGCCCGTCGACGACCTCCCTCCGTGCCGGAGGCCTTGCCGCTCAGGCGGCGCGTTGAGCACGCTTGATCTTCCGTCGCTCTTTCTCACTGGTGTCGCCGTAGACGCCTCCGACCTCGGGGCCAACCCGCATCATCCAGGCCAAGCATTCCCTGGTCACCGGGCAGTCCGCGCAGTACTTCTTGGCCGGCGCGGTAGAGAAGCCCTTGTCCGGGAAGAACAGGTTCCCGTCGATCCCGGCGCAGCGAGCCCGCTCCATCCAGTCGTTTCCTGGGTACGCCATCTGTCACCCCCCGTGCCTCGCCGTGATCGACGAGACTTCTTCCCCTTCGCCTCCCTTACGGAGGCGCTTGACAACGATCGTCTGTGCCGTGACGCTATCCGTCAAGTATCACGACGGCATCCGTCGACATTCGGAACGTTATTCGTCGGAGGTTCGCCGGCTTGCTCGCTGGCGGGGCCGGAACGGGGGAAACTGTGACGGCGCTGAGCCTGAGACTGACCAACGAGGACGTGTCGCTGCACTCCGAGGTGCTTGGCGGCGCCGGGACCCGCACGGTTGTCCTCCTCCACGGTTGGATGTCGGCCGGGACGGTGTGGCGACGGCCGGCCGCTGCACTCGCGGCGCGCGGATATCGGGTCGTCGCTCTCGACCTCCGTGGCCACGGCCAATCGAGCCGGCCGGTGGAGGGCTACACGCTGCCGGACTATGCCAGCGATCTGGATCCGGTCCTGGATCAGTTGGCGAGGGGACGACCGGTCCACCTCGCTGGGTGGGACCTGGGCGCGACCATCGCGATGTACTACGCCGCCAGTCGGGTCGGCCAGGCCGCCAGCCTGATCGTGCTCGCCGGGACTCCACGCCTGGTGGCCTGCCAGGACTGGCCGCACGGCATGGCCGCAGAGGCGATGGCAGCTCTGCTGGCTGGCCTCGAGCAGAACTTCGGGGCGGCCAGCGAAGCCTTCGTCGCCGCGCAGTTCGCCTCCCGGTCGCCGCAGCTGGTGCGTACGGCAACACGGTTGGCGGCCCGCGTCGGCCGGCGAGTCGCCGTCGATGCCGGGGAGGCCGCCTCAGCCACCGACCTGCGTGCCGTGGTACCGCAGGTGAACTGTCCCACGCTGGTGGTCCATGGCCGTTCCGATGTGCTCTGCCCGCCGGCGGCCGGCCGGTGGCTTGCTGACAACCTGCCCGCGGCACGGCCAGCCGTGCTGATCTCCCAGGCCGGTCACTATCTGCCGCTGAGTCATCCCAGGGAGGTGAGCAAGCACATGATCGACTTCCTCGACACGATCTGAGTCCGCGCCGCTAGTGGTGGCTGATCGGAACGGGGGGTGGCACGGACGCCGCGGTGTCGAGGACAGTGAGGCGGGCACGGGTCGCGCACGGGACGGTAGCGTAGAAGCCGCGCCCGCCTCCTGCACCACTTGCGAGGATGAATGACCGGCTCGACGGCTCGACGACTCGAGAACGGGGAACAGCCCCTCGAGACGGCCACGAGTGCGACAGGTGAGAGACGCGGCGACACCAACGCGTTGCTAGGCGTACGCGGAGCACTCGAGCTGCTGAAGGTCATCGGCGAGTCCCGGCGAGCGCTGACCGCCGTGGACCTGACCTACGCGATCTACCGCTCCCGGCGCCCCGCGGACCGTCGGCGAGTGCTCCGGCAACTCGCCGAGCTGCGCGATGCTGGGGTGGTCCAGCTCGTGGACGACCACAAGTACGTCCTCGGAGTAGCGCTGGCCGGCCTGGCGTGGCGAGTGGGTGGCGGCATCATCGAGGTCGCCGAACCGCTCATGAGAGAGCTGATCCGCGACTACCGGCAATGGCGGGTCACCGCGCTCCTCGGCCAGGCGGCCACGCACCGCCGCAAGGGCGGCGAGGAGTGTCACGTCATCCACGTCGTCCGACCGGTCGAGGCGCACGAGCTGATCCCCCGCGCGCCGGGAGATCACAGACCGATCACGGAAACGGCCCTCGGAGGGGCCATCTTGGCAGGTCGCGACCAACAGCCTGGTGAGCCGCCGGCCATCGCCGACGCTCGCGCCACCGGCTGGGCGGTGACGGCCGATGAGGTCGGGCCCGAGTTGACCGAGGTCGCGGTGCCGCTGAACGGACCGATCCCGGGCGGGGAGGTCTATCAATCCCTCAGCCTCGTCAGCCACAGCAAGGTCGTCGGCAATCGGCCCGACCAGCTGCCTCTGGACCGGATCGGTCGGCGACTACGCGAGGTCGCCGAGCAGATCGGCGAGATCATCTTGCGTCGCTAACTGAACGTTTTTCCGTTTCGGCCCTGAATCAGGCATTATCGACCGGGTGAGCTGATCGACGCCTTCCCCGGAACGGACTGATGAACAAGCCGAGGCAATCCTCGACCACGTCGTCCGCGCCGCCACGCGCACTCCGGGACCGCGAATTCCGGGTGCTGTGGCTGGCCTATCTGCTGTCCCTGCTTGGGGACTGGCTCGCCCGCCTTGCCCTGGCACTGTTGGTGTTCCAGCGCACGGGGTCGGCCGCGTTGACCGCGACGGCCACCGCGGCCAGCTTCCTGCCCGACCTGCTAGGGGTCGGCCTCGCCGGCCTGGCCGACCGGTTTCCCCGGCGGCGGGTGATGATTGTCTGCGACCTGCTTCGCGCCGTCGTCGTCGCCATGATGGTGCTGCCCGGAGTCCCGGTCGCGGCGCTCATCGCCTTGATGTACCTGGTTGGCCTGGCGGCGACCCCGTTCACCGCCGCGCGGGCGGCACTCACCCGTGACATCTTCGCTGATGACACCGGCGGCTACGGTCAGGCACAGGCGGTCAGCACCATCACGTTCGAGGTCGCCCAGGTCGCCGGGTTCGCGGTCGGCGGCGTGCTAGCCGCACTGCTGGGCGCCAGGGGCGCTCTTGCTGTCGACGCGGTCACCTTCCTCGCTTCTGCCGGCCTGGTCGCGTTCGGAGTCAACGCGCGGCCCGCGCCAGGCGGCGGACAGGGCGGCTGGTGGCGGGATCTCGCCGCCGGGACGCGGCTGGTGCTCGGCAAGCCCGCGGCACGCCTGCCGGCAAGTCTTGGCTGGCTCACCCTGTTCTACATCGCGCCGATCGGCCTGGCCATCCCCTACGCCCGCAGCCAGCACGCGGGGGGCACCGCGGCCGGGTTTCTCCTGGCCGCCGATCCCGCCGGAGCCGCCCTCGGCGGCTTCGTCATTAGCCGGGTCCGCAGCGACCGTCGGCAGCGACCGCTGATGATGGCTCTGGCAGTCGCCTGCGGCCTCCCCCTGCTCGCGTGCGCGCTGCAACCGCCGATCACCGTGGTGTGGTTCCTGCTGGCCGCCTCCGGGTGCTGCGCCTCCTACTTCATCCCGGCAAGAACCCTGTTCGCATTGGCCATCCCCAAGGCCAACCTCGGCCAAGCGGTCGGCCTGGTCCAAGCGGGCCTCTCCGTAGCTCAAGGCGTCGGAGTGCTGGCCGCTGGGGTCGCCGCAGACTATCTGAGCCCCTTGGCGACGATCGCTGTCAGCGGAGCGTTCGGCAGTCTGGTGGCCGTCCTCCTGGCAGCGAGCCACCACCGGTATGTAGTCGGAGCACCACAGTCCGCCATTCCCTGACGTCTCATCGTCCACTCCGCCGCACGCTTACACCATCAAGCACGCCGGCGGCGCCTCCGAGCGTTCCTTCTCGGCGTCAGCGGCCGTACCGTCGCGGTAGGTGAGTACACACCTGCTCCACGGGGGACCGAATCGGGTCATCCGTCCGCGGAGGGAGGTGTACAGGCCATGCGTAACGACGAGGACCGCGGCTGGGGCTTCTGCTGAAGTTTCCACCACCAAACCAGTCCATTGGTCAATCGGGTCGGATCTGCTCGCCCCAGTCCTAGGGAGCAGGTCCGGCCCTCGCATGCATGCCTCTGGTGACTCTACGACCTCAGAGGGCTATCGTCACGGACGTCACCGTAAGCCCGACTCAGGATATGGCGTCCAGAACGGGGGGTGCCAACGGCATGGTCGATCCGCCGCCATCGCGGCCCACCAAGGCTCCCCCGGTTCTCCTAGTCGTCCTCGCCATCGGCGCGATCGTGCTCGTCAGCACGATCCTCGCCGGCCTGCTCCACGGTCCGCCACCGTGGCCGCGAGCTGTCGCCATGGTCACCTTGACCGCACTGCTGTCCGCCTACCCCGTCGAGATGCGCATCGGCTCGGCCCGCATGACGTTCGGACTCGGCGAGATGGCGGTCCTGATGGGATTCTGGCTGCTCGGCCACTTCGGACTCGTCTGGATGCCACCGCTGTTCGCGCTCGGGAACGTGCTGCCCGCAGTCCTACGCCGCCGCCTCTCCCCCTTCAAGATCGTCTACAACGGGGCCGTCAGAGGGACCGCCTGCGCGATCGGCGTGAGCCTCGCCATCGTCGTAACTCCTGGCCACCCACGCCTGTGGCAACCGTGGGCAGTGATCTGCCTGGCCATTGCCGGATTGACATTCGCGGTGGTCACCACAGTGGGCACGGTGACGGCCGTCGCCGCCACCCAACAACTCGCATGGTGGCCGGTGGCCGCGGACGGATTGGGCCTGGACCTCATCGCGGTCCTCGGCAACATCGCCGCGTCACTGGGCATCTTCGCACTCGCCGGCTGGCAGCCGGCCACCGCGATTCTCCTCATCCCGACTGCCGGCGCGCTGCGCTACCTCTACGCCACCAGCCTGCGACACCAGGCCGAGGCGGAGATGTCGCGGCAGCTGGCCGCTGCCGCCGGACGGCTGTCGGCACTGTCCGTAGCCGAAGTGGCGTCTCGGCTTGCCGAAGCCGGCCGGAGCCTGCTGCAGGCGGCCAGCGCAGAGGTTTTCGACGGAGGTGGGACACGGCTCGCGAGCGCCGGCCAAGCGCTGCCCGGCGGGAAGCAACTACGGGAACCGCTGCTCCTAGCTGACCACACGTCGGCCGGCCAGCTCCAACTCACCTTCCCCGCCGCCACCCGGCTCACCGCACGCGAGACTCAGGTACTCGCGACGCTCGCCGCGGCGGCTGCCCCGGCCCTGGTGAACGCGCAGCGCTACGAGCAAGCGCGCCACAAGGCGACCCACGACGCCCTGACCGGCCTGCTCCTCCGGGGAAGCATCGATGAGGCCATCGCGGCGGCCATCACGGCCGCCGATGAGGCCACCGCCATCGCGCTGATGTGGATTGACCTGGACCGGTTCCACCTGGTCAACGGCATCCCCGGGGTCGGCCACCCCGGCGCGGATCGGGTCCTGCAGCAAGTCGCGAAGCGGATCGTCGCCGCCTGCCCGGACGGCATCGCCGCCGCGCGGCTCGGCGGTGATGAGTTCCTGGTCGTCCTGCCCGGTCTGCCCGCCAGTGTCGTTGCCGCCAACCACGCGGCCGTGGACGTGGCCACCAAGATCCTCAGTAGCTTGAGGGAACCCGTTCTGCTCGACAGCCGCACCGTCACCATCCACGCCAGCCTCGGCGTCGCCTGCTGGCCACACCACGCGCAGACCGCGGAGGGGCTTGTCGAGGCGGCCGACCGAGCCGTCTTCGCCGCGAAGCGCGGCGGTGGCAACGCCGTCGTCAGCTTCGACCACCGCCGCGACGTCCACCACATGCGCCGCCTGAACCTGCCCGCCGCCCTCGCCATCGCCCTCGACAGCGAGGAAGAACAACTCGCCGTTGGCTGGCAGCCGCTGATCGCCCTGGACGACGGTCACGTCGTCGCGATCGAGGCGCGCCTGACCCACTGGCAGCACCCCAGCCTCGGGCTGCTCCCCCGACGCACTATCGAGGTCGTGGCCGAAGAGAGCAACCTGACCGACGACCTTACCCGCTACCTCATCTACCGGGCGCTTGGCCAGCGCTCCCGGTGGGAAGACCTGCTCGGCGCACCTGTCCCGATCATCGTCGGGATCAACCACCGCGACTTGATGTCACGATCGTTGCCAGCGGCTCTTGTCGACATGCTCGACGCGACCGGCAGCTCGTCGACTCAGCTGGTCCTCGAGTTCGGCGAGCCCATCCTGCAATGGGACGGGACCGCCAGGGCCGCTGCCGCACTCAGCGAACTCGGGGTGAGTCTGTCCATGGACGGCTTCGGCACCGGCCGCAGTTCGCTCCCACAGCTCAGCACCCTGCCCATCGACACCATCAAGATCGCTCAGGATCTGGTGGCCCGCTTGGACGAGGCACCCGTCCGGCGGCTCGTCCACGCGATCATCGACTCGGCGACCCAACTCGGCAAGGACAGCGCCGCCCGCGGGATCGAGGACGTGGAGCAGGCCCAAAGTCTGCTGGACCTGGGTTGCGAGATCGGGCAAGGCCCCAGCACCCAGGGCAACGACGGCTACCTCTTCGGGTCGCCCCGGCCGGCAGACGAGCTGGTCGACATCATCGACCGGCACCCCAAGACCAGGCGTCGCAGTGCCCGGGTGACCCACCTGGACCACCGCCGCCCCCGGCGAAGCTGAACTGTCGCACCACCCCTGACCAGGACGTCCGCCGGAATCCCGCAGGTCGGGTGCATCCTGGGCGAAGCAGGGTCGGTCAAGGCAGGTTGAGAGGACTCATGCCGGCGGCTGATGCGATGGAGAGGGGCACGGGGGTGTTCACCGGAATCGTTGAGGAACAGGGCGAGGTCGCCGACCTGCGGCTGGGCGAAGGCGTCGCGGTGCTGGCGGTGCGTGCGCCGCGCTGCTCGGTAGGGTCGGTCGAAGGCGACTCCATCGCCGTTGATGGCTGCTGTCTCACCATCACCGGCCGCCACCAGGTCACCTTCACCGCCGACGTGATGGCCGAGACCCTTGCCCGCACCACGCTGGGCAGTCTTCGTCCTGGCAGCAGGGTCAACCTGGAGCGCGCACTGAAGGCCGACGGCCGCGTGGGTGGCCACATCGTCCAGGGTCACGTCGACGGCACCGGTGAGGTGCTCTCGGTCGTTCCGACCGCTGGTTGCGAGATTGTTCGTATCGCCGTCCCGCCGGATGTCGCCGACTTCGTTGTTCCGAAGGGTTCTCTGGCCGTGCACGGGGTGAGCCTGACCATCGCTGGCCTGGGCGAGGACCAGGCCGGCCGGACGTGGGTTGAGATCGGGTTGATCCCCAAGACGCTGGCCCGCACCACGCTCGGCGAGCTTGCGCCGGGCAGGCACCTCAACATCGAGGCCGATGTGCTCGCCAAGTACACGTTGACCGCGCTGTCCCAGCGCATCGAGGCCGCCGGGAGGAGGCGTTGAGCTGGGACACCGTCGGCTTCAACGTCCTCGGACAACACGTTCCGCTAGTGGAGCTGGCCGGGAACGCGTCGTCGCTGTCCAGCGTCTGGCTGGCCATCCGGGGCTCGGCGTGGTGCTGGCCGGCACAACTCGCCGGCAACGTCGGGATGTTCGCCGTCTACCTGCACGCCGGCCTCGGCGGCAACGCGATCCGGCAAGTCGCCTTCGCTAGCCTGGCCGTCTACGGCATCACCCGTTGGCGGCATCGGGCCGACGGTGGCGAGCTGGTCGTCAGGCGGGCCTCCTGGGCGACGCGTGCGGCGATCGGCTTGTCGCTGGCCGGGCTGACCGGCGTTGTCATCGTTTTCTTGGCTGCCAGCGGGACGTCGACGCAGCCGGTCCCCGATGGCGCGATCCTCGCCGGCAGCCTGGCCGCCACCGTGCTGCAGGCCCGCGCGCTACTGGAGTTCTGGTGGTGTTGGCTGCTGGTGGATGGGATCGGCGTTCCGATGTGTTTGCGCTCAGCCCTGTATGTGACCGGCGCCGTCTACATCACCTTCGGGGTCCTTGCCGTCGCAGGCTTGCGGACCTGGGCGGCGATCCGAACTAGCCAACTGGCTGACGCAACGACGTCTCCTAGCCCTAGCGACGGCCACCGACCGTGACCTGCGGGCCGTGTCCTGAAGGCGCGGCAGGGCGGCGGGTACGCCAACCAGACGGCCAGCCAACGCCGCCTGCCAGGTCAGCGGGCCAACGAGACAACGAGCTATGCGGAACCACACGATCGTGGAGGGGAAGATGGATCCGATCGAGCATGCGTTGGCCGAGCTCGCCGCCGGTCGACCTGTCGTCGT
The DNA here is from genome assembly GCA_045806985.1 of Mycobacteriales bacterium. Lineage (GTDB taxonomy): Bacteria > Actinomycetota > Actinomycetes > Mycobacteriales > JBJMIH01 > JBJMIH01. The sequence continues at coordinate 147,950 of JBJMIH010000031.1, read as the reverse complement.
GGTCGATGACGAAGACCGGGAGAACGAAGGCGACCTGATCTTCGCCGCCGAATACGCCACGGCTGAACTGGTCGCACTCGCCGTGACCGAGTGCCATGGCCTGCTGTGTGCGCCGTTGACCGGCGAGGACTGCGACCGTCTGCACCTGCCGGACGCCTACCCCCACAACGAAGACCCGCACCAGACCGCATTCACCGTTTCGGTTGACGCTCGGTCCGGGATCAGCACCGGCATCAGCGCCACCGACCGCGCCCACGCGTTGCGGCTGCTCGCCGACCCCACGACGGCGCCCGGCCAGCTCACCCGACCCGGACACCTGTTCCCGCTGCGCGCCCAGCCTGGAGGCGTGCTGCACCGGCCCGGCCACACCGAGGCCGCCGTCGACCTCACCCGGCTTGCCGGCCTGCGGCCGTCTGCCGCCATCTGCGAGATCACCCGCGACGACGGAACGATGGCGCGTCTGCCCGAGCTGCAGGTCTTCGCCAAACAGCACCGAATCGCACTGATAAGCATCGCTGACCTGATCCGCTACCGCCGCCGGACCGAGCGTCTGGTCCGACCGGCCGCTCGCACCCGGCTCCCCACCCGGCACGGTGTGTTCCAGCTCGTCGGCTATCGAGAGAAGATCGGCCACGCCGTGCACCTCGCCTTGGTCCACGGGAATGTCTCCGACGGCCGTGACGTGCTCGTCCGGGTCCACTCCGAATGCCTCACCGGTGAAGTCCTCGGTTCCCAGCGTTGCGACTGCGGCTACCAGCTGGACGCGGCCCTGGCCGCCATCGCCGCCGAAGGGCGAGGAGCCGTCGTCTACCTACGCGGCCAGGAAGGACGCGGCATCGGCCTCCTGCCCAAACTGTCCGCCTACGCGCTCCAAGACCAGGGCCTGGATACCGTCGACGCCAACCTCGCGCTGGGCCTGCCCGCTGACGCCCCCGCCAGTGGTGGCCCGCCGCCCAGATCCTCATGGACCTCGGCATCCAGACAGTCCGGCTGCTGACGAACAATCCCGCCAAACGGGTCGGCCTGCAGGACCACGGCATCACCGTTGTCCAGGAGCTGCCGCTGGTCGCCGACGCCACCGGCGAAAGCATCGGCTACCTGCAGACCAAGCGGGACCGGCTTGGACACCGGCTGCCAGACCTGCCTCGACAGCGAGGGCCGCGCCCGACCGGAGACGTGGCATGAGAGACCGCCACCCGACACCAGCGGTGCCACCCGAGGTCGGCGCGGGGTTGCAGATCGCAGTCATCGCCGCGAGCTGGCACGCACCGATCACTGACGCCCTCCTCGCCGGCGCGTTGCAGGCACTCGAAGACCTCGACGTGGTCGCGCCGACCACGGTCCGCGTCCCAGGCGCCTTCGAACTCCCCGTCGCCGCTACCCAACTCGCCCGCAGCGGCCTCGATGCCCTTGTCTGCCTCGGGACCATCATCAGAGGTGAAACCGCCCACTTCGACGTCCTGTGCCACGCCGTCGCCATCGGCCTCATCGAGGTCACCACACGGACCGGTGTCCCGATCGGGTTCGGCGTCCTGACCTGTGACGATGCGGAGCAGGCCGCCCAGCGGGCGGGCGCCGGCGGCGGCCGGGCGAACGAGGGCTACGACGCCGCGTGGGCCGCGGTCGCGACCGCGAGCAGCCTGCGAAGCGCCGATTGGAGCGCGCGGCCGGCACGGCGACCTTCCTGATGAGGTCGACCGCCGATTCGATCGACCTGGCCGTAGTGTGAACAGAACGCAGAGCCAGGGGTGGGCGCCCGCCTACCGGTCAGGATGCGCGGCCATCCACCGCCGCCACGCCTTCTGCCGGCCGTCTTCTTCCGGTCCGGCCAGATCCTCGACCTCACGGTCGGCCAGCGGCGCCTGAAGATGGACGACCGCCCGCCACGCCAACCCGACGGCGGGACGGAACAAGCCGCCTCCTTGGCCGGTGAGGCGAGGCAAACCGCTGAGTTCAGGATCGATGCCCACCTGCACCCGGACCCGTATAAGCCGACGGGTTTCGTCGGCCTGAACGCCCACCAGAACCTCGCCGTAGCCCATCTGTCCGGTGAGCCGGAGGGTCCGGTCATCGGCGCTGGCCTCGCAGGTTCGGATGGGGCTGGGCCACCGGTAGCCGTCGGGCGGCTTGGTGGGCGTGGAGGACCAGCCCAGATCGGTGAGCGCGTCCACGAGAGGATTCGGGCTGCCGACCGGCTCGCCGATGGTGCCGGCATTCACCCAGTCAGGGTCACCGGGTGCGTCGAGGTCCAGCACCAGGAGCTGCGCACCGGGGCGCAGAGCATCGGCCTCTGACCCGCGAACGGCCAGTTGCAGCCGCTCGGCCGGCCGTCCCTGGTAGGGGCCGGCCGGCTCGCCGAGCCAGCCAGGAAAGAGACGTGGGAACTCACCGTCGGGGGTTGCATATGACCTCGCGCGAGAGCCATCCGCTCCGGGCGGAGCCGAGCGCCATGCCCGGGTGAGGAGGTCGCCGGCCACGACCAACCAGGACGCGACGAACTCCGGCTCGCTGACCCGACGGACGGGCACGCGGCGCTCGGCCTGACGCATTTCGTCCTCCTCCGCGCTGCAACCCGAGGGGGTGGGGTACCTGGCCGGTGCGGTGGGGCCTCAGCTGGCGCCCACCGCATCCGATTATCGCTCGCTCAGGGGATGGGGACCTGCAGGGCCGCCGTGCGGAAATCCCGCCGGATGTCGGCGTCGAAGGTGTAGATGAAACCCCCGTCGAGTGGATCTCCGTTCTGATCCTCGGTCCAGAAGGAACCATCCACGATGCCGTAGACGCGCAGCTCGTGGCGGCTCAGCGATCGGTAGACCGGCGAACCACTGTCTCCGCCCTTGACGAAGTCCTTGGTCGCGACCGACGACTCGAGGGCTGAGGTGACGTGGCGAACCACCGATCCGTCCGGCCATATCCCCGCGCCCTGGGCGTCGTTGAAGGCGCACTTCTCCGAACCGGACACCGCTCCGGAAAAGCATACGCGCGTGCCCGACACGAACCGGTCCGCGTCGTCGGTGACGTTGCGCCATACCGTTCCTCGTGTGGCGATGATCTGGTTGGTCGCCATCCGCGGGAACGTGATCTTGATGGTTTCTACGTCGAGCCTGGTGTTGTGACCGCTCTGCCGACTGGCGACATAACCGACGGCAGTGTTGTAGAGGTCGTGGATGATATCGCCCTTGTCGAAGCAATGTCCGGCGGTGAGCAGGTACAGCGACCTGCCCTTGAACGTCACATACCCTGCGGTGCAGTGCACCCCCGCCTCGTTGATCAAGACGATGCCGCCGTACCAAGAGGTGTTGTCGGGCAGCGGCCCACGGGGCGCTCGATGCCACTCGGGGTTGTTGCTGGCCCGGCGCACCTGCACCTGGCGGGCAGTCAACATCACCTTGTCGGCACCGTAGCGGGCGGCCAAGATGGCCTGCGCCTGAGGACTGACACTGTCGGCGTAGACGAGGACCTTGTCGACGCGGCTGTCTACGAAAGCGCCGGTGACATGGACGCCCTCGCCGGCGAGCTGGGTACGGTCGTCAACGATCCGCTCGGTCAGGTCGGTGAGGGTCTGTGTGGAGTAGATCATGCGCCGGGGGACGACCAGCCAGGAGTGGGCCGTCCGGGCCAGCGCCGCGACGTGGGCTGGGTAGTGCGCCGTGTCCAGGTAGCCCGCCATGACCCGGCCGGACACGTAGTCGATGGCGACGCCGGCGTCCTCGCCGCCTGCCGCCTGCCCGGCGATCTGCTCAGCCTCGTCTTGCAATTCTGCCTGCCGCGGCCCGGCGGTCTCAGGTTGGCTGGGTCGCGCGGGTCCGGTCACCGCCGCGGCGGAGCTTCGGCTGCCGCTGACCGCCGTGACGGTGGCCTGGTAGGTCTCGCCGTCGCGGACATCGGGTGCCGCGAAGCTGGCCCAGGTGCAGGTCCCGCACACCGTCTGTGCCGCGACCGGCGCGGAACGCTGGACCGCCGCCGCGCCGGACGGACAACCGCGCTGTTGGCAGGACACTCGATAGAGGCGGACGAGGTAGCCGCCGGGCGCCGTCCCGTCACGGCCGGTGTTCCATACCGCCTCGACGGTCCCGTCGCCGGCCAGCAGCACCGGCCGCTGCACCGCCTCCAACGTCGCGGGACTGCCGCCGGGCACTGCCGCCGACGCTGTCGGCCCCGCGAGTATCGACGGCGTGAACCTCGTCAACGCCATCGGAACAGCCATGGGCTCCTCGGCGACGGCGGCGTGGTCGTGCGCGACGGTCAGCGCTGGCCCAATCAGCACTGCTCCGGCGGACACCATCAAGGTGAGTATTCGACGCATCTGAAACCTCCCGTGTGGGGTCGTGAAGGGGTGCAGCCGGCTGCCGCATTGCCGCTACGCGGCAGCCAAGCGATGCTCCATCGAGTGCGGTGGACCGCTGCGCGGACGCGGGGTTGATCCGGCCCAGGACACGTGCGACACGCGTGCCGGGCGTGGCTGAGAGCCCGGGCGTGGCTCGACTACGGTGTCGGGACCGGCCGCTGATGTGGGCTCGACTGTGGGCTCGACGGAGCCGCCGACGGGCTCCTGTTGGACATCGGACCAGTCAACGCCAGCCCCGCCGGTGCCCCGGCCCGGTAGTGCGACAGGTAGACCGCCCATTCCGACCGTGTGTCCGGCCTGGCCAGGCCAGTCAGAAAGTCGCTACGCACCGAGACGATCCGCCCGCCCTGGACGCCGACCTCCAGGACCGCCCGCGACATCCCGAGCGCGGCGTAGCCGACCCCCTGTCGGGCGGCGATGTGCCCCTCCCGCAGCAACGGCGCGACCGGGAGGCTGACCAGATAGCAGGTCCGTGGATGCGCATCGCGAACAGTCTCAGGCTGGCAGCGGGCCAAGGCCGCCGCATCAGCATCCGCGAGGAGGCCGAGCGCGACGAACGGATTCGAATCTGAGAAGTCCAGCCCGCCATACGGTGGCTGCGGCTGACCTGGATGAAACGTCGTCCACGCCGGTGTACCGGCACGCTGATGCGCGTAGTCGTCCAGCCGGTGGACGATAACCTCGTCGTCGTAGGAGTACGTGCTGGGGACCTTCGTGAAACGAGCGTTGCCCACCCGCGGCCAGATCACGCCGATGCTCACTGAACGCTGCCCGGGCGCCTCGATCGGCCCGGACAAGCGCCAGAACGTCAGGTCAGCCTCTCCCGCCACCAGCGTCCCCGCCAACGCATCCCTGACCGACCGCAACGCCTTCCCCGACGGCCCTCGCAGGCTGTCGACCTTCACCTGAAGCGGATGCGGCGACAACGCCGGAAGTCGCTGCCCGAGGCCCGGGCCGACGTTGAAGTTGGCGTGCCACCCGACCGGCCGCAGCGTCGGCGTGAGATCACGGGTGCTGCCGTAGTCGGAGTTGATCGCGAAGTCATACGTCACGGCCGTGTCGAAATGCGCGTAGGCGACCTGACCGTCACCGGCCGCGAGCCGGTACGTCCACTCCCCTCGGTACGACACCGCCACCGTCGCGCCCCGGTTCGTGATCGGTCCGCTCTCCAGATGCTGTGGCCCCACCCACACCCCCGTGACCCGCAGGCCCCGGCAATCCTCGAACCTCCACGCCAACCAGTCCCGCCTCGCGTCCAACTGCTGGTCCCACCAGGCACGAAGATCGCTGTCGGCGATCTCAGCCAGCCAGGACGGCCTCGCCGTCGCTCCGCCACACAGATACAGCGGGTCCGCATGACTCGACGCCGCGATGTGGGCCGTCAGGTTGAAAGCCGGCGTGAGGATGGGATCGCTACTCGGCGTAGAGGCAACAATGGCCTGCTGAGCGGCGGCCACATCGTTCACCAGCTGCCCCACGGGTCGCTGGCCGACGAGAAGCATCCTGCCGCCGCGCGGAAACGCCTCCTTGATAGTTCTATCCGAGGCATTGCCACTGTGGTGGCCGAGGACGCCGCAGCCCCCCAACACGATGACCGTCGCTGCCGCCGAGCACACTCGCGTGAAATGCACACTGTCCCCCATGACTCAGTAGCGCTCGTATTCTGCGAGCCAGTCGTCTGCGTGGGCAGCCGGTCCAGATTTCTCAAGGCTGCCGCCATATCCGAAGCCATTCCCCGACGCGTCGGCACTCAAGTCGATGCGCTTCAGGAGCGGCTGACTGCTCGACGGAACGAGGCTAACCCCGGATCTGGGATCCAGCCCGGACGTCACCGCTGTGCAGGGCAGAAAACGAATCGCCGCCGGCCACGGGGGAAGCCGACGACGATCGACGGTTACCATACCCCAGCCTCAAAGACTTCTGAAGTCCCGCAACAACCACGTAGCTTTTGGTGCGCAGCTCCCAACCGGTCTACCTGCCGAAACGCCGCAGGCTCGGCGCGGCATCGAACGGGACGCTCCGGACATCCTCGAAAGCCTCGCCAGGCCGGTCCCGGCGGTTCTTCTTCTCGATCAATTGGATTTGAACAGGGCACCTTATGCTATGGCTCCCGCACGCGGACCCGGCGAAGACGTGAGAACGCCCCCTTCCCACGACACCGCCAGACCAACCCCGCCATTCCTCGGAATTGACGTGCAGATCATCGCTCGTTGCTGGAGCCGGGCCCGCTCCTGGCCAGCCACCTGTGGACCGCCTCCTCCGGTCCGAGGCTGGCGGCAGCGGAACTGGGTGCTTTCCGGCCACTCCGCCGGTTCCGGCTCCGTCATCAGCGGTCCCAGGCTCATCTCGATGCCGCGCCGTGTCCTCGTCGTCCTCGTCACCTGTCGTCGCCGTTCTCGTCGCGGTCGACGCCACGCCCGGCCGGCGGGTCCGCTCGCCGGGCGGCTCCGCCATCCGCGCCCGGCGAGCGGACCACGCGTCGGTGACCACCGCGGTCGTCAGCGCTGTCGCTCCCGCCCCGACCACCTGGGCAAGCGTCGGCATCCCGTACATCGGACCGACCTTCCGGTACCCGCTGGTCCCCGCAAGGTGGCATCGGAACGTGGCAGTGACTCGCTAACGGTGGGGTTTCCCCAGCTCCGGGCACCCCAGCGACCTCGGCAACTTCCCGGCAGCCGACGCTCGACCGCCTTCCGCGCAAATGGCGTGAAACCCGGGTAGCGGGAGCGGGAGGTGGATAGGGTGCTCGGGTTGGTGATGGGCGGTGGAACCGGACGTTGTGGGCGGGGTGGAGTTGAGGAGTCGTCGGGTTTCGCGGGTTCGCAAGCGGGTCGAGCGGTTCAATGCCACTCGGGCGCCGGAGGCGGTGCTCAGTTCGGACGCGATGGGCGAAGTGGTGGAGCTGCTCTGCTCGGTGCCCGATCCGGTCGAGGACATCGTGGTCGCGCAGGCGGCGGGGTTGCTGTTCTGGCTGCGGTTCGCCGCCCGCGGCACGGTGGACGGCGAAGCGGAGCTGACGGTCGCGCTGGACCTGTTCGCGCCGCTGTACCTGTCGGGCAGGTTCGGCGACGGGATTCCCGGCCTGATCCGCGAACTGTTCGACCGGACTCCGCCGGCCGAGCCGGACGGGGCCGGGGTACTGGCCAGGCTCGGCAGGGCGCAGTACCGGGAGGCGCTGGAGAACGCCGACGAGGTCGCCCTGAGCCGGGCCGTCGACCTGCTGCGACGGGCCTCCGACCTGGGCGGGCCCGGTCATCCCGAGTACGCCCGCCACCTGTCCAACCTGGGCAGCGCGCTGCTGACCCGGTTCGAGGGCACCGAGCACCCCGCGGACCTGGAGGACGCGATCGACTACTGCTGGGCGGCGGTGGAGGCCACCCGGCCCGACGAGCCCGCCCGCGGCGCCTACCTGTCCAACCTGAGCAACGCCCTGCTCACCCGCTTCGAACATCTGGCGAGCGAGGTCGACCTCGACGCTGCCATCGAGGCCGGTCAGGCCGCGGTGACCGGCTGGCCCGACCACCCTGAGCACGCCGCGATGGTGTCCAATCTGGACCTTGCGCTCCGGACGCGGGCCGCGTTCCGCGATCAGTTGGCGGACCTGGACCGGATGGTCGAGGCGGCGCGCGACGGCTCGGGCGGATCCGATCAGCCGGGACCGGAGGAACTGAGCGAGCTGCTGCTGACCCGGTACCAGCACGCCGGCGATCCGGCGGACCTGGAGGAGGCGATCCGGGTGAGCCGGGACGCGTTCGCCGCGTCCGCCGACGAGGACGAGCGGGCCGAGCACCAGTCCGACCTCTGCAACCTCCTGCTGGTCAGGTACACCCACTTCGGACACGGCCAGGACCTCGTCGACGCGGTGGAGTACGGCCGCGCCGCGGTAGCGGCGACCCCGGCCGAGGATCCCGATCTCGACCTGCGGCAGCGCCGTCTGGCCAACGCGCTGAGCCGGCGTTACCAGACCACCGGCAGTCTCGGCGACCTGGAGGAGGCGGCCGCACTCGGCCGGAGCGCGGTGGCGGCCGCCCGCCGCGACGGGCTCGACGACCCCGCCTCGCTCGCGAGCCTCTGCCACACCCTCCGCATGCTGGCCGAGCGCACCGGCCGGATCGCGGACCTGGACGAAGCGGTCGACGCCGGCAGGGCCGCACTCGAGACCGCCACGCCGGACGACCCGGATCTCTCCGCCTACCTGGGCAACCTCGGGGCGGCGCTGCTGGTCCGGTTCCAGCACCTGGGGAGCCAGGCCGACATGGACGAGTCGCTCGACACGTTGCAGCGGGCGGCACTCGCGGCGCCGGCCGGGAGTCCCGAGCGGGCGACGGTGCTGGCGAACCTCGGCGGCGCCTGGCAGCTCCGCTTCCAGTCATCGCACGACCCGGAGGACCTGGACGCGGCGATCGACGTCTGCCGAGAGGCCGTCGACGCCACGCCGCTCGCGCACGCCAGCCGGGCGGTACGCCTGTCCAACCTCGCCACGGCCCTGCAGACCCGGTTCCGGATCGGCGAGGAACCGACCGATCTGGACGAGGCGGTGGACAGCAGCCGGTCCACCGTGGAGGCGCTTCCGCCCGGTCACCCGGGCCGGGCTTCGGCACTGTCGAACCTGGCCCTAGTGCTGCGGGCGCGGCACGAGCACAGCGGCCGGCCGGCGGACCTCGACGCGGCGGCGGAGACCGCGCGCGCCGCAGCGGCCGAGGCACCGGCCGATCACCCCGAGCGCCCCCTGTACCTGATCAACCTCGGCCAGGCGCTGCGCGACCGGCACGCCCGGACCGGTGTCGAGGCGGATCTCGACGAAGCGCTCGCGGCCGCGCGGGACGCGGCGGCGGTCGAGACCGGGCCGCCCCGCCTCCGGGCGGTGGCGGCCGCACTGTGGGCCGGTCTGGCCGCGACCGGCGTCCGGTGGGCGGATGCCGTGGCCGCGCACGTGGCGGTGGTGGACCTCGTGGCGCGGACCGTACCGCGCTACCTCACCCGCCGCGACCAGGAGGTCCTGCTCGACGACACCGGCGGGATCGGGTCCGACGCCGCCGCGTGCTGCGTGCGCGCCGGGTCCGTCGCGCAGGCCGTGGAGCTGTTCGAGCAGGGGCGCGGCCTGCTGCTGGGCCAGGCGCTGGACAGCCGTACCGACCTGAACGCGCTGGCCGGGAGCCACCCGGAGCTGGCCGACCGGTTCACCGCCCTATGCGCGGAACTCGACCTCCCCGGTCCGGCGGACGGCGGCGGTGTGGCGGCGCGGCGCGCGACGGCCGTGGCCTTCGACCAACTGGTCACGGAGATCCGGAAGCTGCCCAGGTTCGACCGCTTCCTGCGCCCGCCGGCCGTCGGTGACCTCGCGCCGGACCAGGGCCACGCAGTGATCGTCACCGTGTCCACGTTCGGCTCCTACGCGCTGATCCTGCCCGCCGACGGCGAGGTCACCGCCCTGCCGCTGCCCGGGCTCACGCCCGACGCCGTGCTGGCCGAGGTCGCCGACTTCCTGGAGGCGGTCGAGGACACCGCCGCCAGGTCGGCCCGTACCCGGGCCGCCGGACAGGACCGGATGGCCGGCACGCTCCGCTGGCTGTGGGACATGGTCGCCGGTCCGGTACTCGACCGCCTGGACATCACCGGTCCGCCCGGTGGCGGCGAGCCGTGGCCCCGGCTGTGGTGGTGCCCGTCGGGCCTGCTGTCGTTGCTGCCACTGCACGCGGCGGGCCACCACGACACGGCGTCCGGTGCCGTGCCGCTCACGGTGCTGGACCGGGTCGTCTGCTCCGTCACCCCGACGCTGCGGGCGCTGGCCCACTCCCGGCGCCCCGCGGATCCGGCGCGCCCTCCCGCCGACCGGGCGGTTGTGGTGGCGATGCCGGTGACCCCGGGTGGCGAGGCCGAGCTGCCCGGTGCCGACGCCGAGGCGGCGCTGGTGCGCCGGTACTTCCCCGGTGAGGTCGACGTGCTCGTCGGCACGGCCGCCACGCACGAGGCGGTGCTCGCCGCGTTGGCGCAGGCCCGGTGGGCCCACTTCGCCTGCCATGGGCACAGCGACCTGGCCGATCCGTCCGCCGGCCGGCTGCTCCTCGCCGACCACCATCACCATCCACTCACGACGGTGGACCTGGCCGGGCTCCGGATGGATGCCGCCGAACTGGCGTTCCTGTCTGCCTGCTCCACCGCGCGCCCCGGCGGCCGGCTGGCCGACGAGGCGATCCACCTGGCCTCCGCGTTCCAGCTCGCCGGCTACCGGCACGTGATCGGTACGCTGTGGCCGATCGGCGACCAGCGCGCGCTGGACATCACCGACCTGGTCTACGCGGCGATCGCCCGCGGCGAGGGCATCGCCGCGGCGATCCACGGCGCGACCCGCCGCCTACGCGAACGGTGGCCGGACGACCCGTCGGTGTGGGCGTCGCACCTCCACGTCGGCGCGTAGCCGCGGCGGGTCACCCGGACGGGCGTCCCAGTAGGAACTCCGCGACACAACCCGGATGGTCGTCATCGTCGGCGGACAGCACCAGGCCCCGCGTACCCGGCCCACCGTCGTAGTGCGCGACGAAGGCGGGGGGCGCGCCGGTCGTGCTGGTCCTGGTCGTGAAGACGAAGCGACCCTCCGTGACGGTCACGAGCGCGATGCCGTGCGCTGTCGCGAACTCGACGGCGCCGGCCTGGTAGGGCGAGGTGGCCACCATGACCCCCTTGTGCGCGCCCACGCTGTGGACCTTCTGGTGGAGCACCTGGACCAGTTCGCGCTTGATCGGATTGCGGTGCAGCTTGGCCTCGACGACCACCAGGAAGGCCATTCCGGCGAACCGGTAGCGGACGGTCGCGTCGAAGCTGTAGGCGCCGTCGACGCCGACGACCTTGTCGTGCAGGGTGACCGCGAGGTCGTCCACCTCCGGCCCCGCCGCGCCCAACAACTCCCCGGCGACGAATTCCTCGAACTGGCCCGGGGTGATCGCCGGCGGAGGGAAGCGCGCGACGCCGCGGTCGTCCTCGATCACGCGACGACGCTACCCCAGGCGCCGCGGGTCATGGCGTGGCCTGCGGCTCGCGTCAGCGGGTGATCGGCAGGCTGTAGACGCCGCGGCCGAAGGTGGCGGCGAACAGCCGGCCCGAGCTGGCGTTGTACTCGATGTCGGTGACCGCGGCCAGCGGCAGGCCGGACCCGAGCCGCACCCACTCCCGGCCGTCCGGCGCGCCGCGGAACACACCGACGTCGGTGGCGATGAAGACGGCTCCGCGCGGCCCGAGCACCACGTCGTTGACGGGCGCGTCCGGCAGCCGGCCGGTCACGTCCCGCCAGTGCCGGCCGCCGTCGGTGGTGAGCATGACGTGCCCGTCACCGGTGCCGGCCCGGTACCCGGAACGGGTCACCCAGATCCGGTCCCGGTCCCGCGGGTCCACCTTCACCCTGGTCACCCACTGGCCGCCGGTCAGCAGCACGGTCCAGGTGGCGCCGGTGTCGCGGGTGGCGACGACCCGGCCGTCGTCGGTGCCGGCGACGATCTCCGCCCGGTCGGTGCGGGCGGTGGCGACCGTGGTGAGGGTGCCGAACGGGTACACCGCGTCCCGGCCCGGCCCACCGGTCAGATCCGGGCTGATCGGCACGAACGTCCGGCCGCCGTCGGTGGACCGGTTCAGGATGTTCCCGCCCGAGTAGACGACGTCCGGATTGCCGGCGGCGAACTCCACCGGCGCGAACCAGTTGTACCGGTCGGCGACCCGGCCGGCCAGCGGCGCGAACGTGGTGCCGCCGTCACCGGTCCGCTGGCACACCCCGAACTGCAGGCAGTTGAACCCGACCTGCTGGTCCCGCGGGTCGATCAGGTTCTGCTCGCCGTCGCCGCCGCCCCACGGGTTCCACGGCGGGCCGCCCTGCCCGGACTGGTGCGGAGCACGGCTTCGCCGCGCTGGTCACGGCGCGTACCCGCGGTCGCGGCAGCACCGTGCTGTTCGACAGCGGCCGGTCGCCGGTGGGCTGGCCGGGCTCACCGGCCGGCGGGGCGCGGGCGCGCTGCCATGGTGGTGCACCCGCTGCTCTGGACCCGGCGCAGGTTCGCCATCCCGGGCCGGGACGTGCCGGAGAGGGCTCGCCGGGCGAGGGCGCGGCATGCCCCGTCGCACCAGGCCTGGACCGGGACCGGCTGGCAGCACGACCCGCTGGTCCTCGACGATCAGGCCCTGGTGGTCCACGTGCGCGGGCCGCGCCCGGTGGTGCTCACCGGCTGCACGCGCTGATCGGTGGCCTGCACCTGACGCGTTGGCCGCCAGCCTCCCCGGCGCCTGGGTACAGGACAGCGGCGGCACCCACCTACCACCTCACCGCCGCGTAGCTGGGCGGCTACTGGTAGCGCAGCGCGGTGCCAGGCTGGATGCGGCTGGCCCGGCGGAGCCAGCCCCGCACCGTCGCCGTCGGCCGCCACCCGGTCAACCTCGCCGAGCACTCCGAACAGACCAGCTCGCCGACCGCCAGCCGCTGCTCGACGCCAGCAGCGTCCAAGCCGACTGTGACCACAGCGCCTCCGTACGCGACCGCTCGACCGGTCCTCAGACTCCGGCCAAGAGGCGACGGAAGGGCCGTCGCCTACCCGAACCACGGTGCCGCCGGCGACGATCACCAGCAACCACGCCAGCACCACGATCGAGCCGTACCCCCACCGTCAGGGCCCGACGGTTACCCCACGTGCTCACCTTTGGTGCCATCGAACTCCGTGGGCAACGCGCCTCCCTCGCCGCCAGCCTGCCTGCTCGGCTAACGTGCGTGCATGGGTAAGGCTAGGTCGTTGGCTAGGGGTGGATGCGTTGGGTTATGGGTCGATACCCCCTCCGGACACTTCGTTTGGTACATGATCGCCCCAGGCCGTGCCTCCGCGATCACCTCCTGTGAACCGGGCTTGTAGGTCAGGCGCAGCCCCAGCCGGCTGTACACCTCCGCCTTATCGCCTGGATCAGCGTCGGCCAGCACCCTGACGATGTCGCCCAACGCTTGGACGAGCTGCCCGATCTCCTCCGCGCTCATCCGCCGCCGCCCGGTGGCGGCACGCAGCCGCGCCTGGGCGACCGCCTTGTCGGCGTTGACCTGGGCGGTCCAACCGGCGATCAGCGCCGGGTCGGTGCCAGCCTCCAGCGCGGCCCGGTACCGGGCGAGCTTGTCTTCGCACTCGGACAGCGCCCGCCGTGCCTGGTCGGCGGCGGCGACCGCCCGCTCGTCGACGTCTTGAGCCTGTTCCAGCGCCCGGATGGTGTCGGTGAGCCGGTGCGGGCCGAACGCCCGGGCCAGCCAGCGGTCGAGGACCGGCACGATCACCTCCTCGCGCAGGTACACGCTGCGCGGATGCTCGACACGGTTGGCCAGCGCGTACTCCTGAGCAAAGACGCACCGGTAGTGCGCCTTGCCGTTGTTCCAGCTCCCCTGCATGCGCCGCTCGCACAACCCGCAGTACAGAAGACCCCGCAGCACGTACGGATAGCGGCTGCGACGCGCCGATCGCTCCTTGCCCCTCCCCGCCGCACCGAGCAGTGCCTGCACCCGTTCGAAGTCCTCGACCTCGACAATCGGCTCGTGGGTCACCTTCGCCGACCACACCCACGACTCCGGGTCGTTCCAGCGCATCCGGGTCTGGTGGCCGAGGCCGACGTCCTCGACGTCGATGAGCACCTCGTCCTTGCGCTGCTTGTTCCACACCTGCCGGCCGGTGTAGCGCGGGTTGGTCAAGATCACCCGCACCGCCGGCTTGGACCACGCGATCCCCGACCGGTGCTTGTTGCGCCTCGGATCGTGCGCCGAGGGGCAGGCGATCCCATCCCGGGTCAGGCCCTCGGCGATGGCGTACAGGCCACGGCCAGCCAGATACTCGGCGAAGATCCGCCGCACCACCGGCGCCGCCACCGGGTCCAGATCCAGCCGGTGAAGCCGCCGCCCCTCGGCCGCCTTGCCAGGATGCGGGTGCGGCCCGGCGTCGGCCAGCCGGTACCCATACGGCGGCCGGCCGCCGAGGAACCGGCCCTCAGACTCGGCCTGAGCCGCCATCGCAGCCCTGGTACGGATCTTGATCCGGTTCCGCTCCCCCTTGCTCATGCCGCCGTACAGCGACATCACCATGTCATGCGCGTCGCTGCCCGGATCGACCGGCCCACCGACCTCCGGCACCCACAACTGCACCCCGTAGTGGACGAACAGCGGGAAGGTCAGGCCGAACTGGTTGCCGTAGAACGCCCTCTGTGGCTCGCCGACCACCACCGCCTCGAACCCGCGGTCAGGCCGCTTGAGCGCCTCCAACAACAGCGCCGCCTGCGGCCGCCGCCGCCACGGAATAGACCGGGACTGGCCCACGTCGAAGAACTCGCACACGATCTCGCCGCCGACCGGCTCGATCAGCGCCCGCGCCCGGGCCAACTGCCAAGCGCGCGAAGACTCCGGATCTTGTTGATCCTCAGTGGACACCCGTCCGCAGAATGCGAACCTCATATTCACTCGGCCCTCCTCAAAGACTCTCCCGCAGCGGTGTGCCCCGCCTCGCCCGGCTCTCCGTCGAAGAGCGGCTCGAATTCCCGGTGTTGGGCGGCCCGTAGCAACAAGCGCAAGACAACCCGAGCCGCCGCGGGGTTCAGGACAGGAGGTTCTTCCGGCATCTCCACGCGAGCAGTCCGGGAATCACCCGTCTGCCGGACGTTGGCCGCGCGCGACCGACCATAGCTCCGCCCGTCACGGAGGGGACCAGCCTCGTCGCGGTCGACTTCGGCCATCACCGCAGTCCCGACCCCGACGGCGATCCGCATACGCGCGCCAGGCGCGTCTCCCACTGGAGGATTACGTGACGCGCCCCGTTCACGAGCCTACCTGTCCGGCGAGGGTGTCGGTGCCCGCAGCCATCTCCAACAGTCCGGCCAGTGCGGCCACGGCCTGTTGCGGGACGACGCCGTTGCCCAGCAGCCGGAGTTGCCCGGTGCGCGGGATTCCTTCCACGGCGGTGACGTGCCCGGCCGGCAGACCCATCAGCCATTCCACGAACACCGCCGCCAGCCTGGGCCGCCCGTCGCGGCCAGGCTCGGTCGGGGCGGGCGCGACCCTCCCGAGGAGGTGTTCCCAGCGGTGGATCGCCGGCCCGTAGGCACCCCACACCCGGTCTCTGTCAACGTCTCCATCAACCGGCGCGGCGGACCCGGTCAGCTCGCCCTTGTCGACCGCTGTGGGTTGGTCGGCAGAGAGCAGGCCACGTCGTTGAGGCAGATCTGGTGGCCCCGGGCGCGGCGCACCGAGGGTGGTTGGCCGCCGGAGCTGTCGCGGGCTTGCGGGGTTGGAAGCAGCAGGATGCGGTGGTTCAGGTCCGCACCGCGTGGATTGGGGTCGGCTCCCTTGGCTGTCCGCGCCAGTGGGGTGGGCAGCAGTACCTGGGAAAGCGGCGGCCGGAACCCGGCCGAGGCCCGCCGTCCGCTGGTGCCGGAGTCGGTGGCGCGCGGGGTGGGTAGCAGGCTTGCCGGGCCAGGCGGCGATGAAGATCCGCTCACGGCGGTGTGGGGCGCCGATGTCGGAGGCGCGAAGGCAACTCCACGCCGCGTCATACCCCTCTTTGGCCAGGTCTGCGAGTACGCGGTCGAGACCGCGCCGGCGGAGGGCGGCCACGTTCTCCACGAATACGAGTTCGGGTGCCAGTAGGCGAACGGCGTCGGCGATGTGGGTCCAGATGCCACTGCGGGTCCCTTCGGCGATGCCGGCGCCTCGGCCGGCGTAGGAGATGTCTTGGCAGGGGAACCCGGCCGTGATCACGTCGACCGGCTCGAGGGTGGTCCAGTCCAGGCGGGTGATGTCGCCCAGGTTCGGCACCTTTGGCCAGTGGTGGGCCAGCAGGCGGGCGGCATACCGGTCGTTGTCGGCGCACCAGGCCAGCTCCGCCTCCAGCACCGCCATGACGGCCAAGTCCAGGCCGCCGTACCCGGTGCACAACGACCCGATCCGCGGGCTCATGCCGCCCACCCCAACCGGTGTCCGGCGGCGGAGTGCCCGGTCCGCGAGCCGCGACCCTGTGACGAGGCCCGCAGGAACGTAGGTTCGGTCTGAGGTGCCTTCAGTTCGGGCGAACCGCCGGGCAAGTCGGCCGGCCGGAGCAGGATGATGTCCTCGTGCGCGATCAGGTGTTGGGGGACGCCGGCGGCGCGGGCTTGGCGGATGTTGTGGAGTTGGAAGAACGAGGCGCGCGGGATCAGGCCCTGGCCGCGCAGGCCCGCCAGCAGCGCGACGCAGCGCTGGACCGGCACGAGGCCGGCCTGTTGGCCGGCGTGGAGGATGGCGGAGGGCAGGTCGACCAGTTCGCCGTGGTGTCGCCAGGGGCGTGCGGTGACGACGATGATGCCGTCGGGCCGCAGTAGGGCGGCGCATTCGGCGAGGATGGTGGTGAACCCGGCCAGCAGCCGGGGCAGGCCGACGTGGGCGAGGTTGGCCGGGTCCCGGCTGTAGCGGTGGTCGCGTTTGCGGACCCCGGGTTGGCCGGTGTCGCGGGTGGCCCTGGCGTGGCCGTGGGTGGAGGACCCGTACGGCGGTGAGGTGACGACCAGCGCCACCTTGCCGGCGATGGCCGGGTTGACCAGGCGGGTGAGGTGGCGGGCGTCGCCGGTGATGACTTGTGCGTGTCCGGGCGCGTGCTGGGAGGCGGCGAGATTCAGGTTGGCGCGGGCGAAGGCGGCCCAGCCGGCCTCGTACTCGACGCCGATGGCGTTGCGGCCCTGGTGGACGGCTTCCACGAGGGTGGTGCCGATGCCGCACATGGGGTCCAGGACGAGGTCACCGGGTCGGCTGTGGCAGGCGATGGCGTGCGCGGCGAGGGCGGGCAGCATCTTGCCCGGATGCCGCAGCGAGCCCGGTAAGTAGCGGCCGGCGCGCTGGTCGCGGGCGCAGGCTTGAGCGGTCGCCCACACGCTCAGCCCCGGATCGTCGTCGATGGGCCGCGGCCAGTGGGCCTCAGACATCGCCGACCTCCCACTCCTCCAGGTCCGGCTCGTCGACGGGTGGGGTGAACACGAGCAGGTCGGAGTGGATCGTCTGGTGCAGGTACTGCCCCGTCCTGCTCGGCGGCGGGGCGGCCCCCTGCTGGGAAGGTGGTTGGAGGCGTCCGCGGTGGATCGGGGTGTGCAGGATGACGATGTGTTGCAGGTAGCTCAGGCCGGCGGTGTGGGCGTCGGTGACGATCTGGCCGTGGGGGTGTGTCATCGCGTCGCCGGCCGGCGTGGGGTGGCTGGCGGTGTGGATGGCCAGTACACCGCCGGCGGCTAGGAGGCGCACGCTGGCTGTGTACAGCGACGGTGGTGGCGCGGTCGGCTGCCCGTGCTCGTTTGCGGCGAGTGCGATGACCAGCCGGACGTTGCCGAGGAGCTGAGAGGCCGTGTCGAGGCCGGACAACCGGTCGAGGTTGTCATCGAGGCTGTCGAGGCTGTTGCCGGGGCCGCTGGTGTGCACGGTGATCCGAGCTGACTGTTCGGAGCTGCACCTGGTGTGCAGCCGGTCGCGCAGCCTGAGGGTCTCGACGCGGTCGGCGGTGAAGCCGACGGCCCGACGCCCGAGGTAGGCGGCGGCCAGCAGGACGGGTTCCGGCTGCCGGTCGGCGACCAGGATCAGGTCGTCGGGGGTGGTGAATGAGGCGATGATGCGGGCCGCCAGCGGCAGGCTCATCGGCCGCAGCCGCGGCCAGACCGTTGCGGTGCCCTCGCCAGTCCGAGGGTCAGGATCGGGGAACCGGCAGGGCCAGATGGTCAGCGGTACCGCAGGATCGATGTCGGGTTCGCTTGGCGGTGTGGCCGAGTGTTTTTCCACATCGACCAATACCGGCGGGAACCCGGTTTTGCCACATGGGCAGCGAAGAATTTTCTCGGGTGCCTAGAACAGTTGATGAACACACCCGTCACGGAGTTGCCTGTGGTGTCATCCCGGCGGAGGCCGGCTTGGGGTGATGAGAATCACCATTCAGGCCGGCTGATTGGCGTCCCCGTTTGACCGCTGGGGATCGAACAGCTCATGAACACGCAAGTCAAGGGTAGAACACTGCCGTTCTGGCGGCTTATATCGCACGGGCAGAACAGATATTGAACACCTCACGGTCCATGGGGTGAGGTGTTCGGTTTCTGTTCGGAATCTGTTCGGCGCGGCTGGCTGCATGAGAACCCACCTCATCCGTTTCGCACAGCTGGTGGAGAGCTCATGCACCGCAATCCTCAACCCGCCGACCACCCCACATGCCGCCCGTCCGGCCGGTCACCTGGCCGGTCACCTGGAAAGCCTGGAAAGCCTGGAAAGCCTGGAAAGGCCGCGCCCGGCGGTGGGCTGCTCGACGCGGCGTTGGATCCGCTTGATCAGGCCCAGGCCGCCTTCGACCTGCTGGTCACCGGCCCGAACCCGCTCGCGGTTGACGGGCGGCGGATCGGGCACGGGCTGCCGCCGCGGGCGATTCGGCTGGATGAGCTGAAGTCGATGCTGCTGCATCCCTCGGTCGGGCGTGCCGCCCGGGACGCGGCCTGGGCCCAGCTGGTCATCCGCACCCGGTCCGCACCGGCCCGGTTCACACCGGCCCCGTCCACATCGGCGTCCGGGCCCGGGCTGTCCCGGTCCGCACCGTCCCGGTCGGCGTGGGTGGTGGGGGCGGTAGGGGTGGCCATGCCCGGGCTGCGACGCGCGGCGGGCCGGCTGTGCCGGGGTGGGGAGGCCCGGTGGGCGGCCGATGTCGAGGGCGAGATGCTGGCCGGGTTCCTGCTCGCGCTGCAGACCATTGACGTCGCGAAGCCGGGGATCGCCGGCCGGCTGTGCTGGGCGGCCTACCGGGCCGGGCATCGGCTGGTGGTCGCCACCGGCAGGGCCGGCGTCTTGTCCGCCGACGGGGTGCTCGCCGGGCAAGCTGTTCTGCCCGTCCCAGAAGACCTCATCGGCGCCGGGCTGTACGGCAGGCTCGGGAACCCCGCCGGGGGCCAGAACGGAGGGCACGACGGGGGCCGGGAGGAGGCGCGGGCGTTGCTGGCCCGTGCGGTGGCTGAAGGGCTGATCAGCCGGCCGGCCGCGCATCTGATCGCCCGTACCCGGCTGGACGGCGCCGCCCTCACCGCGGTCGCGGCCGAGCTGGGCACCTCCTACGCCGCCGCGCGGGAACGCCGCCGCCGCGCCGAGAAGCGCCTCGCGGCCGCTTTCGGCAACGCCGGCCTGGGACGGCGCCGATGAACAGCCCGCTGTCCCTTACCAGCACCCGCGCGGCTCGTGGCGCGAGGCGAGGTGTCGCGCCGGCACCGCGATCGACGGGCACCGCCCGTCGCCGCCTCACCAGCCGCCATCGCACGGTGACCCGCCTGTCGGCGGTGCCAGTCGTCATCGTGGTCCAGTTCGTGGTCACGGTCGTGTTGACGGTGTTGGTCGTGCCGGCACGTGCCGAGGCCAGCGTGGGAACGGTGTTGGCGGTCAACGACCTGCCGACGGTGATCAACAACCTGACCGCGTGGATCGTCGGGATCTCCGCCACCGTCGCCACATTCTTTCTGACCTGGGGATTCCTGCGGTACATGACCGCCGGCGGGGATCCCGGCCAGTTGGAGAAGGCCAAGCTCGCGCTGCGTAACGCCGCGATCGGGTACGCCGGCACGCTGCTGGCCCCGGTGCTGGTGACCATCCTCAAGCAGATTCTGGGCGCCTGATGGGCGCCCGCAGGCCGCCCCACGACACGGTCCAGTTGGTCCATCCGCGTACGGGTCGCCGGCGGCTGGCCCCGCTGCTCCCGCTGCTGCTGGTTGTGGCGGTGGGCTTGGTGCTCGCCGCCCACGCCTCCGCCGGTCGGGCCGGAACCCAGCCGGCGGGTTCGGCGGGGCCGGTACGGCTGGCGGCTGACCCGACGCCCGCGCCGATCCCGCACCCGAGTACGGCACCGGACCCGACACCCACCAAGCCGAGCACACCCTCCAGCAAGCCGTCGGGAAAGCCGGGGACGCCGACGCCGCAGCCGATCCCCACCCCGGGCGCGCCCGAAACGAAGCCTTCCCCGAACCCGACGCCGGACCCGACCCCGGACCCCGCCCCGGGACCGGCACCGAGTCCGCCACCGGATGAGGGCGGCGACGCCGACCACTGCGGGCTCCTCGATTTGAGCTGCAAGGTCCGCCACGCCATCAACTCCTGGTTCCAGGACCTGGTGGACCGGATCACCAAGCCGGTAATGGAACTGGTCGGCAACACCGTGCTGTCCACCCCGAACGTCGTGAACCAGGACCGGGTGAAGCGGTTGTGGACCAGCGCCGATGTGGCCGCGAACTCGCTCATGGTGCTGTTCGCCCTCGCGGGGGCGCTGCTGGTGATGAGCCACGAAACCTTGCAGACCCGGTACGCGGCCAAGGAGATCGCGCCACGCATGGTGGGGGCGATGGTGCTGGCGAATGCCAGCCTGTGGCTGATCGGCAAGGCGATCGAGGTCGCCAACGCCCTGTCCCAGGCGGTGATGGGCCAAAGCGTCTCGGCGGTCGGGCTGGTCAAGACCTTGATCGGGATCATCGTCGCCGACGTCGCCACTGACGGGATCTTCACCATCCTGCTCGGCCTGGTCGCCGCCACGATGGCGGTCGCCCTGCTGGTCAGCTGGTTCATCCGGCTGGCCGGGGTGGTGCTGCTGGCGGCTGGTGCGCCGTTGGCGTTGATTTGCCACGCGCTGCCGGCCACCGACAACCTGGCCAGGTTGTGGTGGCGGGCGATGATGGCCTGCCTGGGCATTCAGGTCGCCCAGGCGTTGGTGCTGATCGCCGGGGTGAAGGTGTTCTTCTCCGGCAACGGGCTGAGCCTGGCTGATGGGGCCGGCAGCTCGGCCGGGCAGGCCGCGCTGGTCGACCTGCTGGTGTGCGTCGCGTTGTTCTTCATCCTGCTCAAGATCCCGTTCTGGGCGAGGCAGTGGGTGTTCGGATACCGGCACTCCCCGGTCTACCGGATCCTGCGGTCAGCCCTGATCTACCGCGGCCTACGCGCGGTCGGCGTCCTCGGCGGACCCGGCGGCGCGGCACTCGCCGGCCTCGGCCAGATGGGTCAGGCTGCCAGCCGCGTACGGGGGATCGGCCGCGGCTCGGCCGGTCGGGGCGGCGGGGGTAGCGCGAGCGGATCCCTGGTCGGGCGGCCTGGGCCTCGCTGGCCCACCGGAGGCGGTGGCGCCTCCCCGGGTCGCGGCCGGTCCGCCGCCTCCGGTACCGGCCGCACCAGCACAGCACGTGATCGAACGGGCCGGTCGGGACAGCTGGAGCTGGATCTGGGGCTTCCGCGTCGGCCACGCGCGAGGCAGCTGGCGCTGCCGATCCGGGTTGTCCGGGTCAAGCGTCCCGCCGGCGACACCGCCAGCGCTCCGAGCTTGGTGGCGCCGTCCGAGTCGGGGGTGGCCCGTCCGGCGCAGGGAAGGCAGCTGCGGTTGCCGCTGGGCCGGCTCGGCCCGGCCCAGCCGCAGCAGCTCCGTCTGCCGTTCGGCGAGCCGGCGCCTAGCAGGCCGCGGGACGGCCGGGTTGGTCAGCTGTCCCTGCCACTCGGTTTGCCGAAGGCCCCGGCGCAGCCACGGCAGTTGCGGCTGCCGCTCGAGCTACCCAGTCCAGCGGGCCGACAGGTGGGAGGCGGTGAGCCGGCCCCCACGTCCCGAAGTGCCTCGAGCAGCGCGAGTGCCTCGAGCGGCTCGGGCGGCGCGCCGGCCCGGCCGGTGGGGCGGCAGCTCGCCCTGCCGATCCCCCGGCCGGCCCGTCCGGTGCAGCTCAGCTTGCCGTTCCAGCCACCGATCCGTCGCCAGAGGAGAATCTGATGAACAGCCACACCGAGCAGCAGTTCCAGACCGTGCGGATCCCGGCCGATGTCGGCCGGCCGGACCGGATCGTGTTCGGGTTGACCGGCCACCAGCTCGCCGTGCTCACCCCGGTCACGGTCCTGCTGTATCTCGCGTACCTGGCCGCGCGCCCGTGGGTGCCGCTGCCGGTGCTGCTGGCCACGCTCAGCGTGCTCGGCATGGTGGCGTTGGCCGCCGTGCTGGCCGAACGCGACGGGGTGAGCCTGGACCGACTCGCCGTGGCCGCACTCCGGTACCGGCGTACACCGCGGGTGCGGGTTCCCGCGCCCGGCGGGCTGCATCCCGCCCCGAGCTGGGTGCGGGTGATGGCGATGCCATCACAGCCATCGGGGCCGGCGGGTCCGGCGGGTTTGGAGCTGGCGGCGATGAGCCTGCCGGCCCGCGGCGTGGACACCGATGGTGTACTGGATCTGGGTGCGGACGGGTACGCCGCCCTCGGTGCGGTCAGCACCGTGAACTTCGGGCTGCGGTCACCCGCCGAGCAGCAGCAACTGGTGGGCGGGTTCGCCCGCTGGCTGCACAGCCTCACCGGCAAAGTACAGATCCTCATCCGCAGCCAGCGCCTGGACCTGACCGAGGCCATCATGGCGCTGGAGCAGCACGCCACCACCCTGCCCCATCCGGCGCTGGAGCAGGCCGCCCTCGAACACGCCCAGTTCCTGGCCGAGCTGACCGCCGAACGTGACCTGCACACCCGCCAGGTCCTGCTGATCGCCCACGAACCGACCCCGAAGACCCAGCGCCTCAACCACACCGGCGAGAAGGCCCGTACCCGGGTTGCGCTCGAGATCGAGCAGGCCGCCCGCGGGCTCGCCGGTGCCGAGCTGACGGTTCGGCCGCTGGACGGTGAGCAGGCCACCGGCGTGCTCGCGGCCGCGTTCAACCCGCACGCCGATTCCCCACCCGCGCCCGGGGGGCCGCCCGGAGCCGCCGTGACCGCCCGCGGTTCATCCAACCCCGAGGAGTTCACCGGAGGTGACTGGTGAGGTTTCCTCTCCGCCTTGCCGCCTGGCCCGGTCAGCCCGCCGATCAGCCCGAGACGGGTGCCGAGTTCGCCGCCGCCGAGTTCGCCGCAGCCGTCGGCCCCGATGTCCTGCACGTCGCCGCCCGGCACGTCGGGATCGGCGATGAGCTGGCGGCCACCCTCATCGTGACCGGGTACCCGGCCGAGGTCGGGCCCGGGTGGCTGGAACCGCTGCTGTCCTACCCCGGCCGGCTGGATGTCGCCCTGCACATCGACCCCATCCCGCAGCAGGTGGCGGCCGAGAGGTTGCGGCGGCAGCGGGCCCGGCTGGAGTCCGGGCGCCGCCAGGACACCGACCGGGATCGGCTGGACGATCCTGAGCTGGAGGCCGCCGCCGAGGATGCCCGCGAGCTGGCCTACCGGGTCGCCCGAGGCGAGGGCAAGCTTTTCCGGGTTGGCCTGTACCTCACGATCCACGCCGACAGCGAAGACCAGCTCGCCGAGGAGCTGGTGCAGGTCCGGGCAGTCGCCGAATCACTGCTGCTGCGCGTGCAGCCGGCCACCTTCCGGGCCATGCAGGGCTGGACGGCCGCCCTGCCGCTCGGCCTGGACCCGCTCAAGGTCACCCGCACCTTCGACACCACGGCACTAGCCGCGGCGTTCCCGTTCACCAGCCCCGACCTACCCGCCGCCGACCCAGCCAACACCAGCAGCGTGGGTGAGGGTGTGCTGTACGGGGCCAACCTCGCCTCGGCCGGCCTGGTGTTCTGGGACCGGTTCGACTGCGACAACCACAACTCCATCACCCTGGGCCGCTCCGGGTCCGGCAAGTCCTACCTCACCAAACTGGAAGTGCTGCGCTCCCTGTACCGGGGTGTGCAGGTGTACGTGGTCGACCCCGAAGACGAATACGCCGCCCTCACCTCAAGCGTCGGCGGCAGCTACCTCCATTTGGGCGCCACCGAGGTGCGGCTCAACCCCCTCGACCTGCCCGCCAGCGAACGGCACCGCCCCGACGCACTCACCCGCCGCGCCCTATTCCTGCACACTTTCCTGCAGGTCCTGCTCGGCCAACCACTACAGCCACGCGAGCGGGCCGTGCTGGACCGGGCCATCCTCACCTGCTACCAGCAGGCCGGCATCACCAACGACCCACGCACCTGGCACCGGCAAGCCCCAATCCTTTCCGATCTCGCCGCCGCACTCACCACCGCCCTCACCGATGGCGATCCGGTCGGGGCGGAACTGGCCGCCCGACTCGCCCCCTACGTCGACGGCTCCCACGCCGGGCTGTTCAACGGGCCTACCACCACCCGTCCCGAAGGTCACCTGGTCGCCTTCTCCCTGCGCGACCTGGCCGACGAGGCCAAGCCGGCCGCCACCCTGCTGGTGCTGGACGCGATCTGGCGGCAGGTCTCCAACCCCGCCGACCGGCGGCGCCGCCTGGTCGTGGTCGACGAGGCGTGGCTGCTGCTGCTCAAGGACACCGACGGGGCACTACGGGCCGGCCAAGGAGCGCAGTTCCTGTTCCGGATGGCCAAGGCCGCCCGCAAGCACTGCGCCGGCCTCGCGGTGGTCACCCAGGACGTCAGCGACGTGCTAGACACCCCACTCGGCCAAGCCGTGGCCGCCAACGCCACAACCCAACTCCTGCTCCGCCAAGCCCCCCAGGTCATCGACCAGGTCAGCGACCGGTTCGGACTCTCAGCCGGGGAGCGGGAGTTCCTGCTCACCGCCGACCGCGGTGAGGCGCTACTGGTCGCCGGCCGTAACCGGGTCGCCTTCCACGCCATCGCCTCGGCGTTCGAACACCACCTGGCCGTCACCGGCATCCAAGCCGACCCGACCGCCGCCACCGGGTGGATGACACCCGCCACCGGCCTCGCGTCCTCCGCTGAAGGCTTCCACGGCTCGATCGAGGACCTCGAGGACCCGTGAACACCAGTCCGCAAACCCTCACCAACCAGCACCAAATCATGACCAGGAGGCCACGGTGAGCAGGCTTTCCTACCCGACCGCCGCAGTACCGCAGACTGCCGGCCCGGCGGCCCGGTTGCTGACCCATCTCGGCAGCCTCAGCCATATCGTTGGCCGCACCGTCCTCCACCTGGCCGGGGACGTGACAGCGGTAGCCCGGGCATGGTGGCTGCTGCCCCTGTGCCTGCTCGGGCTCATCGCGGTACGGCTCGCCGCTGCCGATCATCGGCATTGGCGACACGCCCGTCTGGCCACCAACGCCCGACTGATCATCATCGCCCCACCCGCAGACGTCAGTCCGAGAGCGGCGCAGGTGTGGTGGAGCCACATGAGCGGGCTGCTCCGCCCCGCCTGGCGCAGGCTGCTGTCCGGGCAGCCTCACCTGGCCTGGGAGTACACCTGGACCAGTGACGGGGTCCAGATCAACCTATGGGTACCCGGCACCGTCCCGCCCGGCCTGATCGAGCGCGCCGTCCAGTCGGCCTGGCCGGGCGCGACAACACACGCCAGCCCCGCCACGCCACCGCTGCCCGCGACCATCAAGACCAACGTTCTCGCGGCCGGTGGGCAACTGCGCCTCGCCCGGCCCGCCGCACTGCCACTGAACATCGACCACGACACCGACCCGCTGCGTGCCCTATTCGGCGCCAACACCGGTCTCCGAGCTGGTGAGGCCGCCTGCGTGCAGGTCCTGGCCCGCCCAGCCACCGGGCACCGGCTCCGGCACCTGCGCCACACTCTCACCCAACTCCGCACCGGCCGATCAGCGAGCATGTCCGGCAGGCTGCTGGACCTGGCGGACCCAACCAGCTGGCGCAAAGCCGCCAGCACCGATGCCGGCGGCAGCACCGGGTCGGACCCAGTGCGGGCGGCCGAGGTACGAGCCGGGGTGGCCAAGACCGCCGGGCCCTGCTTCGAGGTACTCACCCGCTACGCGCTCGCCGTCCAGCACCCAGCTGGGCCCAACCCGGCCGGTCGCCTGCGCGGCCGGGCCCACACCCTGGCCTCGGCCTTCGCCGTCTACTCCGGGCGGAACTGGCTGGCCCGCAAACGGCTGCGTCGACCGATCGCGACACTCGCCGAGAGGCAACTCGTACGCGGTGACCTGCTGTCGGTCCCCGAACTGGCCGCCCTGGCCCACCTGCCCACCGACGCGGCCGTCCCGGGTATGGCCCGTGCGGGAGCACGTGCGGTCGCACCGTCTCCGGCGGTGCCCGCCGGTGGTGAGCGGGTGAAGGTCCTCGGTGACAGCGACACCGGCGTGATCCGCCCGGTCGGCCTGCCCGTCGCCGATGCCCGCCATCACCTGCACGTCATGGGCGCCACCGGCTCCGGCAAATCCACTCTGCTCGCCCAGCTCATCTGCGCCGATGTCGCCGCGGGCCGGGGTGTGGTGGTCATCGACCCCAAGGGCGACCTCGTGGTCGACCTGCTGGATCGGCTTCCCCGCCGCTGTGCCGGCCGCCTCGTCGTGTTCGATCCTGATGATCCGGCGCCGCCCCCGGTACTCAACGTCCTGCAAAGCGCCGACCCGGGCGAGTTGGACGTCACCGTGGACAACCTGGTCGGGGTGTTCGGGCGGATCTTCGCCGCCAGCTGGGGGCCACGCACCGACGATCTGCTGCGCTCGGCCTGCCTGACCCTGCTTCGCCACACCCACACCCGGCCCGGCACCGCCACGCTGGCCCACATTCCGCGGTTGCTGGCCGAACCCGCCTTCCGGCACCGCTACACGACCGGCATCACCGACCCGGTGCTGGCCGGGTTCTGGACCTGGTATGACAGCCTCACCGACGCCGCCCGCGGCTACGTCACCGGGCCGGTGATGAACAAGCTGCGGGCCTTCCTGCTGCGCGGGTTCGTCCGCCAAGCCATCGCCGCCGGCCCCTCCACCTTCGACCCCAGCCAGATTCTCGACGGCGGGGTGCTGCTGGTCCGCCTCCCCAAGGGTGTACTCGGGGAGGAGACCGCGCGGCTGCTGGGCTCGCTGATCGTGGCCAGGACCTGGCAGGCCGCCACCCGCCGCACCCGCCAGCCGGAGGCCGCCCGGCGGGACGCGGCGCTGTATGTGGATGAGTTCCAGAACTTCCTCACCCTGCCCTACCCGATGGCCGACATGCTCGCCGAAGCCCGCGCGCTGCGGCTGTCGCTGGTGCTGGCCCACCAAGACCTCGCCCAACTCCCCCGCGACCTCGCCGAAGGCGTGTCGGCCAATGCCCGCAACAAGATCTACTTCGCCGCCTCACCCGAAGACGCCCGCGTCCTGGCCCGCCACACCCAACCCCACCTGACCGAAACCGACCTGGCCCGCCTGGCCGCCTACCAGGCCGCTGCCCGCCTCGTCATCGGCTCCGGGGTCACCAGCGCCTTCACCTTCCGCACCCGGCCCCTGCCCGACCCCATCCCTGGCCGAGCTCGGCTGCTGCGCCACGCCGCCCGCAGCCGCTACGGCAACCACCACCCGACCAGGCCGGCCAGCCCGGCCAGCCTGGCCGGGGGCCGGATCGCTTCCGACCCGCGGATGCCCGCCAGCCCGACCAAACCCGCCAAGCGAGGTGACCACACGCCGTGAACGACGCCATGAAAGTCACCGTGAAGGACGCCGTGAACAGGCCCCGACAGCACCGCCGGCCCGCCGGCTGGCAGCCGGCCGCAGGCAGCCGCCTGCCCCGCCCGCGCGTCACCGGCGACCTGATCGCCACGCTCACCGCCCGGCTCACCCCACGCGACCGGTGGCTGCTACACGCCCTGCACGAATACCGGGTCCTGACCTCCACCCACATCGGGCAGATGCTGTTCGGCTCCCAGCGCGCCACCAACGCCCGCCTGCACACCCTGCACCAGCTGCGCGCCGTCGACCGGTTCCGGCCGCTCACCCCGATCGGGTCCGCACCCTGGCACTACGTCCTCGATGACGCCGGCGCCGCCGTCCTCGCCGCGGCGACCGGCGTGACCCTCGCCGAGCTGGGCCACC
Organism: Mycobacteriales bacterium; assembly: GCA_045806985.1. GTDB lineage: Bacteria > Actinomycetota > Actinomycetes > Mycobacteriales > JBJMIH01 > JBJMIH01. The sequence goes on along the minus strand of JBJMIH010000031.1, from coordinate 119,877 downwards.
GCCGCGACCGCGCACTCGCACTCGCCCACTCCCCCCGACTGGCCCACCTGACCGGCGTCAACACCCTGTTCACCAGCCTCATCGCCCACGCCCGACAACACCCCGGCCTCCGCCTCGCCCTGTGGTGGCCCGAACACCGCTGCCGAACCGTCTGGGGCGACCTGGCCCGCCCCGACGCCTACGGCCGCTGGCAACACCAACACACCAACCCGCGCACCAGCATCCACAGAAGCCCGCACACCAGCATTGACTTCTTCCTCGAACACGACACCGGCACCGAACCCCTGAACCGGGTCGCGGACAAACTCAACGGCTACGCCGACCTCGCCGACGCCACCGGCATCACCACCCCCGTGCTGATCAACCTGCCCAGCCCGCGCCGCGAAGCCCACCTCCGCCAACTCCTCACCCACCCGCCCGTGCCGGTCGCCACCACCAACACCAGCGAATACCCCAACCCGGCCATCGAGGTCTGGCTGCCTCCCGGCGCGGACGCAGACGCGCCGCGCGTCAGCCTCCTCGACCTCGACGCCGACCTCGGCGCTGACCTCGCCGCCGGTGCGCCGCACACCAGCCTGCCCGCAGCAGCATCCACCGATCCCATCCAGCCCGAACCCATTCCCACCAACGCTCCCCTCGGCGCCCCCATCGGACTGGCAGCGGCCTGGGACCTCCCAACCGCCCTCCCCGACCTCCCAGCACCCGCACGTGCCGGCACCCCGAACGGAGGCCACCGTCGATGACCGGCCGGATCGCCACCGTCATCGGCGCCCTCGCCGTCTTCGTGATCCTGCTGTTGGGAGCCATCGCCGGCGGCATCGCCTCTCTGCTCGGCCTGGACGGACACGCCGGTGGTGGCCCGATCCCCAGCCCACGGGCCCTGGCCGACATCCCGGCCCGGATGCTCGGCCTCTACCAGCAAGCCGCCGCCACCTGCCCCGGCCTCCCGTGGACCGTGCTCGCCGCCATCGGCAAACAGGAGTCCGACCACGACCGCGACCCGAACCAAACCTCGAAGGCCGGGGCGGTCGGGCCCATGCAGTTCCTGCCCGCCACCTTCACCGACTACGCCTACCCCGTCCCGCCCGGCGGCGCGAACCCACCCACCCCCTGGGACACCACCGACGCCGTGTACGCCGCCACCCGGCTGCTGTGCGCCCACGGCGGCAATGGGGCAGCCGACATCAGCAGCGCCGTGTTCGCCTACAACCACTCCCAGACCTACGTCACCACCGTGCTCGCCACCGCCGACACCTACGGCACCCTCCCGGAGGCCGTCGGCGCCCCCACCCAGGCGGCGCAAACCGCGATCGACTACGCCACCGCCCAACTCGGCACCCCGTATGAATGGGGCGGCGACGGTCCCAACCACGGCGAAGGCTTCGACTGCTCTGGGCTCACCCACGCCGCCTACGCCGCCGGCGGCATCAACATCCCCCGCACCGCCCAAACCCAATACGACGCGGGCCTCCACCTTCCCGCCGGCCAACCCCTGCTCCCCGGCGACCTCGTCTTCTACGGCACACCAACTCACATCCACCACGTCGGCCTCTACCTCGGAAATGGCCAAATGATCGACGCACCCGACTTCGGACAGGTAGTGAAGGTCCAGCCGTATCGATGGCGAGGTGATGACTACTGGGGAGCCACGCGGCCGGTCGGTGACCTGGACGGCAGCTCCACGGCGTGAAGCCGGATCGGTGACACACCCTATAGCCGACACGCCATGTGATGCAGCACTTACCCCAACCGGAAACCCGACGTAGTAAAGTGCGCACATCGGCAAGTAGTTACGACGCTATAGGCCAACCGTGCTCATCAGATCTGTAGTTGGCCCCGCCGCCCAGTGCTGTCGGTGCCTGGCAGCAGAGCCAGCACCGGACGACGGAGCTCCTCGGGGGTCGGACTGGCTGGTCAGTACCTGTTCATCAGGACGCCAGCCAGCCTGATCAGCTCGCGTACGAGCTCCACCAGAGCAAAGCTAGCGCCGTGATGACCAGGCGAAGCCACCTCTCCATCGCCTTCTACCACCGCGGTCTGGATGACGTAGTGGCACCCGGGTCCTCCTCTCGTCAGCTCGACGAATGATTAGCGAGCCAGAGGGGTAGAACCCTGCCGCACCGTAGTCGGCAAGCGGGACATTACCGGCGAGTCGCGGTCTTCAGCATTACGACGCGCCGCTCGTCCACGCTTTGCCACTTTTACAGTTGAATCACCCAGCCTGTTCGCACACTGGAAGGTGCGGTACTCCACCTAACAATTGAACGGCACGAGCGGATGAGCCGAGAGGTACACGTCCGAATCTGTGGAGGGACGGCGGGTGAGACTCCGCCGTCTGCCCCGGCATCGCGTATGGCTAGGTCGATTCGCCCTCCGGCACAGGTTGCCGAGTACGTGGATCGATGCGGAAGGCGCCGACAGGAATGTCCGCCAGGTCGACAGGGACTATCGCGAGCGAACGATCCGAGCTGGCGTTGGCCTGGACCAAGGCGCGTTCCTGGATCTCCTGGGCGTCGAGCTCGCTGCCGCCGTAGAGCTGAACCTCTCGGTGTGTGCCGATCACTGTCCCGTCATCGTCGTAGATCGCGAAGTCCATACTTCGCACGACATCAGCCTTGCGCATGGACGAGCTTCGGTCATGGATCAACCCGAAAGCGGATGCTGAACTGACGTTTTCGGCCTGGAGCTGGAACGTGACGTGATCGGTAGTCAGCCACACATTGTTGTCCGTTTCCTTGTTAGGGTTGGGAATTGTCACGCCGCCGACCACAATAGTCGGAGTGTTGACCGTTACGATATAGGCCATCGCATACCGTGGCTGGAACGCACTGAAGGCCTCAGGCTCCTGAATCGAGAACGAACTGAGCTGAATCGTAGCCGTGATGGGTACCTCTTGAAACCAAGCGACGTGAGTTGCCCATCCTAGGCTTCCTCGACGGACTAGCCACGCGCCATAGAAGACGTTCGACATGATATTCTCCTTTTCGCTAGGGCGATAATAGGAGATAGGCACACGCAACTCAATGCGGGAGCGCCTTTGATGTTGCGTGCCTGAAGTGGTTAATGGTATCTATGGGAGACACCGTGCGCATGTATATTGCCGCGTATCTGGTCGTCCTTGCGCCCGCTTGACGATATTGAGGGCCCAGCCGAGGCGACGAGCGCATTCCAGCAGGCCAACACGTCATCCAGCGGGGGCATGGACGGTGGCGTGGCGAGCTCGGGTTCGTTCGTCGAGCGCACGAGTCCGGCGGGGTTTGCCTGCCGCGGCGACCGCCCACCCCACACCCATTCCACGATCGCCTCGACCGGCACCGGCCGGCCCGGCGTGGCCAGCAACACCGCCAGCACCGCCTGCTGCTTGCCCGGACCACAGACGCGTTCCCCCGCATCCGTCAACAACCGGACCGGGCCGAGCAGCCGCCAGCGGACCCCCCGTACGCGCGACAGGCTCACGTAGACAGCACAACATAGTTAACCGCCCAGACGCAATCAGAAAGGATGTCGGCAAACCGCGGTGCGCGCGTCAGTGCGGCCTGGCCGGTCCCACCATCAGCGGGGTGGTTGACCACGGTCTGCCGCGCCGCGATGCCGCTCAGCGGCTTGAACGCCGCCACCGCGGTCGGCCAGCTCACGACCAGACCCTGCACCCGCTCCTTGGCCGGGCGCCGGCGAGGCTGGGTGGGGTGTTGGGAAGCGGTCGATTTTCGACACTGGGCTTCTCGCACCTAATCACGAGCCTCGCCAGGCATCGTCCGACAAGAGATCGATCCGACTCGATGGATAGCTCCCGGAGGGCGGGCATCACACTGGGGGAAGCGCTGCCAGGGCTCGTCGATGAAAGTTATGGTTGAGCTTTTGCCCGAAAGGGATCGATCACCGAAGTCGCCCCGCGAGACCACACCAGAACTCCTACGGTGAGCAATGTGAGCAATCCGCAGCCCCTTCTCGACCCAGAGCGGCAATGTCAGCACGAAGAGGGCGACCGACCTTGCGGTGGTATCCAAGTCATCGACCTGCGATGCATCGCACACCTCAGCCCCGAACAGCGCGCCACCGTCCTCACCCAACTACGCGACGGACGCGCCTGCGACTTCCTCCAAGGCGTTACCGTCAGCCAAGACCTGCTGCAGAAGATCCTGAACGCCGCCCGCGACAACAACGGCCAATGCACTCTTCGCAAGCTCAACGCCAAGCAGGTCACCTTCCAAGGAGCCGCCGACTTCCGCAACGTGAGGTTCGAAGGTCTCGCCGACTTCCGCGGGGCGGAGTTCGCCGGCACCGCCTGGTTCAGCGGGGCGGAGTTCGCCCACACCGCCGACTTCGGCGGGGCGGAGTTCACCGGCGCCGCCTGGTTCGGCGGGGCGGAGTTCGCCGGCACCGCCGAGTTCGGCGGGGCGGGGTTCGCCGGCGCCGCCTGGTTCGGCCAGGCGAAGTTCGCCGACACCGCCGGCTTCGGCCAGGCGAAGTTCGCCGACACCGCCGGCTTCGGCCAGGCGGAGTTCGCCGGCACCGCCTGGTTCGGCGGGGCGGGGTTCGCCGGCGCCGCCTGGTTCGGCCAGGCGGAGTTCGCCGACACCGCCGGCTTCGGCCAGGCGGAGTTCGCCGGCACCGCCTGGTTCGGCGGGGCGGAGTTCGCCGGCACCGCCGGCTTCGGCCAGGCGAAGTTCGCCGACACCGCCTGGTTCGGCCAGGCGAAGTTCGCCGGCACCGCCGACTTCGGCGAGGTGGAGTTCGCCGGCACCGCCAGTTTCAACCGGGCGCAGTTCGACAAGAGCGCGGAGTTCAGCCGGGTGAGGTTCGCAACGCGGTCGACGTGGCATGAGGTGGTGGTCGACGATGAGCTTGCGCTGGATGGGGCGGTGTTTGAGCAGCGGGTGGAGATGCGGCTCGCCGCAGCGATGATGTCCGCAGTTGGAACGCGGTGGTTACACGGTGCCCGGATCGAGCTGGCGCACACTGACGTGGTGCTGGACCGGGCGTCGTTCGCTGCCCCTAGCATGCTGCTGTTCAGCCCAACCCCAGATGACGAGCCCAACGGTGTCGAGCACCCTGAAGCCCTGATACAGAAGCTCAAAGCGTGGTCTGCGAAGCGACCCGGGTGCGAAGACGGGCGGCCGCGGTTAATTTCAGTCCAGGGCGCTGATCTGGCCAACGTGACGGTGTCGGGATGCAGTCTGGCGCTGTGCCGGTTCGCTGGAGCCCACAATCTGGACAGGCTCCGCATCGAGGCCTCTCCCATCATGTCACCGGCGCCGGCCGGTCATGGCCGTACCCGCCGGCTGACCTTGTTCGAGGAGGGCCGCTGGCGGCACGTGCATGGATCGGCTCGTCAGCGAGCCAGCTGGCGCCCCTCCACAGACGAGCCATCCCAAGCCCTAGCCTGGAGGGTCGTGGACGCGTCGTGGCCGGATGCGGGGCAGGTCAGCGAGCTGTACCGGGCGTTGCGTAAGGGCCGGGAAGACGCCAAGGACGAGCCAGGGGCTGCGGACTTCTACTACGGGGAGATGGAGATGCGCCGGGCCGCCGCCGGCGAACGGGTCCACCGGATCCTGGCCAACCGCCGGGCCCGGCCGTGGCTGGGGACGGCGGCCGCCGCTGGTACCGAGTATCTGCTGCTGTGGTTGTACTGGGCGATCAGCGGATACGGGCTGCGCGCGTGGCGGGCTCTAGCAGTACTGACTGGGCTTGTGCTGGTCGCCTCCTTCGCCTTCGCGAGCTGGGGCTTCCTGCCACCGGCGGACCCGAAGCATCCAGCACGGGAGGCCAACGCCCACTCCTCCTACAGCTACCGGTGGGACGACGGGATCCGGTTAGCCTGCCAGTCGGTGGCCTCGCTGCTGCACGTTCCGGCTCATGTGGTCAGCCCGGTGGGGCAATGGATAGAGCTCATGTTGCGCTACAGCGGGCCGATCCTGCTCGGGCTGGCCGCTCTTGCCCTACGGGCCCGGGTGAAGCGCTGACCCAACCCGACCCAACCTCAAGCGCCTGCCGGGTAGCTGGCAGCGGGAGGGGCCGGGGAGCATGGCCGGCCCCGAGGTCCCATGTCGGCTTCTGGCCGCGTCAGCCGGCGTGTTCTCTGAACCTTCTCGGCGACTTCGGTGGCTACATCGGCGGCGTCCTCTGAACAGGGCGCTGGCCTCGTCGGGGCTCGCTGCATGACTCACCTGGTGCCTGCCATCACCGGGTGTCCACGGCGTAGCGGTCCAGGAGGCGGGCGAGCGCGTGCGGGCCCTCGGCTACCACGGCGTCGAAGGCCACGCCGGCGTCGGACTTGCCGCTGGCGGCATGCCGAACGAGCCCACCAACGAGGGTCCGGACGCGGCCAGGGTCATCCCGGCACCAGCGGGTGATCGCCTCAAATGCGGTACCGACCTCCACTGCTGACAGCGTGCGGATGTCAGCGGCGGCCTGGTGGAGAATCTCGCGGTCACTCAGCGTGGTCATCGACGTTTCCTCGAACTCCTGTTCGATTCGATGCCGCCACCATAGCTGCCGAACTCGCCCGTACCGGGCCAACCATCACCGGAGAGAGGCGACGCTATGGCAGCACTGACCGGTTAGACCCGGACTGCCGGATCACCCGCTTGAGAATTCGATGACCCTCGGCCATGTCGGCTACCCGAGCAATGGCAGCCCGTGTCGCAGAGTTGCCTCGGGCCTTCCGAGCGACTTCCGTGCCTGCTCACCGTCAGTCGAGCAGTGCGTTGATACCGAGGACGATGTCGATGGTTCCGCGCCGCTCGCCGGGTCGGGCGGGGCTCGCGGCCGTGGACATGCTGCGCTGCCGGAGCTCACACTGCCCGGATCTGGTGGTTCGTCAGGCGCCTTGGTCGGGCCGGCGGTGGCCAGTTCGACAAGGTGGCGGGCAGCGCCGGGGTGCACGACGACCCACACGTGGGTCTGGTAGTGGTGTTCGCTGCCGTTGGCGAGCCGGATCTGGATCCACCGGCCCCCTTCGTGCCGGTCCACGACCGCACTGACGTGTTGTACGAGGCGGGCGAAGCCGGTCACCAGCCGCCGGTCACCGCCACCGAGCGCGGTTGGTCCCCAGCAGCCGGCGATGATGTCGCCGGGCTGGAGTTGGTCGACGCGGCGCTCCTGCGGGGTGCCGGTGGGGCATCCGCCAGGTCGGTTCGCCGCAGTCGACCGGCGTGATGCTGGCGGCGATACTGGCGATGCCGTGGGCTTCTCGCTGGCTTTCTCGCCGGCCTCGGCGGCTCGGAGTCGGTCGTGGATGTCCATGCAGGTGGCGGCCACGGCGCGGGCGGTGTCGAGGTTCGGGGCGGTGAACGCGGCGACCTCGGCGTCGGTGGCGGTGGTGGGCAGGCCGAGGGTGAGCCTTCGGGCCCAGTTGGCGTGGCGACGCTGCCGTACGGTCTCGGCGTCGTGGGAGTGCCGGTTGGGTGGCAGTGCCAAGGTGTGCTGGAGGCGGTGCCAGCGGGCGACCTTGCGTGCGACCTTGACCGCCACGACTGTCCGTTCGGGGTGTCGAGTTGCATGCCGTCACGGCTGCGGCCGGTGATCCGGTCGTAGGGCACGGTGGAAGGCCAGCCGGTGGAGATGACGCTGACGGTGTGGGCGTTGACGCGCTTGACCACATACCAGTCGCCGTACCAGTCGCCGCCGTCAACCTGGATGTGGTTGGTCGCCCTTGCTGATGTCGGCGGGTCGCCAGGGCACGAACGTGCCGTCGGCCTCGTAGGCGGCGAGCAGGCCCTGCCGGTGGGCGATTTCCTCTACGAGTTGGGCGGTGTCCCGACTGTTGCGCTGCGCGGCGCGCAAGTCGGTCTCCAGCCGGCTGATCTGGCGCATGGTGACACGTGGGTTGGTGCGCTGGTGCCCGTGTGCCTGCACCGCCTCGGGCGGTCGGCGATGGGCGGCGCGGTCAGTTCGGCCACTCAGCCTCGATCGTGCCGAGGGCTCGGTCCCGGTACCGGCGGTCACGGCGCTCGCTGTGGTGGCCCTCGAGGATCGGCTGGCCAGTCGGGATGCGATCCAGCCGGCTCCTGCCGTCCTCGTACAGGGCGGTGCCGCTGGCGGCGGCCCGCCCAGCCCGGTCGGCTTCCCGCATGGCAGTGGGCCGGTACTGGTCGTTGACTTCGACGGTCACCTGGTGTCCGGCGGCGCGCAGGGCGGCGGCCGCCGCCTCGATCCGGTGGGTCTGCGCCGGCTTGTCCCGCGAACCCCGCAGTAAGGTTCCCGGGACCGGGCGCCACGTGAACCCGCCGTACTCGCGCCGCTTGACGATCTCATACACCCCATCGCCCTTGGTGGAACCGGTCAGCACGGTGCCCTTCTGCGGGATCGCGGTGGGGTGAAGGGTCTCGACGCCGCGTTTTCCCTGGTCTGAACGACTGTGGTGTTGCGATTGGGGTGCGACAGTTGTCGTGCATATGCGGAGCTGGCAAGAAACGTGTCACCAGCCGCAAACGAGGTTGATCAAGTATTCTGATAGCGTTCTGGGTTCCGCCGGGTGCTTGCTGCTGGCTGTTTTCGGACAGCATGCGTAGGAGGCTCTGGACTCCTATCGCTGTCCCCCAGGGCAAAGTAACTTGGTACCAGCCCAGCTCAGACAAGACCCTCGAAGACGAAACTGAGGTGATCTCAGCGACTTTCAGGTGACTCAGCCGTGTTCGAATTGGGTGAGCATGAGTGCGGCCTTGACGATGTCGCCGATCCTGCAGGAGCTAGCGGTGAATCACCCGCGCCCTGCAGTGCATCACCGCCGATCGAACCAGAATCCTGCGCATCATCGTGGGCCGCTACCAGCCCAAATTAGCTTGGACGCTCTCTGGCACGATCCCAAACGTCCAGAGGTGACGGCAGATCTGCCCGGATGCTGGCTTGCCGTCTATTGCGGGACGACCGAAAGATTGGCCGATTGGGCACGACCTGCTGGCAGAACCTGATATGGTGCCGCTACAGTAGCTAGGAGGAATGTGCATGCGCGATCTGCCGCTCAACAGGCGTGCGGATGCGGAAGCGCATCCGGCCATCGCCCAGCAAACCTCTCCAGGCTACGGGTCTCATGGCGCCTTGTTGAGCGCTCAACGACTCGCTGGCAATCGCGCTGTCGTACGTCTGCTCGCTCTCCAACGCCAGCAAGATCCACCGAGTCCGCCGCCGGTTGTCTCACCGGAGGATCGGCAACGCCAGCTGTACGCGGCCACCACAATGCGCAATGTGCCACCACCCGACGCCGTCGCGAAAGCCGGCCTCGCCAGGGCGGTCTCTTTCGCCCCGGTCTATGACGACATCCAGCAGCGGGACAAGACCCGCAATGAGCTTGACGGAACGCGACACGCGTTGGACGAGGCCAACAACGATCTTTCGATCGCGAGTAACGACGTCAAGGACGTCTCCGGTGCGGCTGGCGGCACCGGTCCTGGCTCGGGGGAACCAGAGAAGACAGCAGCCCACGTACGCAAGGCCAAGGCCGAAGTCGGGCGTCTTTCTATGCGGGTCGAGTTGCTCGCAGGCGCGTTCACGCACGAGGACGGACTAGTCAAGGCCGAGCTCAAGCAACTCGGGGTGCAGAACGAGTCAGAGCTACTCACCTTCGTCGAGGACACGTTTCCTGAGAGTTTCGTCACCCGCGGTGCGCAGATCGCGCTGGCCCAGCTGGAGGCGAACAAGACCGCCGCGCTCAAGGAGCAGGAGCGCTACCAGAAGGAGAACAGCGGTTCGGGCGACCGCAAGGGACTTCAAGACGCGTGCCGAGACCTCGACGCGCGGACGAAGGAAATCGCCGACATCTATTCGGCCAGGACGACCACGTTGCCTCCCGGTGGGGCGGACGAGGCCGATCCCGGGGTGCGGGAGCTCGCCGAGGTCCAGAGCAAAGCCCAGCCTAAACAGATCGAGCTGGACAAGAAGAGGGGCGAGTATCAGCTCAAGTATCCGATCCTGTTCAAGCTCGATCCTCAGGCGATAGTGGCGGCCGGCGACGCGCAGCTCGATGCGATCATCAGCGGCCCAGTGAAGGTGGTGCTCGACAACGTCGAGAAGACCAAGGCCAACATCAGCGACGGGTCCCTGAAGATATGGAAGCTGAAGGCGGCGGGCGTCGATATCCCGCAACTTACCCGCGACGACTTGGGCATACAGGCAAACTCCACGCTTGACCGTGTAGTCGCCAAGAAGGCCGCCGAGGACAAGACCGCTGCGGAGCAGGTCACTGAGGCGCTCAACGCGCTTTCCATGGTCGCTGACGTCGTCGCCCTGGTCACCGGCCCGGTCGGAGTGGCGGCCGCCGCCGGGATCAACGCGGTCGCAGCTGTCGCCAACGTTGTCCAGGACTACCAGGATTACAGCCGCCAGCAAGCCGCGGGCAACATCGCCATCGATCCGGACGCCGCCGCCATGGTGCAGCAGAATCCCGACCTCGAAGGGCTGATCTTCTCGCTGGCGATGGCCGCGATCACCGCGCTCAGCGCGAGCGGCGCGATTCGAACGGTGGTCAATGAGTACAAGAAGGCCAAGGCTGCCGCGAAGAACCTATCGGAGTTCAAGAAGTTGATCCGCGAGACGACTCTTGACGACGTCGTAAAAGAACGGCTGGTCGCTGAGGCGACAACCCAGTTTGCCAAGGCTCCGATGGTAGACGCAAAGCTGCTCAAGGCCCAGTTCACCGCGATCGGCGCGGGGTTCGGCACGGGGGAGAAGGTTAGCGTCGCTCGGGTACTGAAGGCGTTCAGTGAGGACGCGCTGGCCAAATCGTTCTTGGAGCTGGAAGGCAGCCGTATCTTCAAGGCCACCCCGGAGGGCATCGACGCCGCATTCGGTGCTGGAAGCCCCCGCGCTGACGAGCTCAAGAAGGCATACTTCGGTGCAGGTGTGAAGACAGTCTGGTCGCGTGGTTTCACTGCGGAAGGAATAGCCTTCATCCGGCCGGATAGCATGGCGGCCGTCGCTGAGGCTGTCTCGCACGAACTGCCGCACGTTCTCCAGGTGAAGTACGAGATGGGGTACGCGTGTAGAATCTTCTACTTCCAGGAGCACCAAGCATTCCTGAAGCAGCAGGAGTTCCTTCGCCGGGCTCGGACGGCGCTCGGCGAAGCCGGATTCGCCGAGGCATTCACAGCAGAGAACTGGCTTGTCGACGCGACCGACGAACGTATAACCGAACAGATTACAAAGGATTACGGCCGGCTCTACGGCAAGGCCGCCACCCAGCCGCCCTCGGACATTCCCGTTAATCGCGAGGAGCTCAATGCCCAGCTGCAGGCTATGTTTGACAAAGAGGAGCTAAAGCGCGCACAGTTCAAGGCGGTGGCCAAGAAGCTCACACCGCGCTGAGGCGATCTCAGAAAAATCAACTACTCTGACCGCCGGCAGCTACCACAGATGGGTCTGTTCCCAATTCGGCGAGGATCGAGAACTCGGCGGGCAGCATGCTCGCCAGTGGTCCAGGTACCTGCTTGCCGCGGTTGCGCATGTCGGCCAAGACCCGCTTGACGTCGACGCAGTCGGTGATGCGCATGTTGGCGCTGATCGTGCCGGCTGACTGCAGGTAGGCCAGCCGGTTGAGGAAGGCGGTGATGTCGGTGCGACCGAGAACGGCCGAGTCGTCGCCGCGGTCGGGCCGTTGCAGGCGCAGGCTGTCAGACAGCCGGGTCAGCGAGGACAGGTATTGCTGCATGGTGCCGCCCACCGTGTCACCGCGGCGGCGGGGCATCTCCTCGCTTACCCAGTGTTCGGCCAGGTCGCGCAGCCAGGGCTGGCTCAGCACGGTGAAGTCGAGTGTGCGGTTGCCGTGCCCGAACGCCTCCAGCCACCAGACGTCCTTGGCCCGTTCGGTTTCCGGCGTTGACAGCGCCAATGCGACGGCCTTGATGATCGAGGACAGCATCTTGCCGTCGTTGAGGTTGCGGGGTTCCAGCTCGGCCAGCCTGGTCAGCGACCGCGTGCGGGCCATGTTCCACAACGGCCGGACTCGGGTCAGCTCGGTGACGTAACCGGCCCGGTACCGCTGCTGAATGCCGCAGAGCAGCTCGGCGATGACCCGAGGGTGCAGCCCACGCATGTCGACCTGCTGGCCGTCGCGGCGCGGCGGCGCGATCGCGATCCACGCCTTGATGTCGACATCCGGGTCGCGGCGGCGCAGGGCCTGGACCCGTTTGGTGTGCGACAGCTCATGGCTAGAGGTGCGGCTAAGTACGATGCCCGGCCGCTACGGAGCCCGGCCGGGACGGCCGGGAACAGTGGGTGCCCAGGGTAAGGTCACCGTTCCTCTCCTGTCGCTATGGAGCCCGGCCGGGACGGCCGGGAACAGGCATGAGCGGTGCGTGGCCGTCGGGTAACAGAGCGCCGCTATGGAGCCGGCCGGGACGGCCGGGAACAGCCGGGCAGTGCGCTGCGGGTCCTCCCACAGCCACTCACCGCCGCTATGGAGCCCGGCCGGGACGGCCGGGAACAGGGCTGGCCGAAACGATACCGGCTGACCTCGGCTTTTGCAGAGGTCTGCGAGCGCTGACAGTTGGTAGCCAACTGAACACACCTCTTCTGCGTCGCTGGAGGTAAATCGTGCCGCTGAGCTGGGTGCGCGCGCTCACGCGTGGAAGGGTCGGCATCGGAGCGCTCGCATCGGTTGATCTGGAGATCCAGATCAACAGTAACTTCAACGGCCAGGGTCGGGGTCGGGTCGTGTTCGCGTTGAGCGTAGGCAGGCAATCCGTTGACCTTCAATTGCACGGTTGGTCAGGCACCTGCTGGTCAGCGAAGGTGCAGGACGTCTCGACAGACGATCATGTAGGTGGGGGCAAGGTCGCCCTCCGGACACGACCACTACGCCCACGGGTGGTCTCGGCTGAACTTCAGCCAGAGCCACCCGTTCTTCATGCTCATACATGATCTTGAGCCCCAGCTGCCGGTACACCTCGGCCTTGTCCGCGGGATCGGCCTCCTTCAGGACGGCCAGCAGCCCACCCAACGCCTCGACGAGCGTCCGGATCTCCTCCTCGGTCATCCGCCTCGCAGCGCCACGACGGCCCACCGCGACCAATGTCGTTTCCGCCGTCGCCCGGTCTCGCTGTACCTGCTGGCTCCAGGCCGCTACCAGTGCCGGATCAGCACCGGCTTCGAGCGCCGCGTGGTACGGCACGAGTTCCTGACATGGTGGCCGCACTGGCACGCGCAGGCGCGTGTGCGGTCGAGATCGACGGCGTCGCGCTCACGATCGTCGGGATGCACATGAGCCCGTTCCTGGCAGACACGCGGCGCGACGACTGCGAGGTGACGGGCGCGCAGATGGGCAAGCAGGCGTGCCTGCTCGCCGGCGACCTCAACGATCCAGGGCGAGGCGAACAGCCCGACGTCGACTGGAACTCCGCGCCGCCATGGCTGTCGAGGCACGGGCCGGACGAGCGGGGCCGCACGACCGGCGACCACCTTGCCCGGTACGGGTTTCAGGACGTGGCTGAGCTGGCCGAGCCAGACCCCACCCGTCGAGCGGCGACGGCCGGCTTCCACCATGAGATCGCGGCGCGGCAGCGCCGCGACTGCATCCTGTACACCGGCCTGGACGTCGACGTGCTGGACTACGAGGTCGGCGACAGGCTGTCCGACCATCGGCTCGTATGGGCACGACTCCAGGTCACCAGCTGCGCCGGTGCCGCCAGCGGATGACCTGTCCGACAACCGGTCGGTGTACGCCGCACTCCCGCTCGGCAGCAGCCGGTGAGCATGAGCCACCTCCGATCGTCGAACGAGGTCGGTTGTCTTCACGAACACCGTCCGGACGCCGCCCCAGTGCTCGCCGAAGGGAGTGACCTGCATGACGCAACAGCAGCCCTGGCAGCGGCCGGGCAGCCGCACAACATGGACGGGTCAACGGTAAACGGTCCAGGTCGATAAGGTCATCACGCCCGGTGGTCAACACCTGGAGTACGAGTGGCGCTCTGCACGCGATCAGGTCCGCGTCGCCGCCGTCGTTGACGGCCGCCTCCTGCTCGCCGAACGGCAGCACCACCTGCTCGGCAGGGCGATCCTCCCAGCTACCCGGCGGCTCCATCGACCCCTGCTAAACCCCGCGACAGGCTGAGGCACGCGAACTGCGCGAGGAGACCGGCTACCACAGTGTGAACTGGCGGCTCCATGCCCAGACCTCTCCCCTGCCTGGCATCACTTCGGCCGTACCCATCTGTGGGAGGCCACCCACCTACAACCCGGCCGCCAACAGCTCGAGGCAAGTGAAGCCGACCTGATTCTGCACTGCTTGAGCCCGGCCGAAGCCCTGCGAGCCGTCGAAGGCCGAGTCGCATGCACACCCAGCGCGCTGTTGATCATGTGGCTGACCCACCGATGTCGCTGGCCGTGAGACCAGCCGCGGACCGACTCAGCTTGTGGCGGGGCGTGCCACAGACGGCTTCCGGGCGCGGACGAGCCTTTACAGCGGTGCTGCTGGACCCGGTCAGTCGGTCTGGGAGACGAGGACGTTGAGGGTCTGGGCCACGACGTCGATGGTGGCCGGGCCGACGAGGCGTACCCGGACCAGGTCGGGGAGGCCGCGGTGGCGCGGGCCCATGGGGAAGCCGGGCGGCCATTCGGTGGCGGAGGCCGGCACGTGGGTGACGGTCAGCTCGTCGAAGAAGCTCCCTTCCGCCTCGGGCGGCTTGTCCACTGCCAAGTAGCGGGTCCCCGTCAGCTCCACGATCACGCTGGGCTTCTCGGGGCTGTAGATCAGCGTGATCTGGATGGCATCGTCCACTCCGGTGATGAAGTATGTGAGCCGGTCCAGGAAGTAGCCCTCGCAGGCGGCGAGCAGCTCCCCCGCCCGTTCACAAACCTGCTGGAATTCGCTAGTCGCAGGCAAGATTCTCTCCGGTGTCATGTGACGTCGTGGGCTGGCCATCCGGACCGTACCGCTGCGGCCAGTTCGGCCTGGTGGGTCCCGTGTCCACCGGGAACGTCCTGGTGACCCGGCCATCGGCCAGCCGGATGTCCACCTTGCTGCCGTCGGCGGCCTTGTAGGTGCGTAGGCGCCGCTCTTGGAGATCGTCTTTAGCTCGAACCCGTGCTGGGTGAGGATCTGGTCGGCCTGGGTCTGAGTCATGCCGGTGAGGTCCGGTACCTGGCTGACCGCGGGCGGGTCGTTGTGGACCAGGACCGGCGTGTGGCCGGCCAGGACATAGTAGCTGTGCGTGGAGTCGACGGTGAGGTTGTACGCGGTGAGGTCGGCGGTGTACGTCCGGGTGCCGGTCACCGTGGCGAGGGTGCCGTCAGGCTCGGGGAGCTGGTCGCCGGGCCGCAGGTCGATGGCGTTCGTCCAGCGCTTGGTGGTCGCGTCCCAGAACGGGTGGTAGTCGGTGGCGCGCCGGCTGCCGCCACCTGCCACCGCGATCCGCACCATGGAGTGCGGCCCACGGTGGTGGATCAGCGCGGTGACCGACCGCGCCACCGTGGCGCCGGTGTTCGGGTCGGTCGCCAGCACCCGGTCGCCGATTCGGACCTTGCTGATCGGCATGCTGGTGCCGTCGGCCATTTCGACCCGGGTATCGCCGGTGAAGCTGTTGCCGGGCACGCAACGGTCGGCAAGTGCGGCCTCGTCCTCCGGCGCGGTTTCGAGTGCGTTGGCCGCCTCCAGTCCGAGGTCCTCCTCGGCGCCGAAGCCGGCGACCAGCAGGGCGCCTTGGACGCAGCCGTTGAGTGCGCCGCCGAGGAAGTCCCCCCAGGAGTGTTTGCGGCCGGTGAGGATGCCGACGATGCTCTCGTACCCGGCGCCGATGGCGCAGGCGGCGGCGTACTGGACCCAGTTGCCGGACGGGTCGGTGTTGTCGGCCGGGTCGCCGGCGGCGTAGGTGTAGGGGTTGGTCTGGCCGGAGGCGTGCCCGACCGGGTCGGCGGAGAGGAACCCGGTGCAGAGCGGGCGAGTAGTCGCGGGCCCGGTTGTCCTGCAGCCCGGCGGGCAGGTCCGGGCTGGAGGGCCGGGCGGTGTAGCGCAGCGGGTTGGTGTCGGTCGGGGTGTCGCTGCTGGCCGTGCCGAACGGATCGTAGGTGTAGTTGGTGGTCGGTTCCCGGTCGGGTCGTTGAGGGCGAGGGTGGAGCCGAGGGCGTCGGGCAGCAGGTCCGCCTGGTGCTGACTGGCCCACCCGGACCGGCGACGTCATCCGTGGCTCCATCCGCCGGTATGGTCGCGGCTGGTCGGGCGGTCTGATCTGCGTGGGGTCGCACGAGAGGCTGGACGGCGTACGCGCGCGCGTTCCTCTTTGCTCGCCCTCTGGTAAGACATACGTGGCCGTCACACCTAACGTTTTCTGGATGTCAGGAAGCTACTTGGTTAGGAGCCGGGTGGTGAGGTGGTGGGCTTCGGTGGTGCGGTGTTGGGTTCGGTAGAGGGCCAGCGCTTGGTGGTAGGCGACGTCGGCTTGGGTGGTGTCGTTGAGGGCGTGGTGGGTGTCGCCGAGGCGGGTGAGGGTGTCGGCTTCGCCGTAGGTGTTGCCGAGGGCCTGGTAGAGGGCTAGGGCCTGCTGGTAGGTGGTGATCGCCTCGAGGTACCGGCCGGTGTGGTGGGCTATGTAGCCGAGGCTGTCGAGGACGTCGGCCTGGCCGGCCAGGTCATGGTGGCGGCGGTATCGGGCGAGGGCGCGTTCGCAGGCTTCCCTGGCTTGCTGGTGCTGGCCGAGTTGGGCCTGGTTCCAGCCGATCTGGTTGAGGGCGTCGGCCTCCCAGACGGGGTTGTCCAGGGTCTGGAAGAGGGCGAGCGCCTGGCGGGCGTGCGCCAGTGCCTGCCGCCGGTCGCCCTTGCGTCCGCGGGCCGCGGCCAGACCGCGATGGGCGTCCGCTCGACCGTACGCGTCGCCGGCCCGCCGGGCCAGGGTGAGCGCGCGGCGGAGGTGGTGGAGGCCCACGTCGTGCCAGCCGACCCATTCGTATGCGCGGCCGAGGCTGCGGTGGGCCAGGCTCTGGACCGCGCCGTCCGGATCGTCGGCGACGGCGGCGAGGCCGGCCTGCCACGCGGTGACTTCGTCGTCAACCCGGCCCTGTCGGTAATGGGCGCTGGTGAGCGCCCAGGCGAGCCGCCAGACAAGCGTGTTCCAACCGTACCGGACCGCGAGCCGCTGGGCCGCGAGAAGCCCCGGATGCTCAGCGGTAAACCAGGCCATCGCCTGCGCATCGTCGGTGAACGCCGGGTCGGCGCCGCCGTCGGGCTCGTCGAGTGCGAGTGGCCGGCGGTGAGGGTCGACCAAGCGGGCCGCGGCATGGGCGGTGCGGACGTAGAAGGCGACGAGGCCGCGCAGCGCGTTGCGGGTCGCCGGTTCGGGATCCTCGACGCGGGCCTGCTCCCTGGCGTGCAGGCGGACCAGGTCGTGCAGGCCGTAGCGGCCGGGGATCCGCTGGGTCACCAGATGCGCCCTGTCCAGCTCGCGCAGGTGCCGGCGTGCCTGGTCGACCGGCAGGTCGGCGAGGGCGGCCGCGGCGTGCGCGTCGAGGTCGGGGCCTGGGGCGAGGCCGAGCAGTCGGTACAGCCGCGCCGACGGCTCTGGCAACGCCCGGTAGGAGGAGTCGAACACGGTACGCAGGTCCGAGCTCAGCTCGCCGGTGTCGAAGGCGTCCAGGGGGGCCGCGGCATCCCGCAGCTCGCCGGCCAGGTCCGCGAGGGCGAGTTCGGGCTGGGCCTCGGCGCGGACGGCGAGGATGCCCACGGCCAGCGGCAAGCCGGCGCAGTACCCGACGAGGTCGGCCACGGCGGCGGGCTCGGCGGCGAGCCGCCGCTCGCCGAGGTGTGCGGCGAGCAGGTGAACGGCTTCCCCGCCGTTCCACGGCTCGACCGGAACGGCCCTGGCGCCGTGCGTGATCGACAGCCCGGGAAGCCGGACCCTGCTGGTCACCAGCGCCGCGCCCGGCGCGCCGCCGGGCAGCAGCGGCAGCACCTGCTCGGTGTCGCGGGCGTCGTCCAGCACGACGAGCAGCCGCCTGCCCGCGACGAGGCTGCGGTACAGGGCCGCCTGCGCGTCCAGGTCCTTCGGCGTCAGGTCCGGCCGTATCCCGAGTGCGGCGAGGGCCGTACGGACCGCCGTGGCCGGTGCCAGCGGTGCGCAGCTCGGGTCGAATCCGTGCAGGTCCAGGTAGAGCTGGCCGTCAGGGAACAGGTCGAGATTGCGGTGCGCCCAGCGCAGGGCCAGCCAGGTCTTGCCGATCCCGCCGACGCCGTCCACGACCACGACTGCCGCCGGCCCGCCGGCTGCCGCAGGCCGGCCGAGGGCCTCGTCGAGCAGGGCCAGCTCGCGGGAGCGCCCGATGAAGTGCGCCGGCGGGGTCGGAAGCTGGCGCGGCGGGACCGGTGGCGTGGCCACGGCGGGCCCGTCGTCGCCGCCCGCCGGAGACAGCAACGCCGGATCGGTGGTGAGGATCTGTTCATGCAGGCGGCGAAGCCGTGTGCCGGGGTCGACCCCGAGTTCCTCGACCAGGGCCGCCCGGGTGGTGAGGAACACGGCAAGCGCCTCGGCCTGCCGACCGGCGCGATACAGGGCGAGCATGAGCAGCGCCGCCACTCTCTCATCCAGCGGGTTCGCGGCCGCGAGTCGGCCCAGTTCGGCGACGCTGTCGGCGTGCCGGCCGCGGCGCAGCTGGGCGGCGTGATGGTCGACGGCCGCAGTGACACGCTGGTCCTCCCACGCCGTACGGAGCCCGGCGAACCAGTCACCGGTGAGGTCCGCCAGCGGCCTGCCCTCCCACTGATCGAGGGCATGGCGGAGCAGCGCGGCGACCCGGTCGTCGTCGCCGGCTGCGGCACGGGCCTCGGCGACGTACCGCTGGAATCGGTGCAGGTCCACCGACTGCGGATCGGCGTCGAGCTGGTAGCCACCCGAGCGGACCCGCACCAACCGCACCTCGCCAGCGACCGGACCGGCCAGGGCGCGCCGCAGCCGTGACACGTATACATACACCAGTTCCGCCGCGGTCGCCGGCGGCGCCTGTCCCCAGACCCTGTCCACCAGCAGCGACAACGGCACCGGCCGGTGGACCTCCACCAGCAGCGCCGCCAGCACGCTGCGCTGCCGGGGCGGACCGAGTGCGAGCGGCCGTCCTTCCCAGCGCGCCTCCACCGGCCCGAGTAGCTGGAACCGGACCCCCATCGCCACGCCGCACCTCCCGGTGCCCCACGTTGGCAGTGACTTCGTGACCGATCGTCACGTGATTCGCGAGGTGCCGTCAAGGTTTCCTACAAGGTTCGCGCCAAGCCGCCCGAGGCAGGGTTGCGCGTCGACCCGACGGCCGGGTCAACGCGACAGGGAGGACTTTTAGTGAAGAGGACAATCTCACGCGCCGGCCTGACACTGGTGGCCGGCCTCACGGCGCTGCTGGCCATGGTGGCCACGCCAGCCGGCGCGCAGACGGCGCACACCGCCGCCGCAGCCCCGGCGACTCCGGCGGCCCCAGCCCTGGAGGGCGGCAATGAGCCGGAGGGATTCCCGCCGTGCGATGCCGAGCATGACGGGGATGTCTACGTCGACGGCGAGGACGGCCAGATCTGGGTTTGCCGGTTCGTTCCTGGTGCCGGCTGGATCTGGGACCCGAAGTTGCCGCCGGAAAATGCGACAATCGCCGGCCTCTACGGCGGGTTCCCTCAACTGGGACAGGCCGCCGACGGAGTGGCCGACGGCGATGGCGGCCTTACCTCCGTGGCCAACCTCCAGGTCTCCGACGGCAACGGAAATCCACTGGACCAGCCGGCGGGATGGATCGCGGAGCTGGTCAAGTTCCAATTCTGGAACGGCTCGAGCTGGGTCATCTGCGTTGACCCGGGCCAGTTCATCTTCAACGCCGGCCAGACCTCGTTCCTCGGTGTCGGCTGGCGGTTCCCGTCCCCACCGTGCGGCCCCGGCTGGTACGCCGCCGAGGCCGACGCGTGGGTATGGGACGGTGCCGCCTGGCGCGGCGGCGGCCAGGTGGCCAACCCATTCGGAATCTTCGTCAGCGGCCCCGAACCGAGAGCCAGTTCGGCTCCCACTGAGCGGGAGCCGACGCGGCCAGCAGCCGTCACGGCACCGACCAAGCCTCAGCAGGCACCGCCACGACACTGAAGCTGATCGAAGCAACCTGGCCACAAGGTAGCCGCCGCCAGCACAGTCAGCGGCGGCTACCTACCATCGTCGAGCGCCGGAAAGGCGCACCGATGCCAGACGGGCCCGTGGCCCGAGCACTACGCGCGGAGTCGGCAGGACCGGATGCCCGGTCCGCGCCGAACACTCCCCGTAGTACCGCTCGGTCACGAAGTAGCCGACGGTCCGCGAGCCGGCGCTCGCCACCCGAAAGTACGCCTCAGCGAACTCCGATCGACAGCGTCCCGGCATCCAGGCTTGCCGAAGCCCGCACACGTCGCGGCAGATGTGAGCGTCTGATCAAGCCGCCTCAGGGGTCATCGGGTGGCGGGGCCAGGGAGGAGGCAGTGCGAGCTGATCGCGGTAGATCCGTACGTTCGGATGGGGTGGCGTCGTCGGGTTGGTCAGGCTTCTTCTTGACGAGTCCGGGTTGTGGCCGCAGGGCTTCGAGACCCCGGTCACGTTGGAGTGCGGCATTCCGATACAGATGGGGGACGGCCAAGCCCCGACCTGTGGAGGAATGGTGGCCTACGAGAACCCGGTAACTCTGCTGTCCCGGCTGAAGCTGGGACGTGAGGAGTACCTGCAGCGGTTGCTGACAGCGCTGGTGGTGGGCGGGGCGTATCCGAAATGGAACAGCCGTAACCAGCCCAGCCCGGCCGGCCTACGGTACCTGCGACTGCTGGACGAACGCTGCTTCGGTGGACCCGCCTGGCCAGGCGAACCGACCTTCGTCGACGAGTTCGACTTACCGCCCATCGAGGCGGATGACCGCGGCGGCGCACCAGACCAGGCCGCGCTGTGGCCGGACCGGCTGTGGCTCATCGAGCTGAAAGCAGAACGCGGCAGCCATCGCCCCGCGCAGCTTCCTGGATATCTCACACTCGCCGCCCATCACCATCCCGGCCTGCGGGTGGACATCACCTACGTGACGCCGCCGATGGTTCCCGATGCGGTATCGCTGCCCGCCGGCAGTCGCTACAGCCACCTGGAGTGGAGCGACATCGTTGCCCTTGTCGAGCAGGTATGGACCGCCTCGGCCGAGGGAGCCGAACGCGCGATCGTCGCTCAGATCACCCGCGTGGTCGCCGACCTGGACAACCTCGCCGCCGGCTGGCGAACACGAATCCTGCCCCAAACCACCGAGCCCGCCCCAGCCACTCCACGCGAAACCGACCCGCTCGCCGCGGCCAGAGAGCTGGCGCGCCAGACGGCGGCGGACGGAACCCAACGCGCTCTGGTCACCGGGCTACAGAACCTGGAGGACATGCTCGCCCTCCGCATCCGGCTATGTGACGACTTCGCCACCGATCCCGAACTGGACCTTGTCCAGCCGTGGCTGTGGCGCGCCGCCACCAGCACCGGCCAGCCACTGGACGCCGACGGACGCGACCACGGCTACGAGATCCGCCTCTCCCGCCGCCACTCACGCCACGCGAGGATGGCCACACCCGAACCGACCCAGTAGCGAAATAGTTGTAGCCCGCGCTCAAGCCTGGCCAGGCAAGTCCTTACTCCGGAAGCGCTTCGGCCCCGAACCCATGCACGCCCGATCCTCGGCATGAGACGGTGTTCGGACGCCTCCTCGATGATTTGGCTACCGCGATCTCTCGGCGGCTACGCCGTGTCATGGCACTGCGTTCGGTCTGGCTCCGCGGCCAGCCACCCGAAGTGGCGAGCGGTGCTCGCTACGATGTCCGTCAGCTGTGGTGTGATACCGAACCGTTCGCGGTTGATCGTCAGGCTGTCCGCGAGGTCACCATTCGGGGTGGTGAGTTCGGTGGCGGCCTTCCAGTCCGTCAGCATCTCAAGTAGGTCGACGTCGACCAGGGTCCGATGCTCCACGCCGCCGTAGGTCGTGGCGCGCAGTCGCGGCACGACCTTGTCATAGACGGCCCGCTCCGGCTCGTGGGTCTTGCTCAGGTCGTGCCGGACCGACCGGTCGAGCAACTCCTTGATCAGCTCGCCCATCAGCCCAGTTCTCGACGAGACGGCGCAGCTCCGCTGGGTCGGTCCCGTCCTCCCAGCCGTCGACCGGTCAGGCTGCGCTCCATGGCGTGCTCTTCAACCGGATTCGGAGGCAGCAAGGAATCCGATCAGCGGAGGACCACCGACAAGCCAACCTGACAGGGTCATGTGCCGGCACTCAACGCGGGCTGCGCCGTCTCCGGTAGGCCGCGACGCTGGCCCGGTGCGCGCAGGTTCGGGTGCAGTACTGCTTCGAGCCGTTGCGCGACAGGTCCACGTATGTGGCCCGGCAGTCCGGCCCGGCACAGACGCCGAGACGAGTCGGACCGAACGTGGCGATCACGGAGGCCAGCGCGCTGAGCGTGGTCACGGCCAGGTGTGCTGCGCAGCGGTCGGTGTCGGAGGTGACCTCGGTCCACCAGCGCTCGTGATCGTGGCGCAGCGCCGGGGTGGCGCGGCTGTCACGCAGACCGTCATTGATCAGGGCGGCAGCTTCGACCGCGTCAGTGTTCGCTCGTTCGAGCACGGCACGCACCGTCTCGCGCAACGCGCGGACCTCCGCCAGGTCGGCCCGGGTGAGACGCCGTCGCGGACCGGTCTGTTGATCCGCGCCCGAACCCGGAGACTCGGCCGGTCCGGCCGGGAAATGGTCGTCGAGGAAGTCCTGGAGCTGAGCCACGGTCTCAAGCTCATCCTCTCCCTTGATCGGCCGCAAGGTGTTGGCGAGATCGACGGCCGTCTGGACCGCCGAGGCGGTGTAACACGCATCAAGCATTTGACGTGTCTCCTCACCGTTCCGTAATGTGACACCCATAGTAGCTATCACGTGTCACAACCTCCTCGTGAGGAGACGACGATGCCGCGGACGATCCCGTCCAGAGGGGCCCCGTCCAGAGGGGCCCTCAGCGGCGGACCGAACCAGGCCCCGGACGGGCGCCGGCTGGGGCTGGCACTGGGGATGCTGGTGCTGCCGATGTACGTAGCACTGGGAGCACCGTCGGTAGCGCTGCCGGCCATCGGCCGCGCGCTCGCGGTTCCGTTCGGGGCCACCGCGTGGATTCTCGCCGCCTGGTCGCTGACCTCCGCGCTCGTGATGCCGGTCGCGGGCTGGCTGATGGCCCGGTCGAGCCCCTTGCGGGTACTCGTCGCCGGGGTCGTGGCACTCGCCGCGGGCTCGACGCTCGCGGGAGCCGGCCCGACGCTGCCAGTCGTGATCGTCGGTCGACTGATCGGTGGCGCTGGGGCGGGTGTGACCGTGACCGCCGTCTTCGCCGCGGCCACCGCCCTTCCCGGGCGGGAACGGATCCGCGCGCTGGGAATCATCGCGGCCGCCAGCGCGACGGCGTCGGCGTGCGGGACCCTGTTGGGCGGGGCGGTGACCGCATGGTTGGGGTGGCGTGCCGTGCTCGCGATCCCGGTCCTCGCGCTGCCCCTACTGCCGGCCGCATTGGTGGGTGGGGGCACGTTCACGCGGATCGGTGCCGGTGCGGCGGACGGCTCTGCTGGGCGGCTCGACATCGTCGGCGCGGCCGTGCTGTCGGTACTCGCCGGATCATTGATCACGTTACTGCAGGCACACTCGGTCGGCCTGCCCTCCCCGGTCACACTCGTCGTGGCTGCCGCCGGGGCGCTCGCCGCCGTGGGACTGTGGTGGCACCTACGACGCACGCCCGACGGGTTCGTGCCCCGGCGGGTCATCGCGGCCCGCGGCTTCCTGCCGGCCGGGCTCATCGGCGCGACGGTCTTCGCCGGCTACTACGGGGTGCTGTTCCTCGCCCCATCCCTGATCGAGCAGGCCACGGGCGGTGGCGCCCTCCAAGCCGGCGCGCTCCTGGTCCCGGCTGCCGCCTGCTCGGTACTGGCAGGGCGGCTGACCGGCGCCTCGACCGGCCGGTTCACCGGTTGGCAGGTGTCAGCCGGGCTCGCAGCACTGACCGTCCTCGGCGTGCTCGTGGTCGCGGTCTTCACCGGGCCGATCCCGGTTGTCGCCGGCGCGGCGCTGACCGTGTGCGGGTTCGCCGGCGCCCAGGCCGTTCTGGTGGGCCTCGCACCGGAACTGGTCGCCAGGCGCGACCGCGACACCGCACAGGGCCTGCTCAGCTTCATGATCTTCCTCGGTGGCGGGATCGGTCCGGCCGCTGTCGCGGGCATGTCCGGCATCGTGTCGGTGCCGATGGCCCTCGCCGTGCTCGCGGCACTTCCCCTGGCCGGACTCGTCCTCAGCCTGGCCCAGCACCCTGGCGCGTGAGCCGATCGACTGTTTCACCCTGGCAACTGTCCGACTACTCCTGAACCTACTCCTGACCGAGGAGGACGCACCCGCCATGACAGCAGAGCCGTTCGAGGTCAGCATCACCGAAGCCGAGATCGCGGATCTGCGTGAACGGTTGCGACGGACGCGGTGGCCCGAGCCTGAGCCGGTGGACGACTGGTCGCAGGGGCTGCCGCTGGCTTATGCGCAGGAGCTCTGCCGCAGCTGGGCCGAGGACTACGACTTCGGGTTCGCCGATCGGCTGAACGTCTTCCCGCAGTACCGCGACACCATCGACGGGCTGGGCATCCACTTCCTGCATGTCCGCTCGCCGGAGCCGGACGCGTTCCCGCTGGTGCTCACGCACGGGTGGCCGGGCTCGGTGCTGGAGTTCCTGGAAGTCATCGGCCCGCTGACCGACCCGCGCGCGCACGGCGGGGATCCGTCGGACGCGTTCCACGTGGTCGCGCCGTCGTTGCCCGGGTACGGCTGGAGTGACAAGCCGTCGACGACCGGGTGGGGCGTCACGCGCATCGCGCACGCCTGGGACGCGTTGATGGTCTCGCTGGGTTACCAGCGGTACGGCGCGCAGGGCGGTGACTGGGGTTCGGCGGTTTCCGGCGCGCTGGGCGAGGTGGCACCCGAGCACGTCGCCGGCGTTCACCTGAACCTGGGATCCGTGGCAGCGGGCACGTTCGACGACCCGACGCCCGCAGAACTCGCGAACCTCGAAGCTGAGAAGGAGTTCCAGCGAACCGGCCGGGGGTACTCGGCGCAGCAGGCGACCCGGCCGCAGACACTCGGCTACGGCCTCACCGACTCCCCGGCGGGCCAGGCCACCTGGATCGCCGAGAAGTACTGGGCCTGGACCGACAACAACGGCCATCCCGAAGACGCGATATCGCGACAGAAGATCCTCGACGAGATCTCGGTCTACTGGTTCACCGCCTCGGCCACGTCCTCAGCGCGCCTGTACTGGGAAAGCTTCGCCCACTTCCGGGACAAGGTCACCGCACCGTCCGGGCTGTCGATCTACCCACGCGATATCACCCGCCCCTCGCGACGGGAGGCCGAACTGCGGTTCACCGACCTGCGCTGGTTCCAGGAACTGCCGCGCGGCGGCCACTTCGCCGCGCTGGAGCAGCCGAAGTCACTGGTCGAGCAGGTGCGCGGGTTCTTCCGCCTCTTCCCTGACCATCCGCACCATTCCCTAGGAAGCCCGCAGCCGGGGAACGGCTCTTTCCGCCCTTCGAGTTCTCCAAGCCGACAGACTATTCGCGTCCGTGCCCCGTACAGCAGCGCGCTCCACTGACCGTGCGACCCTGCTGGCCGTCGCGACGGCGATCTTCCCCAACCCTGCTCACGTCGCCGCCGAGCCCGGTCGACGCAGCATCCCTCGCCAACCAAGAAACATCCGCTCATCGGCAGATCAGTGCGTCCTCACCGCGGAGCTTGATCGCGGTCACGAGCTCTGCCCTGCGACGGACCGCGTCACCACCAGTCCCAGGAAAGTTCGCGGATGGCTACAGGCCAAAGGCGGCCTGAATCACCAGCTGGCCTTGGCGAAGCCGCAGGTCGTCGCGGTTCCCATCTGTGGCGTATCCCCCCGAAGATTCGAACCTGCGCAGGTGCGGCGTCCGGGCTTAACCCGGCCTGATGAGTATGGGCCGGATGGTTGCAGGCGGATAGCCGGACAGGTCCAGTGCAGCACGTTGTCACGGGTTGCCCGTCGGGCGTGCGTACCTGAACAAGTCACTGACAAATGACGGACAAATGATCTTCGATTTCTTGATCAGTATCCGATGTAAACTCCGATATGCTACCTGAGCTGGGACGCCGGGACATTCTGATGGCCTGTCGCGGCGTACCGCGCTGGACTTAGGATCCAGTGCCCACACGGACGCGGGCGTTCATATCCCCTCCAGACACCACCAGTCCCAACAGCAACGTGAGCCCGCTGCAACCATGTCTATCGCTTCGCGGTAAGGGCATCGTCGTACCGACAGCCCTATCGATAGGGCCTCCCAACTACACACCACGACGGAGCCGGCCGAGAGAGCGGCCCTGATGCTGGCCAGGGCACGCCGCCGGGATGCACGGCTTCCTGTCCCGCGACGGTCACCGGCCCGCCGAGTTGCTGGCGGCCGGCAGGGAGGGAGGCCGCCGGTTACGGGGCGCGTGTCCTCGCGGCGGCGCCGGGCCACCACCGGCCGGAACTTCCGCGGAAAACGTACGTCGGCTCTCCGCAAGCCTGCCACCCACCATCTTCTCCACCCCCCCCACGGTGAGAGGTACGGAACGGAATCATGCGCGGGGGTTATCGATCGTTGCGTTGATCGCCGTTGATCCCGTCCGCCGGGGCCTGTGAAAATTTGCCGTCTCGCCAGAGAGCAGGGGTGACCTATGACGGTGGTGGAGCGGACAGGCACGACGGCACGGCAGGAGCGTGCCGCGGGCGGCGGCGGGCCGCTGGTGCTCGCCGTGGTACTGGCGGGGACGTTCATGGCGGTCCTCGATGTGGCAATCGTCAACGTGGCGATCCCCTCGATCAGCCACCAACTGCATGTGGGATTCGGCGCGGTCGAGATGGTGATCTCGGTGTACACGCTGACCTACGCGTGCCTGCTGGTGACCGGCGGCCGGCTCGGGGACCTGTACGGCCGGCGGCGGCTGTTCATCGCCGGCCTGCTGGTGTTCACGGCCGCGTCGGCGCTGTGCGGCGCGGCGCCGACGGTCGGCGTGCTCGTCGCGGCCCGCGCCCTGCAAGGAATCGGCGGGGCGCTGATGTATCCGCAGGTGATGGCCATCATCCAGGTGAGCTTCGACGGCAAGGAACGCGTGCGGGCGCTCGGTGTGTTCGGGTCGGTCGTCGGCATGGCGGCGGTGGCCGGGCAGCTCATCGGCGGAGGGTTGCTGGCGTGGAACCCGTTCGGGCTGGCCTGGCGGTCGGTGTTCCTGGTGAACGTGCCGCTGGGCGTGCTCACCGCCCTGGCGGCGGCCGCCGTCCTGCCCAACGACCAGCCCGACGTCCGGATGCGACTCGACTGGGGCGGGGTGTTGCTGCTCGGCGTCGCCCTGATGATGCTGTCGACGCCGCTGGTGGAGGGGCGCGACCAGGGCTGGCCCGTGTGGATGGTCGTCATGCTGGTCTGCGCCGCGCCGGCGTTCGCCGCGTTCGTCGCCTACGAGCGGCGGTTCGCGGTACGGGGCGGCGCGCCGCTGATGCGGCTCGAGCTGTTCCGCAACCGGGGATTCGCGGGCGGGGTGCCGATCGGGATGCTGTTCGTCACCTCCTACGCCGGCTTCCTGCTGCTCCTGGCGGTGTACCTGCAGGCCGGCCTCGGCTTCACGCCACTGCGTTCCGGCCTGGTGTACACCCCGGCGGCGGTCGGGTTCTTCCTCACCTCGCTGGCTGCGCCGAAGCTGGTGCCGCTGCTCGGCCGCCACGTGCTGAGCGTCGGGTACGTGATCGCCGCGCTCGGCCTCCTCGCCACCGCGGCCACGGTCGCCGCGGCCGGCGCCGACCTGAGCGGCTGGGAGCTGGCGCCGACACTGCTGATCGCCGGGCTCGGCCAGGGACTCGGGATGAGCCCGCTGATCGGGACGATCATCGCCGGCCTCGAACCGGCCGACGCCGGCGCGGGCGCCGGCGTGGTCACCACGACGCTCCAGGTCGGCAACATGCTCGGCGTCGCGCTCGGCGGGCTGCTGTTCTTCACCGTGCTCGGCAACGGTCTCCCCGGCACGGCGTACGCGCACGCCTACGCGGTCGCGCTGCCCGCCTGCGCGCTGCTGCTGCTGGCCGCCGCCGCGCTGGTGCACTGGCTGCCGGTCACGCCGTACGAGGCACAGAATTCACTGATCGAGCGGCTGCCGGGCTGGGCGGCCGGGTTCGCGTACTCGATGTTCCTGATGACCGGCGGGCGCATCGGCGACCGGTTGTTCGGCGACGTGCTCTCGCGCGTCGCCGAGCGGCGGCTCCGGCGCACCGAGGAGGCACCCGAGGACCCCGGCGAGTTCTTCGTGTACCACTTCGACGCGCAGGGCCAGGACGGCGCGTGGCTCAACTACCTGCAGCGCGAGGCGCTCACGTACGGTGGCGCCCCGATCCCGCACGAGCCGGAACGGCTGCCGGTGATCGAGGCGCAGGTGGAGGAGATCCGCCGCAGGCAGCAGGCGGGACTGATCGATCCGGACCTCAACCCGCGGCTCGTGCGGCTGCTCGGGTTCGGGCTCGCCAGCTACCCGCGCCTGCTGCCGCAGATCACCCGCATGACTACCGGTACGACCCCGGACGACCCCCGTTTCGTCGCCGAGTGGGAGGCGTTCCTGCGCCACCTCGGCGGCCTGCTGGACGGCCGCCGGCCGGACCCGCCGCCCGTCGCCGGCGCGAAGTGACGGTACGGTCACGATCCGAAGATCGTGCGCGTGGCGGGCCGGACCTGAGCGAGCCAGCGTGCGGCCTCGCTGGCGGGCAGTGGACCGTGGACGGTGACGGTCGGCCGCATGAACGGGTAAGGGCGCCCAGCGGTCCAGGCACGCGGGTACGGCGGCGGGTCAAGGACGACCACCCGCGTCCCGTCCATTGTCGGGATGTCGGCCGGCCTACCCTCGTTCCAAATCGAGCTGCCGTAGGCGTCGACCAGGTTGAAGCGGCCATGGATCACGTCGGGCGGGGTCAGCTCCTCACCGTCGGTGGCCGCCGCGATCTCGACGGCGCTCGGCCGCTGTCCGGGGAGCATGCCGTGTGACTCCTCGCCGATCAGGGCGGCAGCGAGCAGCGTGTGGAGTTGGAAGTTGCTGCCGACGCCGTTGATGGTGACCCGGAAACCACGCCCGGTCGCGCGGTGCAGCACGATCAGCGGCTCGTCGTCCAGTACCAGCAGCAGCCCGTACAGCCAGTACGCGCACTCATGATGCTCACGCATCGCATCCATGGCGGCGGTCATCCGGGGTCGGTCGGGCAGCATCGCCCGCACGTTCTGGCGCTGCGACAGCAGCAGCACCGGCCGTACCCACTGGTCGCCGCAGAACCACGCCTCGACCTGGGCGAACGCCTCCGGCTCGGTGGTACCGCGATCGGTCGCACTCCCGACGAACCGCTGGAGCGTCGGCTGGGCCAGATCCGGGTTCTCGGGATCGGGCGGCTCTCCGAACGCCGCCTGGTACGCCTGTTCGAAGCGCGCAGCCAACTCCATCGCCTCGATCGCCCGGCCCACGAGCGTCGGCACCACCACCGCGGGATCAGTGCCGTGTTCTGCCATGGTTCCGGCGAGCCCGGCGAGCATGCCGCCCATCCCAATCGGGATCCGCGCGAGGACAGGCACCAAGGCGGGCAGCACCGCCTGTATCTGGTCTGGGCTCGCCTTCATCGCGGCGCGGGCGACCCCGTCGAACCCCACGGAGACCGCCTCGTGATCATTGCCTTCCACCACCGCGAGGAGCTCGTCGACCCGCTCGCCAAGATCCGCACCGGACACCCGGGCGATCGTAGTACCGCGGCTGGGCGATGGTCTGCTCGACCACCCAGCGGACCTTGCCCAGCCCAGACCCGTGGAAGGTGCCACGGCGGGCGATGCGCGGCCTGATCCGCTGGTCCCGCCAGCAGATCACAGTACTTGTCGTGGTCGTAGCCGCGGTCGGCGTAGACCTCACAACACCCGCCGGTCATCGATGCGGAGCCGCAGGCGGGACGCGTGACGTATTCGCTTGACGGGGCTTGAACGGCCCAGTAGGACTGGTCAGGGCACGAGCGGCACAAATGTTACGTCCCGCCCACACGCTGGAGGAGCACGATGATGCGACGGTCCACCGTTCTCGCCGCCACGATCCTCAGTACGGCGGGCCTGGCCCTGCTCGGCACGCCGACCCCGGCGGGTGCCGCTCCTCCGGCGGGCGTCGTGACGGACCACTTCCGGCTGGTCGGCCACGCGCCGCTGGACGGCTTCGGCGACTACGGCGACGTGGCCGCCCACGGCCACACCGCCTACGTGGGCAGCCGCTGCGCCGCCCAGCACCTGGGCGGTGACGGCGTGCAGGTGGTCGACTTCTCCCGCCCGAACCGACCGGTGCTGGTGGCCAAGCTGCCGAACCCGGCCTTCACCAGGGCCGAGGACGTCACCGTCCTGGACGTGCGCACCCCGAAGTTCACCGGAACCCTCGCGGTGGTCGGCATCCAGGCGTGCTTCAACAGCGGACACGAGGCGGAGGTCGTCCCCGGCATCCGCCTGTTCGACGTCACCCACCCCTCCCACCCGGCGCTGCTCGGCCACTTCGACCTGCCGCAGGGCACGATCGGCTGCCACGAGATCGACGCCGTGGCCCGGCCCGACGGCCAGGTACTGGCGGTCTGCGCCCGCAACCTGGTCGACCACGAAAACAGCCACGGCGCGACCGCGATCCACCTGATCGACATCACCGACCCCGCCGCACCGGCCAAGGCGGCCGACTGGTCGCTCAACCTCGACCCCGACACCGGCGTGGGGTGCCTGCCGGCACAGTTCTCCCACAGCGCCCGGTTCGAGGACCGCGGCAGTTCGCTGTACGTGTCCTACTGGGACGCCGGCACCGTGCACCTGGACATCAGCCAGCCGGCCAGCCCGGTCGTGGTCAGCGACACCAAGATCACCCCACCGGACGAGGACGGCGACAACCACTCGATGACCCTCGCCCGCGGCGGCAAGTGGCTGATCATCAACACCGAGGACTTCTCCCCCGGCGACTGCCCCGGCAACTCGACGTACGGCAGCTGGGGCGAGGTGTACGTGTACGACAACACCAACCCCGCCGCCCCGGCGTTCCTGGGCACCTTCTCCACCCCGGACAGCCGCTCCACCCGCACCGACGGTGACTACACCGACCACAACACCGAGGTCGCGGGCAACGGCGAGTTCTTCTCCTCCTGGTACTCCGACGGCATCGTCCACTGGACCATGGACGGCCACGGCGCCTCCCGCCAGCTCGGCCAGTTCGTCCCGCCGGCCACCGACACCTCGGCTCCCGAGGTGTGGGGCGTCGCCCTCGCCGGCGGGCTGGTGCTGGCCAGTGACATCCACACCGGACTGTGGATCGCCCAACCGACGCGCTCCTGAGCCACGTTCCGGTTCACCGAGGCGACCGTCACCGAGACGCCACCAGCGGCGGTGTGGGACCTAATGCGGGCGGGACGTCGAGGGCTGGTGGCTGCCCTCGAACCCGGAACACGAAAGCATCGAGCGGATCGAGGGCCAGGGCGCGCTGGGAGTCTCACCCGAGGTGGCGGGCGTCGCCGAGGTTGGAGTTGCCCTCCAGGAAGCGGGTGCCGGCGACCTGGCCGGCGTGCGGTCCGGTGTAGCGCAGGACGTACAGGCCGTTGCGGATGTCGATGACGTAGATCAGTCCGTTGTGGATGATCGGGTAGCTCCAGAACACCACCTTGTTCGGCCCCCGGGACAGCGCCGGGTCCTCGTTGGCCACCGAGGCGAGCGGGGTCGGCGAGTACCAGCCGGCCTGACGGGGACGGTCCGGGTGCCGCAGGTCGATGGCCTGCAGGCCGCCGGAGTGCCAGTCGATCAGCGCGAGGTCGGGCAGCACGGTCGGGTTGTGGGAGGAGTAGCTGGTGAACTGCTCGGTGGCCGCGTCGTCGGCGGGACTGCCGCAGAACGCCGCGTCGTCCTGGGCGATCTTGTACTCCCCCACGATCCTCGGGTGGGCCGGGTCGGCGACGTCGATCAGCCGGGACCAGCCCCACGGGCAGCCGAAGCTGGGATCGGTGAAGGTGCCGTACACCTCGTCGGTGGTCAGCGCGTAGTGCCGGCCCGGCACCGGTACCGCGGAGTGGCCGTTGGGACACTCCTTCGGGCACGGGACGGCCTGGTTGCCCCAGATCGGCCGGTCTGCGGGGTCGGTGATGAGCCGCATCGTGGGGTTGGGCGCGGCGTCGGCCAGCTCGCTGGTGTCCAGGGCGAGGAACTCGCCGGCCTCCATCGACAGGTAGGCGCGGCGCCCGTCGGCGGTCAGCGCGACGGAGTGGACGAACAGGTTGTTGTTGTAGTTGGCCGGGTTGGCCGCGCCCGGGTAGCGGTCGTTCCAGTTGCCCTCGGCGACCTCGGTCACCACGCCGTCGCGGGCCCGGCTGATGTCGGCGACCACCAGGTTCGGGACTGCCGGGTCCGCGGACACTGTCGGCGTGGACAGGTACAGCAGCGCCCGCCCGGGCCGGCGCGGGTCGGTCCACAGGAACATCTCGTGCGGCTTGACCGCCAGGCCGGCCCGCGAGGTGGGCACGTACTTCGTGATGAACCGCGGGTGCACCGGGTCGGTCAGGTCGTAGAAGGAGATGTCGAACGGGAACGTCGCGTCGGTGCCCGCCGGGCAGGCGTGGATGACCGCGCTGCACCGGAAGTTCATCACCATCAGCAGCCTGGCGGCCGGCCAGACCCGCAGCTCGCGGGAGGTGATGCCGACGTTGCCCTCGGCCGGCGGGCCGATCTCGCCGACCACCCGCGGGTGACTCGGGTGCGCGGCGTCCACCACCAGCACGCCGGGGTGCGGGTGCGGGCACAAGTTCGGGTCACTCGCCCCGCGCGGGTCACCGACCCCGCAGGTGCTCGACCCGTCGGTGCGGTTGCCCACGTAGACGTGGTCGCCGTACACGGCCAGCGCCGCGTTCATCCCCCGTCCGAACAGCGCATCGTGACCGACCAGGGTGAAGTGCGACGACGTGCCCGGGGTACCGCCGCCCGGCGCCACCACCACCGCGGCCCCCGCCGACGAGGCCAAGGTCACGCCCGCCAGTACCGCCACGGCGACCAACAGCAACCGGCGCATCGCAGCCACCCACTTCCCGGCAAACCGGACCACGGCTCCGTAACGTGACCTTTCCCCGCCTACCGGGAAGCGTCAAGCCCCGGGTAACCCTCACGGCCGGGCGATGGCACAACGCTTGGGCGACGTTGGTCGCGCTGCTGTGTCACCGGCGGCGCATGGTGGCCAGTACGCCGGTGAGGATCACGAAGGCGCCGGTGGAGGCGGCCAGGCGAACATAGTTCCATGCCGCCCAGCGCGACTCGTTGAAGGCGGCCCTGACCTTGGCCACGTCGATGCGGGCGGGGTCGCCGGCCGCCTTGATCTTGTCGTTGAGCGGGACGTGCACCGCCATCGTGATGATCACGGCGATGAGGTAGAGCACGAAGGCCACGATCAGCCACACCAGTACCGACCGCTGGTCGGAACGCAGGAACAGCGCGCCGGCGGCGCCGATGAGGATCAGCGCGCCGAAGAAGGTCGTCATGAACCAGGGGTTGATGATGGCCCTGTCGATGTTCTGGTAGGCGCCGACGAAGGTCCGGTCGTCGGTCTTCTTGAGTCCCGGCATGATCGTGTGCGCGTACAGGGCGATGACTCCGGTGGCCAAGCCGGTAAGCAGCGTGGCGGCGATCAGCACGAGGGTGGTGGCCAGCGGGGTGCCGCTGCCGCTCGCGGCGGCGACGTCCCCGGTACCGGGGGCGAGGGCGTTGGTCGACATGTCCGATCCGTCCTACTCAGCTGTGGCCCAGGCGCCGGCGCGGGCCGCGGCGTGGACGTAGTCGGTGAAGTCGCGGGCTGAGCGGCCCAGTACCCGCTCGACGTCACGGGAGAGGTGGGCGTTGTGCCCGTCCAGCACGCGGACGATCAGTTCGGTCAGCGGTTCGATCTCCTGCGCCGGCACGCCGGCCCGCACGGCAGCCGCCGCGTACTCCTCCGGCGTCACCGGCAGGTACCGGATCTCGCGGCCGGTGGCGGCGCTCAGCTCGGCGGCCGCGTCGGCGAAGGTGACCAGCCGGGGTCCGGTCAGCTCGTAGATGCGCTCGGCGTGGCCGGGCTGGGTCAGCGTGGCAACGGCGACCTCGGCCAGGTCGTCGAGGTCGAGGAACGGCTCGGCGACATCGCCGGCCGGCAGGGCGATCACGCCCTCGAGCACCGGTGGGAGCAGGAAGTGCTCGCTGAAGTTCTGCATGAACCAGCTGCAGCGCAGGATCGTCCATTCGACGCCGGCATCGCGCACGCCCTGCTCGGCCGGTTCGGCGTCGGGTTCGCCGCGGCCGGACAGCAACACCAGGCGGCTCACCCCGGCATCGGCGGCTGCCCGCGCGAACGCGGTCACCCGGGGCGCCGCGTCCGGGAAGGAGATGTCCGGGTAGTAGCTGAGGTAGACCGAGGCGACGCCGTCGAGGGCGGGCGCCCAGGTCGTGTCGTCGCTCCAGTCGAACGGCGGCCGTCCGGACCGCGAGCCGAGGCGCACGTCATGGGGCAGTCGGGCGGCAACTCGGCGGCCGGTCTTGCCGGTACCGCCCAGAACCAACGTTGTCGTCATGCCATTGAGCCTCGCCGCCGAGCGCGAGACGGTACATAGGCGAAACGCTCGCGAGCATTCGCAATCGTCTACCGCAGCGGACGGACGACGAGCGATGGCCTCCGACCTCCCGCGGAGGCAGGGGGCACATGATTCGTGCGATCAGATAGCTGGCGATCGCCGTCGGCATGGCGGGGCGTCGCCGGCCTGACTGACCGGCGTCGCGACGTGTCAGAAGACCTCGATCTTGCCGGTGGGGCGGGGGCTGAAGGTGTCGTTGAAGAAGTACTCGCCGGGTGTCGTGAAGGTGTGGGTGAAGGACTCGCCGGGCTGGAGGGTGACGTCGAAGAGGCCCTCGAAGAACTGGGTGGCGCCGTGCGGGTGGGCGTTGTCGGCGGGGTTGTGGAACGTGACGGTGGTGCCGGCGGGGACGCGCAGGTGGGTGGGTGCCATGGCGTTGACGGCGGTGGACTCGACCGCTCCGACCGTGCCGGTGGCGGGATCGTAGGTACGAGCGAGGACGACCGTGTTGTTGACGTCAGCGCCTTCGACCGGAGTGCCGGAGACCGGGCGGCGGATGACCGGCGGCGTCGGGGTGGCGGCCGGCGGGACGGTGCCGCCGATCCGGAAGGCCCAGAGGAAGTCGCCGCGCGGGGCGGAGTTGCCGTACGGGATGCTGGTGCCGCCCGCGTACACGGCCACGTACTGCTCGCCGTCCACCTCGTAGGTGATCGGGGTGCTGCCGATAGCCGCGCCGGTCTGGAACCGCCACAGCTCGCGGCCGTCGCGGGCGTCCAGGCACAGCAGGTACCCGTCCGGCTGGCCGATGAACAGCAGGTCGCTGCCGGTGGTGAGGATGCCGTTGCCGTGCGCCAGCTCGTACGGCATCCGCCGCTTCCAGCGCACCAGGTTGGTGCTCGCGTCCACCGCGACGATGCCGCCGGTCTGGTACTCCCCCGGCGGCCGCAGCCCGTTGCTGGCCTCGGTGAGCGAGTGCGCGGCGGCGACGTAGCCGAACCCGGTGTACACCATCCCGGTGCGGTGGCTGAACGAGTGCGCGTTCCAGTCCGCGCCGCCGCCGTGCCCGGGAATCGTCAGCACCGGCACGTCCCAGTGCGGGTCGTACAGCGCGCCCTGGACGTAGTTGGGCACCGCCCGGTTCGGGTTGCCGGGCACGGCCGTGCCGAGCGGCTGGTCGACGATGCGCTGCTCGGTCCAGCCGCCCTGGCGCGGGTACGGCTGGGTGGGCCAGGTCTTCTGCCGCGGTTCCTGCGGCACCGGCCGTTCCTCGATGCCGAGCGGCGCGGAGCCGTCGATCCGGTCGAGGATGAAGTACATCCCTGACTTGCTGCCGTACACGACGACCTTGCGGGTCCGGCCGTGGATGCGCACGTCGGCGAGCACCGGCGCCATCACGTTGTCCATGTCCCAGATGCCGTGGTGGATGGACTGGAAGTGCCAGCGGTACTGCCCGGTCCGCATGTCCAGCGCCACCAGCGAGCTGGAGAACAGGTTCTCCCCGCCGCGCCCCGAGCCGTCCTGCGCGGAGTTGCTGCCCCGCGCGTTGCCGAACGCCCAGTAGACGAGGCCGAGCTCCGGGTCGAGCGCCGGGTGCATCCACGGGTTCGCGCCGCCGACCTGCCAGGAGTCGCCCTCCCAGGTGTCGTTGCCGTACTCGCCGGGCCCGGGCGTGCCCCAGAACGCCCAGACGACCGAGCCGTCGTCGGCATCCAGCGCGAGCGCGGCGGCCCGGTCGCTGTCGTGGGTGCCCACGTACAGCAGGCCGTCGTGGTGGGTGACGGCAACCTTCTCCATGCCGCCGTACCCGAGGACCTGCCGTTCCCACACCACCGCACCGGTCTCCTGGTCCAGCGCGATGATCCAGTTGCCCTTGCCGTGGGTGTACACCCTGCCCTGGCCGACGGCGACGCCGCGCCGGGTGACGGGGCCGCGGGTCTGCCGGTACTCCCACCTGGTGACGCCGGTCCGGCCGTCGACGGCGAAGACGTTGCCGAGCGCGGACTCGATGTAGAGCACGCCGTCGACGGCGACCGTCGTGCTCTGGTTGTTGCCGGTGGTGAGCCCGCCCTCGATGCGGTTGACCCAGGCGGCGCCGAGCCGGCGCACGTTGCCCCGGTGCACGTGGTCGAGCGCGGAGTAGTTCTGGTTGCCGAGGTTGCCGCCGACCTTGGGGAAGTCCCGGCCGCCCGGGGCGGTGCAGCCGGCCGGCCGGGCAGCCGGGTCGGCGGCGCGAGACGGGGTGGCGGCGCGAGACGGGGTGGCGGCGCGAGACGGGGTGGCGGCGCCGGGCACGAGGGCGGCGCCGGCGGCCGTCGCGGCCGCGCCCTTGAGTACCCGCCGCCGCGAGATCTCCGCCATGACCGGCCACCCCACTTCTGCCTGTGGTCCACCAGGTGGACCTGTCGAACCGACTAGAGGTTTGCCCACTGTAGGTGCAGGATGTCGGGCAGGCAAGATGTCCACAGTGGCTGCGGAGCAGGCGGTCCATCAGGTGGACCAGGAGGGCGGAGGTCCGATGCTGAAGATTCCTCGCCGGTGGTTCCTCAAGGGCGCCACCGCCACCGCGGCGGCCGTCACGGTCGCGTCCACGGCCGACCTGGCCGCGCCGGCCGCGGCCGTCGCCAAGCCCCGCCCCGGCGGCGGCGAGCCCACCGTGAAGCAGCCGGTCACCACCAACGTCCCGGCCGGCCAGGAGCGGTACTTCGACACGTACTACCACGTGGTCCGCGGCCGGGTGCCGGCGTCCTACCACCCGTGGGTGGCGAACCGGGAGGACCGCGTGCTGCTGTACACCCGCACCGCCGGCCCCCGGCACGCGCACCTCGGCCCGGCACTGCCCGCCGGCCTGAACCCGCCACTCACCCCCGCGCACGTGCTGCAGAACGCGCTGATCGGCTGGCTGAACGCGGTCGGCGTGCAGGTCGACTGGACCGAGGACGTCACCCAGATGCCCGGCATCGGCAGCCGGTACAAGGCCGTCGTGTTCGGCAGCACCAGCCGCGACACGTTGTGGAAGCACGGCACCGCGGTGTCGCCGGACGCGGCCGTCAACACCACCACCCCGGCACACCTGGACGCCGCGAAGACCGCACTGCGCCAGTACGTGCGGGCCGGCGGCGGCTTCGTCGGCATCCACAACGCGGTCGGCGGCACCGAGTACAACTGGCCGTACTACGAGGGCCTGTGCGGCGGCACCCAGTACTACGACCATGGCGCACTGCAGAACGGCACGGTCGTCACGCTGGCCAGGGACTCGGCCACCGACGGGCTGCCGGCACGCTGGGCGTTCAAGGACGAGTGGTACAACTGGATGCCCTTCCCCACCCGGGTGAAGTTCCTGCTCGCCGTCGACGAGTCCACCCTGGCCACCCGGTCCGCCGTCCATCCTGGACACGGCGGCTTCCACCCGCTGTCCTGGTGCCAGTACTACGACGGCGGCCGGTCGTTCATCACCGCCCTCGGCCACGACTCGGCCGCCTGGACCGACGGGTCCGGCTACCTGGGTCAGGAGTTCTTCAAGCGGCATGTCGTGAACGGGATCCTCGCCACCATGGGCAACCTGCCGTTCTGCGCATGATGACTACAGGCCCAGGTAGACGCGGCGTACCCGGACGTCGTGGCGCAGCTCCGCGGACGGCCCGGTCATCGCCACCTCGCCGTTCTCCATGACCAGGCAGTCGCTGGTGGCCTCGAAGGTGAGCTTGGCGTTCTGCTCCACCAGCAGCAGGCTCATCCCGTCGGCGCGCAGCCGGCGCAGCACCGCGAGGATGCTGTCCACCAGGCGCGGCGACAGGCCCATCGACGGCTCGTCCAGCAGCAGTAGGCGCGGCCGGGCCATCAACGCCCGCCCCACCGCCAGCATCTGCTGCTGGCCGCCGGACAGCGCGCCGGCCAGCCGGTCGCGGGCCTCGCCGAGGGACGGGAACAGCTCGTACACCTCGGCGAGGCCGTCCCGCGTCTCCTTCTTCCAGCTCCGGATGTACGCGCCGAGCAGCAGGTTCTTCTCCACGGTGAGGCCGGGGAAGACGTGCCGGCCCTCCGGCACGTACCCGATCCCCTGCCGCACCATGTGCCTGGCCTTGACCCTGGTCAGGTCGCGGTCGCCGTACCGGACCCGGCCGCCGCTGCGCGGCACCAGTCCCATCAGCGCCCGCAACGTGGAGGTCTTGCCCGCCCCGTTGGCGCCGATGACCCCGACCGACTGGCCGGCCGCGACGGTGAAGCTGATCGACCGGACCGCGCACACGCCGCCGTAGTGCACCGACAGCCCGTCGACGACGAGATCACTCATGCGCGGCCTCCGGGGTGAGGGTGAGCGGCGCGCCGGACAGGTCCTCGTCGCCCAGGTACGCCTCGATGACGGCCGGCGTGGCGACCACCTCGGCCGGCGTGCCCTCGGCGATGACCGCGCCGCTGGCCAGCACGGTGACCCGCTCGCACAGCGACATCACCAGGCCCATGTTGTGCTCGATCAGCACCACGGTGACGCCGGTGTCGCGGATCGACCGGACGATCGCGGCGAGCTGGCCGACCTCGTCGCCGTTCAGCCCGGCGGCCGGCTCGTCGAGGAGCAGCAGCCGCGGGCCGGCCGCCATCGCCCGGGCGATCTCGATCCGGCGCTGGATGCCGTACGGCAGCGCACCGGGCGGCGCGCCGGCGAACTCGGCCAGCCCGTACCGGTCCAGCAGCGCGTCGGCGGCCCGGCGCAGCGCCCGGTCCTGCCGCCACACGCCGGGCTGCCAGACCGCGTACCGCCACGCCGACCGCATCCGGGTCCGGTCCAGCGCCACCAGCAGGTTCTCCCGGACCGTGAGGTTGCCGAACAGCCGCAGGTTCTGGAAGGTGCGGGACACCCCGAGCTGGGACAGCCGGTACGGCCGGCGGCCGGACACCACCCGCCCGTCCAGCGTGACCGTCCCCGCCGACGCCCGGTACAGGCCGCTGACCACGTTGAACAGGGTGGTCTTGCCGGAGCCGTTGGGTCCGACGATGCCGCGGATCTCGCCGGCCCGCACGGTCAGCGACACCGCGTCCAGCGCGCGCAGGCCGCGGAAGTACATGCTGACCTCGCTGACCTCCAGCAGCGTCGGGGGCTCGGCGGGCACCGCGTCCGGCACGGTCCCGTACGGCTGGAACGGGCGCAGCGCGGCGCGGCCGCCGTCCCGGCCCCGGACCCGCCGGACCAGGCCGCGCACCCGGCCCGGCACGCCGGCCAGCCCGGTCGGCGCGAACACCACGGTGAGCACGACCACGATGCCGTAGGCGAGCTGCGCGTCGGTGGAGAAGTCGGACAGCCATTCGCGGACCAGCGACAGGCCGAGCGCGCCGATCACGCAGCCGACCAGGCTCTGCCGGCCGCCGATGATGACCATCGCGAGCAGCAGGAACATGTTGGCGACGCTGAAGGTGTCCGGGGCCACGTACCTGACCAGCCCGGCGTACAGCACCCCCGCCAGCCCGCCGTACAGGCTGGCCAGCAGGAACGCGGCCATCCGCAGCAGCGGGATCTCCGCGCCGACGGCCCCGGCGGCGAGCGGGTCGTCGCGCATCGCCCGCAGCCGCCGGCCCAGCGGCGTCCGCACCACGAACAGCCCGAAGGCCAGCGTCACCGCGAACGCGACCACCTCCAGGTAGTAGTACAGGTACTCGTTGGAAAGGTCGACGCCGGGCAGCGGCGGGATCGGGATCGCCGAGATGCCGTCCGCGCCGCCGGCCATCGGGGTGTTGGTGATCCAGTTGGTGAAGGCCAGCGCCAGCCCGAGCGTGACGATGCCCAGGTAGTGCGACTGCACCCGGAGCGCGGGCAGCCCGACCAGCAGCCCGGCCAGCGCGGCGCAGCCGATGGCGACCAGTGCCGCCGGCCAGAACGGCAGGTGCTGGCGGGTGGTGAGGATCGCGGTCGCGTACGCCCCCACCCCGAAGAACGCGATCTGGGCCAGGTTGACCTGCCCGCCGACGCCCATCGCCAGCCCGAGCCCGATCGCCAGCAGCGCGAACACCAGCGAGACGTCGAGCACGTGGATGGCGTACGGGTCGAGCTGGTACGGCAGCAGGTACGCGGCGACGGCCAGCAGCACCACCGCGCCGGGGCGGGCGAGCCGCGCGGGCGCCGCCGGCCTCGGGACTGTCACGCCCGGTTCACCGTCCTCTCGCCGAAGATCCCGGTCGGCCGGACCATGATCAGCACGGTGAACACCAGGAAGGTGACCAGGTCGGAGTAGCCCTGGAAGTGCCCGGCGGCGAACGAGTCGAGCAGCCCGATGCCGACGCCGCCGACGATCGCGCCCGGGATGCTGCCGAAACCGCCGAGGATCGCGCCGGCGAAGCCCTTGATGCCCAGCGAGCCGCCCATGGTCGGGTTGACGTACAGCAGCGGCCCGGCCAGCCCGCCGGCCAGCGCGGCCAGCCCGGCGCCGATGGCGAACGCGATCGCGTTGCTCCGGCCCACGTGGATGCCCACCGCGGTGGCGGCCTCGTGGTCCATGGCGACCGCCTGCATGGCCGCGCCCCGCTTGGTGCGGTGCAGGAACAGCACCAGCGCCAGCATGGCCAGCGCGGTGACCGCCAGCACGACCAGGTCGTACCGGCGGATCCGCGCGCCGAGCAGCACCACCGGCGCGCCGTGCACCGGGTTGTTGACGGCCCGGCCGGTGGCGCCCCAGATCAGCACGGCGGTGGCCTCCAGCACGATGCCGAACCCGATGGTCCCGATCAGCATCAGGTCGAAGTCCCGGTTCTCCAGCGGGCGCAGCACCCGCTCGATCACCAGCCCGATCAGGCCGGTGGCCACGATCGCGGTGGCCACCGCCGGCACGAACGGCAGCTTCACGGTCAGGTAGAAGGTGGAGGCCACGTACGCGCCGATCATCAGCACGTTGCCGTGCGCGAAGTTGACCAGCCCCATGGTCCGGTAGACGAGCGAGAACCCCATGGCGACCAGGGCGTAGATCGCCCCGAGGCTGAACCCGCCGACCACGGTCTGGAGGAAGACCTGCATTCCCTGTCCCCCGCGCCTACTGGGCCGCGACGAGCTTGCCGCCCTTGATCGTGCCGATGGCGGTCTCGAAGATGCCGACGCCGGTGTGGTCGTAGGCGAAGGTCCCGAGCAGGCCCTTGTACTTCGTGCCGCGGATCGCGTCGGCGAGCTTCCTGCCGGTGGCCACCCTGGACCGGTCCAGCGCCGCCAGGACGATGTTCGCGCCGTCGTAGGCCTTGGCGCCGTGCAGCTCCGGGTCCTGCTTGTAGGCGGCCCGGTACGCGGCCGCGAACTTCTTCGCGGCGGCCGTGGCGTCGTTGCTCAGGTACGGCGTGCTGGCGATGGTGCCCTCCACGTTGGCCGCGCCGGCGGTGCTGGCGAACACCGGCGTGCCCTGCGGGGCGGCGCCGGCGAGGGTGGCGGTGATGCCGAGGTCGCGGGCCTGCTTGGCGATCAACCCGGACTCCACCTCCTCCGCGCCGAGGAACAGCACCTGCGGGTTCTTCGACCGGATCGCGGTGAGCGCGGCGCTGAAGTCCTTC
This sequence comes from Mycobacteriales bacterium, assembly GCA_045806985.1. Classification (GTDB taxonomy): domain Bacteria; phylum Actinomycetota; class Actinomycetes; order Mycobacteriales; family JBJMIH01; genus JBJMIH01. The sequence goes on along the minus strand of JBJMIH010000031.1, from coordinate 77,762 downwards.
TGGTCGGTGGTGACCACCTGGTCGGCGACCGGTTTGACACCGCGCTTGTCCAGCGCGGCGAGGAACGCCTCGTGCTCGCCCTTGCCGTACGACCCGTTGTTGGTGATCATCGCGATGCTCTTCATGCCCTTGGTGTCCACGACGTACCTGGCCAGGGTCTCGTCGTAGGTGGTGCTGGTCGGCCCGTTGAGGAACAGGAACGGGCTGCCCAGCGCGGGCATGGCGGGCGACTGGCCGGAGGTGATGTTCGGGATCTCCTCCTGGCGCAGGATCGGCGCCATCGCCAGGGTGACCGCGCTCTCGGCGGTGCCGATCATCGCCACGTAGCCCTCGCTGGCGATCTTGCGGGCCAGGTTGGTGCCGGTGGTCGGGTCGCCCTGGTCGTCGAAGACGTCGAGCTTGATCTTGCGGCCGTGGATGCCGCCGGCCTTGTTGCGCTGGTTGACCGCGAGCTTGGCGCCCTTGTACTCCCAGGCGCCGAGCGAGCTGAGCTGGCCGCTCTGCGCGTCGACCACGGCGATCTTGATCGGCCCGCTGCCGCTGGACCCGGACTTCTTCGACGGGCCGGGCGTGCCGCACGCGGTGGCCGCCAGCAGGACGGCGGCGACACCGGCTGCGGCGCCGGCTGCGCGGATGGACATGACGCATCACCTCGGACGGGTGTGGGTGGGCTAGTCGCGCGGGAGCGTGCCGTGCGGGCCGTAGACGAAGACCAGCCACAGCGGCTCGCGTCCGGTGTTGAGGTGCTGGTGCTTGACGCCCTTGGGAATGAACATGAACGAGTGGGTGGGGAACGGCGTGCGGGTGCCGTCCTCGGCCACGACCTCGCCGGCGCCGCGCACGATGAAGTTGATCTCCTCGGACTCGGGGTGGTCGTGCAGCGAGCTGGCCTCGCCGGGCTCGAAGATGGTCAGCCCGCCGGTGAGGAACTCGCTGCCGTTCAGCTGCTGGTCCACGACCTTGAAGACCTTGCGGCGGTGGCCGCTGTCGTCGAGACCGAGCCAGCTCGGGTCGGCCTGGGAGAACGGGTCGATGAGGTGGATCATTCAGAGCCCCTCCCCGGGAAAGACACCCTGGTAGATGTCGGAGATGTTCCAGTGCCCCGGTGTGGGCACCGGCTCGTTGACCATCGGCACGTCGAGTACGGCGGGTCGCCGCTTCCCGACGGCCGTGGCGAGGGCTGGCGCGAGGTCGGCGGCCGCGGCGACCTGGTACCCGTCGGCGCCGCAGGCGGTGGCCAGGGCGGCGAAGTCCGGGCTGTACGGCCGGCCGTCCGGGTCGCGGAACTCGCAGCCGTAGCCGGAGCCGAAGTGCGCGGTCTCCAGGTCGGCGATGGTGCCGTGGGCCCGGTTGTTCATCACCACGAAGACCACCGGCAGGCCCTGCTCGACCGCGAGCGGCAGCGCGGGCAGCTGCGCGCTCATCCCGCCGTCGCCGACCAGGGCGACCACCACCCTGTCCGGGTCGGCGAGCTGCGCGCCGACGGCGGCGGCCGGCCCGAACCCCATGGTGGAGGCGCCGCCGGGGGTGATGAACCGCCCGGCCGCCGGGAGCGGGTAGCACTGGGCGACGCCGTTCTTGTTCCACCCGACGTCGGTGACCAGTACCGCGTCCTCGGGCAGCGTGTCTCGCAGGTCGCGCAGGATCCGCTCGGGCCGCAGCGGGAAGTCCCCGGCCGCGCCGCGCTCGCGGGACGCGGCGAACAGGGCGGTGCGGGCTTCGCGGATCCGGTCCCGCAGGCCGGGCCGGCTGACCGGCGGCAGCGCGGCGGCGGCCTCGGCGAGCGCGCCCACGGCGAGCCCGGCATCGGCCACCGCACCGATCTCGACCGGGTAGTTCCGCCCGATCTCGGCAGGGTCGATGTCGATCTGGATCAGCCCGCCGGCCGAGAAGTCCCAGGTGTAGCGGGGATCCCAGGAGCTGGCGTCGGTCTCGGCGAAGCGGGTGCCGAGCGCCAGCACGACGTCCGCGCCGCGCGCGTAGTCGTTGGTCGTCCGGGTACCCCAGAAGCCGGGCATGCCGAGCAGCAGCGGGTGGTCGTCGGGCACCGCGCCCTTGCCCATCAGCGAGTGCACGATCGGCACGTCCAGGTGCTCGGCCATCGCGAGCAGCGCCACCCGCGCCGGCTCCCCGCGCAGGCCGCCGCCGACGTACAGCAGCGGCTGGCGCGCCCCGGCGAGGCGGGCGGCGATCCGGGCGGCCACCGGCCGGGGCAGGTCGGGTACTGCCGCCTCGGCGACCAGCGGCGGCGGTGCCGCCACCGGGACGGGCCGGGAGAAGAGGTCCATCGGCACGTTCAGCAGCACCGCGCCCGGCCGGCCGGACGTGGCCGTCCAGAACGCCCGCTCGGTGAAGCGGCCCAGGTCCTCGGCGCGGCGCAGGTGCCAGGCCCGCTTGACGAACGGGCGGTAGATGGCGGCCTGGTCGGCGTCGGCGTGGAGGTTGACCTCCTGGTGCGGGTGCCGGCCGGCGAAGTACGACGGCACGTCGCCGGCGATGGCCACCATCGGCACCGAGTCCATCGCGGCGGTGGCCACGCCGGTGACCGCGTTCATCATGCCCGGGCCGACGTGCAGCAGCACCACGCCGGGCCGGCCGGTCATCCGCGCGTACCCGTCGGCGGCGTGCGCCGCGGCCTGCTCGTGCCGGGACACCACGAACCGGATGCCGCTGCGGCCCAAGGAGTCCAGCAGGGCGATGTTCGTGTGGCCGCAGGTGCCGAAGACGTGCTCCACGCCGTAGGACTCCAGCTGCGCGACCAGCGCCGCCGCCGCGGTCACCGTCATCGGGCCACCTCCTGGTGCAGGGCGATCGGCGTCAAGGAGATCCACGACTTGCCCGCCACCGCGGGCGCGCCGGCGAACGCCCGGGGGGCGTCGGCCAGGTCGAAGCGGGCTCGCACCACTCCGCCGAGGCGGGGGGCGCGGCCGTCGGCGAGGGTCGCCAGCACGGCGGCGAACCCGCCCGGATGGTCGTAGATGAGGCAGCCACGCACGGTGAGCCGCCGCTGGACCAGAGTGAAGGTGGGTACCCGGGCCGGCCGGCTGCTCTGTCCGACCACCACCAGGCAACCGCCGGGCGCGGTCCGGTCCAGCGCCGCCTCGAACGCCTCCGGCACGCCGGAGGTCTCCAGCACCACCGGGTACTCGCGGCCGTCGTCGGGCCGCGCACCCAGCTCGCCGGCCAGCGCCAGCCGGCCCGGATGCGGCTCGGTGACGTGCGGGACCGCGCCCGCGTACCGGGCGGCCAGGCAGGTCAGCAGGCCCTGCGCGCCGGCGCCGACGACCAGGCAGGGCTCGCCGGGGCGGACTCCGCTGAGCCGGATGGCGTTGCTCGCCACCGCGAACGGCTCCACGCACACCATGTCCTCGGCTGCGCCGTCGGCGGGCCAGGCGAACCGCGCCGGCACGGCGAGCCGCTCGGCGAGCGTGCCGGGCTCGGAGATGCCGAGGGCACGCCGGCGGGAGCAGCCGGAGGTGGCGCCGGACCGGCACGCCGCGCAGCGGAAGCAGGGGTAGTTGGGCTCGACGACCACCGGCTGGCCGACCCGCCGGTCGCGGACGTCCGCGCCGACCTCGGCGACCGTGCCGTACGCCTCGTGCCCGAGCACCCACGGCAGGCCGGGTACCGCCCGCTCCCCCGCCACCACCGCCAGGTCGGAGCCGCACAGGCCGACACCCGCCACCGCCACGATGACCTCGTCGGGCCCGCAGCGCGGTTCCGGCCAGTCGTCCATGACGGCCACCTCGCCGGGCGCGACCAGCGCGACCGCCCTCACCGCCGCTCGCCCCACAGCGACATGCCGCGCAGCAGCAGGGTCCTGACCACCGTGAAGTCCTCGATCAGCCAGCGCGGCGACTCCCGGCCGAAGCCGGAGTCCTTCACGCCGCCGAACGGCACGTGGTCGAGCCGGAAGTTGGAGGAGCCGTTGACGACCAGCCCGCCGACCCGCAGGTCGCGCCAGGCGGCGACGACCCGGCCGAGGTCGCCGGTGAACAGGCCGGCCTGCAGGCCGTACCGGCTCGCGTTGAGAGTGGCGACCACGGCGGCGAAGTCGTCGTACGGGAGCACCGCCACCAGCGCCCCGAACACCTCCCGGGTGACGACGGAGGCGTCCGGCGACGGGTCGGCCACCACCGTCGGGGCGGCCGTCGCGTCCTTCCGGGTACCCCCGAGCAGCACCTGGCCGCCGCCGGCGGCGGCCTCGGCGGCCCACCGCACCACCCGCTCGGCCGCCTCGTCGTCCACCATCGACCCGACGTCGGTCGCCGAGTCGAGCGGGTCGCCCACCACCAGCGCGCCGACCGCCGCGGTGAACAGGTCGAGGAACTCCGCGTACCGGGACCGGTGCACGTACACCCGCTGCACCGAGACGCAGCTCTGGCCGGAGTTGGAGTACCCGGTGGCGGCGCAGGTCCGGGCGGCGGCCGCGACGTCGGCGTCCTCGCAGACGATGGTGGCCGCGTTGCCGCCCAGCTCCAGCACCAGCCGCTTGGCGCCGGCCGCCCGCGCCACGGCCGCGCCCGTGGCCGGGCTCCCGGTGAAGCTGATGACGTCGACCTCGGGCGCCGCGCACAACGCCGCGCCCACCTCGCCGCCGCCGTGCAGCAGCTGCACCGCCTCGGCGGGAGCGCCGGCGGCCAGCAGCAGCGCCACCACCGCGGCGGAGCTGGCCGGTGCCTGCGGCGGCGCCTTGACGATCGTGGTGTTGCCGGCCGCGAAGGACGCGCCGAGCTTGTGCGCGAGCAGGTTGGCTGGCGCGTTGAACGGCGTGATGGCCAGCGCCACGCCGGCCGGCGCCCGGTGGGTCAGCGCGGTGGTGCCGACGCCGCGCGCCCAGCCGGCCGACGGCAGCACCTCACCGCCGATCCGGCGGGCCTCGGCCGCGCAGACCGCGAAGGTCTCGCCGACCCTGTCGATCTCGCCGCGCCCGTCCTTGACCGGCTTGCCGAGTTCGACGGCGAGCAGCCTGGCGAGGTCGTCGCGGTGCAGGGCCGCCGCCGCCGAGGCGCGCTCGAGGACGTCGGCACGGGCGGCCGGCGCGGTCGCGGCCAGCACCGGCGCGGCGGCCGCCGCGTAGTCGAGGGCGGCGGCGATGTCGGTCCGGCTCGCCCACGGGGCCGTGCTGACCGCGGTGCGGGTGTACGGTCCGAGCCGGTCGTGCCTGGTACCGGCGTCCGTCCAGGCGCCGCCGATCCGCGCCGGGACGGTCACCGGACCGGTTCCGGCGGCGGCCGTGACCAGGGTGTCCAGCATCGGCCCTCCCAGGACGGTCTGTCCGTACCAACCAGCGGATCGGTGCCTAATGTACGAACTGGTGAGTTATTTATAGTGACGCTGTTCAAAGAAGGGAAGAGGTCAAAACAGATCCGTGCCGGTGCCACTTGACGGCGCGCCTGGACCGGTACACGGACCGTGGAGTAGGCTCCCGGATGTGATCGCGGAGAACGAGGACACCGAACAGTCGGGCGTCCGGAGCGTCCAGCGGGCCCTCGACATCCTGGCGCTGCTGACCGAGGAGCGCCCGTCGATCTCGATCAGGGACATCGTGACGGCCACCGGCCTGGCCAAGACCACCGCGATCCGGCTGGCCCAGACGCTGGAGCGCAACGGCCTGCTGTGGGCGACGCCGGGCGGGTACCGCGCCGGCCCCGGCCTCTGGCGGTGGGCGCACCTGGTCCGCAGCGGCTGGGAGCTGCCCCCGGAGACCCGCAAGCTCATCCGCGACCTGGGCGCGCGGCAGCGCGAGACCGTCAACCTGTACCTGCGGCGCGACACCTGGCGCGTCTGCGTCGCCCAGCAGGAGAGCCCGCAACCGCTGCGGCACGTGGTGCACGTCGGCGACGAGCTTCCGTTGTGGGCGGGCGCGTCCGCGAAGGTGCTGCTCCGCGACGCGCCCGACACGCTGCTGGCCAGGGTCGCGGCCGCCTCCCCGTACGGGCCGGAGCACGTGCGGCGGCTGCGCGAGTGGATCGACGAGGTGGCGTACCGCGGCTGGGCGGTGAGCCACGGCGAGCGCGAGGACGGGCTGTCGGCGGTGGCCGCGCCGGTCACCGGCCGGTCCGGCGCCGTGGTCGCCGCGCTCTCGCTCAGCGGGCCCACCGTCCGCTTCACCGACGACCGTGTCGAGGAGTTCGCCGGGGACCTGCGCGAGGTCGCCGCCCGGATGTCGGAGCGCGGTTTCGAGCACCCGCTCAGCCCCTCGACCTGAGCGACCCTGACCCGAGCCGACCGAGGAGCAGCCGGATGCAGCAGCGACCGCTCGACGGCGTACGCGTGGTCGACCTCACCAACGTGCTGGCCGGTCCGTACTGCGCCTACCAGCTCGCGCTGCTCGGCGCGGAAGTCGTCAAGGTCGAGGTGCCCGGGCAGGGCGACCTGGCCAGGCACCTCGGGCCGGAGCCGGCGCTGAACCGGGCCGGCCTGGGCGCCTCCTTCCTCGCCCAGAATGCCGGCAAGAAGTCCGTCGAGCTCGACCTCAAGGACACCGCGGACAGGGCGGTGTTCACCGACCTGGTGCGCGGCGCCGACGTGCTGCTGGAGAACTTCCGCGCCGGGGTGCTGGCCCGGCTCGGGTACGGCTGGCCCCGGCTCGGCGAGCTCAACCCGCGCCTGGTGTACTGCGCGATCTCCGGCTTCGGCCAGGACGGGCCGATGAGCCAGGCGCCCGCGTACGACCAGATCATCCAGGGACTGTCCGGGATGATGAGCGTCACCGGCACGCCGGACACCGTGCCGCTGCGGGTCGGCTTCCCGGTCTGCGACACGCTCGGCGGGCTGGCCGCGGCGCTGCACATCTGCGCCGCGCTGGCCGGCCGCGAGCGCACCGGCCGGGGTTGCCACCTCGACCTGTCCATGCTGGAGGTCGCGCTCTCGGCGATGGCATGGACCGTCACCCACTACCTGGTCAGCGGGGTCGCGCCGGAGCCGATGGGCGACCAGAACGCGACCGCGGCGCCGTCCGGCACCTTCGCCACCGCCGACGGCGCCCTGAACATCGCCGCCAACCAGCAGCGGCAGTTCGAGACGCTGTGCGCGGTGGTGGGCAGGGCCGACCTGGCCACCGACCGGCGGTTCGCCGACCGGGAGGACCGCCGCACCCACCGCGACGCGCTCAACCGGGAGCTGACCGGCGCGCTGCGGACCCGGCCGGCCACCGAGTGGGAACGGCTGCTCACCGCCGCCGGCGTGCCGGCCGCCCGCGTCGTCACCGTCCCGGAGGCGGTCGGGCTGGACCAGCTCGCCCACCGCGGCTTCTTCACCGACCTGCCGTTCCCGGACGGGTCGGGACGGACGGTGCGGGTCAGCGGCAGCGGCGTGCTGCACGACGGCGAGCCCCTCGCGGCCACCGCGCCGCCGCCGCTGCTCGGCGAGCACAACGCCGAGCGGGACGGGCTGGTGGCCCGCTGGCGCGACTGGGCCGGGGAGGCGACGGCGTCATGACCGGCCCGGTCAACGACGTCGACCCGACCGGCCAGGTGGCCGGCTGGTGGGGTACGGCGGTGTCCCGGATGGAACCCGGCGTGCTGGAGCTGCGCGGGCGGCCGGTGCAGGACCTCATCGGCCGGACCGGCCTGGCCGGCGTCATCTGGCTGATGCTGCGCGGCGAGCTGCCCGACCCCGGCCGGGCCCGGCTGCTGGAGGCGGCGCTGGTCGCCGCCGTCGACCACGGCCCGCAGGCGCCGTCGGTGGCGATCGCCCGGATGGCGGTCACCTGCGGTGTCGGCCTCAACAACGCGGTGGCCAGCGGCGTCAACGTGCTCGGCGACGTGCACGGCGGGGCCGGCGAGCAGTGCGTCGAGCTGCTGGACCGGGTACGGGAGCTGGCCGCGACCGGCCTCGACCTGGCCGCGGCCGCGGACCGGGTGATCGCCGAGGGGCCGCGCTACCTGCCCGGGTTCGGGCACCGGTTCCATCCCGTCGACCCGCGCCGCGACCCGCTGCTGTCGCTGGTGGACGGCGCCGTGCGGGACGGGCTGGTCGCCGGGGACCACCTGCGCGCCGGCCTGGCGCTGGAGGCGCGCCTCACCACGGTCCGGCGCCGGCCGGTGCCGATGAACATCGACGGCGCCACCGCGATCATCTTCGCCGAGCTGGGCTTCCCGGCGCCGCTGGCCCGCGGCCTTTTCGTGCTGAGCAGGAGCGTCGGCATCCTCGCGCACGCGTGGGAGGAGGCGGGCCAGGGCCGGCGGAACAAGGGACCCGTACCGCCCTCGGTACTGCCCGCCTACCTCGGCTGACGTGTCTAGACTGGCGGCGATGCGCCAGCGCGACGCGGAACGCACCCGGGCAGAGATCCTGAACGTCGCCATGCGCGAGTTCTCTCGGCAGGGGTACGACGGCGCGCGGGTGGACGAGATCGCGGCGCTGACCCGCACCACCAAGCGGATGATCTACTACTACTTCGGCGGCAAGGAGCAGCTCTACATCGCCGTGCTGGAGCGGGCGTACAGCGAGATCCGCGCCGCCGAGGCCAGCATCGACGTGGCCCACCTGGCCCCGGTCGAGGCGATCCGCACGCTGGCCGAGCTGACCTTCGACCACCATGACGCGCATCCCGACTTCATCCGGCTGGTCAGCATCGAGAACATCCACCGCGCCGAGCACCTGCGCAAGTCCGACCTGCTGGTCAACCTGGGCGCGCCCGTGCTCGACCTGATCTCCAGGATCCTCGCGGCCGGCCGCGCCAGCGGCGACTTCGTCGCCCCGGCCGACGCGCTCGACCTGCACCTGATGATCAGCGCGTTCTGCTTCTTCCGCGTCGCCAACCAGCACACCTTCGGCGCCCTGTTCGGCCGTGACCTGACCGACCCCGGATACCGCCGAAAGCAACGCCGCATGGTCGGCGACATGGTCGTCGCCTACCTCACCACCGATCCCCGGTAGGCCGCCGGCGGGCCGCGGGACAAGGGGGGCGTTAGGGCGACTTTAGGTGCGGGTCGCACGGTGGGGACGTGATGAGCGTTCCGGAAGTGCGAGTGGTCGGGGTCGGTACGGAGTTGCCGGGTCCTCCGGTCAGCAACGCGATGCTGGCCAGGCGGTTCGGGATGAACTCGGTCTGGGAGCAGTGGATCGACTCGTTCGTCGGGACCGCGAGCCGGCACCTCGCCGTCGACCTGGAGTCGGGCGAGGTGCGGTGCGGGCTGGCGGACCTGGCGACCGCCGCGGGGCGGGCCGCGCTGGAGCAGGCGGAGGTCGAGCCCGCGGAGGTCGGGCTGATCGTGATGGGGACCGCGACGCCGGACGCGCTCATGCCGGCCACCGTGAACGTGGTCGCCGACCGGATCGGGATCGACGGGATACCCAGCTACCAGCTCCAGTCGGGGTGTTCGGGCGCCGTCCAGGCGCTGGACGTGGCCGCGACGATGCTGCGCGCGGGCCGGTGCCGTACCGCGCTGGTGCTCGGCGGCGACGTGTGCGCCAAGCACCTGGACCTGACCCTCGACCTGCACACGCTGGCGCCGGAGCAGCTGGTCAACGTGGTGCTCTTCGGCGACGGCGCCGGCGCGGCGGTGCTGACCACCGAGCCCACCGCCGCCACCACCGCCACCGCCGCCGCCACCGGGGCCGCCGGCGCCGGTGACGTGGTGCTGCGGGACGCGTTCGTGCGCCTGGTCGGCAGGGGACGGCCGCCGGGCCAGACCGTGGAGTGGTTCGGGCTGGCCGACCGCGACGCGGACCGGCCGGCCGGCGGCGAGGACTACAAGGCCATCGAGGAATCCGTGCCCGAGCTGGCCGCCGACACCCTCACCGAGCTGCTGGACCGGCTGGACTGGAAGCCGGACGACCTGGACCACCTGCTGCCGCCGCAGCTGTCCGGCGCGATGACCGGCCGGATCGTGGAGCGGTTGGCGGTGCGGGACGCGGCCGAGGTGAGCTGCGTGGCCCGCACCGGAAACAACGGCAACGCGCTGCCCTTCTTCCAGCTGGAGCAGCTGCTGCCGCGGATGGCCGCCGGCGACAGGGCCGCCGGCGTCGCGATCGAGTCCAGCAAGTGGATCGAGGCCGGCTTCGCCCTGGAGAAGCTGGAGAAGGTGGCGGGGGCCTGATGTCGACGCCGCTCGCCGAGCTCCTCGACCTGTACCGCACCGGCCGGTTGGCGGCCGGGTACCCGCGGGTCAGGCAGCTGCTCGCGGACCTGGACGGCGACGGGCTGGCCCAGGCCGGGCGGCTGCTCGCCCGGCTGGACCCGGACGAGGTGGCCGGCCGGCACCCGGACGTGCCCGCCGTGCGGGTCGCGCTCACCGGCCACGGCACGCTCGCCGGCCTGCTGCCGCCGCTCGCCGCCGAGCTGGCCCGGCACGGGCTGCTGCTGCGCGCCGAGGTGGGCGAGTACGGCGGCTACGCCCGCGAACTGTCCGATCCGGACAGCCTGGTCTACGCCGGCGACTGCGACCTGGTGCTGTGCGTGCTGGACCCCCGGATGGTGACCGACGAGCTGCCGCTGCCGTGGCGGCCGGCGGACGCCGGGCGGGTGCTGGCCGCGAAGGTCGAGCTGGTGGAGCGGCTGGCCGGCCGGTACGAGGGCACGGGCGCCGGCACGCTGGTGCTGAACACCCTGCCGCTCCCCCGCGCGGTCACCGGGCAGCTGGTCGACCACCGGTCCCGGGCCGCGCTCGGCGCCGCCTGGCGGGAGGCGAACGCGCGCCTGCTGCGGCTGCCGGAAGACCACCCCGCGACCGTCGTGGTGGATCTGGACCCGCTGCTGGCCGAGGGTGGCGTGCCGGCCGTGGAGCCGCGGCTGGACACCTACGCCGGCTGCCACCTGTCCCTGGAGCTGCTGGCCCGCTACGCCCGCGAGGTCGGCCACCTGGCCCGCCACCTCACCGGCCGTACCCGCAAGTGCCTGGCCCTCGACCTGGACGAGACGGTGTGGGGCGGCACGCTCGGCGACGACGGGGTGGAGGGCCTGGAGGTGGCCGGCGGCGACCGCGGCGAGGCGTTCCGCGCCTTCCAGCGGGTCGCCAGGCAGCTCGGCGCGCAGGGGGTGTTGCTGGCGGCGGTCAGCAAGAACGACCCCGAGCCGGTGCGCCAGGCGCTGCGCGAGCACCCGGAGATGACGCTGCGCGAGGAGGATTTCGTGCGGGTCGCCGCCGGCTGGGGGCCGAAGCACGAGAGCCTCGCCGAGCTGGTCGCCGCCCTCAACCTGGGCGCCGACAGCGTCGTGTTCGTGGACGACAGCCCCGCCGAGCGCGGGCTGGTCCGCCGCGAGCTGCCGGACGTGGCCGTGGTGGAGGTCGACGGCGAGCCGGCGCTGCACGTGGACCGGCTGCTGGCCGACGGCTGGTTCGACACCCGGGAGTTGACCGAGGAGGACCGCGCCAGGGTCGCCCGCTACCGCGAGGAGCTGGACCGCACCGACTTCCTCCAGCACTTCGAGTCCCTCGACGAGTACCGCCGCGAGCTGGACATCCGGGTCCGGCTGGCCAGGGCCGGCGAGCCGGACGTGCCCCGGCTGTCCCAGCTCACGCTACGGACCAACCAGTTCAACCTGACCACCCGCCGGCTGTCCCCCGCCGACGTCAGCGCCCTGCTGGACGACCCGGACGCGCTGGTGCTGACGATCCGGGCCAGCGACCGGTTCGGCGACAACGGGATGGTTGGCGCGATCTTCGCCCGGCGCGGCGGCGACGGCATGACCGTGGAGAACTTCCTGCTCAGCTGCCGGGTGTTCGTCCGGGGCATCGAGCGGGCCTGCCTGGCGGCGCTGCTGCGGCACGCGCGGGACGCCGGCGCGGCGGCGGTGTACGGGGCGTACCGGCCGACCGCGAAGAACCGCGCGATGCGCGAGTTCTACCCGCGGCACGGCTTCACCAAGGTCGGCGACGACGGCGGCACCGCGCTGTTCCGCCACGACCTGACCGACATCGTGGCGCCGCCGGACTGCGTGCGCCTCACCGACGAACTCGAACGGGAACCGACGTGAACAGCATGGACGACCTGCTGACCGTGGTGCGCGACGAGCTCGGCATCGAGGTATCCGACGCCGACGCCGGCCGCGACCTGGACGAGCTGCCCGGCTGGGACTCGATGCACCTGCTCTGGCTGCTCACCCTCCTCGAGCGGGACACCGGGCGGCAGCTGTCGCTGCCCGACCTGCTGCATGCCAGGAGCCTCGAACAGATCTACACAGTGGCGGTGGGGACATGACCATCAACCAGCTGCCCAGGGAGCGGCGGCACACCTACCAGTTCCTCGGCCAGGCCCGTGAGTTCGCGCCGGTCTTCCTGGACACCGAGGTGGACATGAGCGCGGTGACCGCGCACCGGGAGGAGGCCCGCGCCCGCGGCGAGCGGTACTCGACGGTCAGCTACGTGCTGTACGCGGCCGCCCGCGTGCTGGTCGGGCACCCGGAGGCGAACGGGGCCATCACCGGCTGGTCCCGGCCGCGGGTGGCCAGGTACGGGACGGCCAGCGGCAAGCTCGCGCTGGACAAGACCGTCAACGGCCACCGGGTGGTGCTCACCGCCGTCCTGCCGGACCTGGACAGTGCCGGCCTGGCCGACATCCAGGCCCAGGTGGACCACTACCGCGACGGCGACGCCGCCAACATGCCGGAGTTCGCCGGCCCCCGGATGCTGCAGAAGCTGCCCGTGCCGCTGGGCCGGCTGCTGTACCGCGCCGGGATGCGCTCGCTGCGCCGCCGGCCCGAGCTGGTCGGCACGTTCGCGGTCAGCTCGCTGGGGCACCGGCCGGTCGACGCCTTCCACTCGGTCGGCGGCACCACGATCACGCTCGGCATGGGCCAGGTCGCCGACCGTCCGGTCGCGCGGCGCGGCGAGGTGGTCGTGGTACCGGCGATGCGGCTCAGCCTGGCCTTCGACCACCGGGTGATCGACGGCGCGGAAGCCGCCGACGTGCTGGGCGAGATCAAGGAGGCGCTGGAGAACTTCAAGGGAGAGCCGGCATGAACGACGTCGAGGAGCTGAAGCGGTTCGCGACCGTGCACGCCCGCGCCCAGGACATCAGGGACCACCGGGAGGTGCTGGACCGGATCACCGATGACGCCGAGGACAGCCCGACCTCCTGGGTGGTGCAGTGGACGGCGGCCGGTGACCGGCGGGTGGCGGCCGGCGACCCGCTGGGCGGCAGCCGGCGGTACGCGATGGCGCGCTTCCCGTACGTGGACGGCCCGGCCCGGCAGCGGGCGCAGGACGCCTGCGTCGCCGCGTTCGACACCTGGCGGCGGGGCCGGCGCGGCATCGAGCGGGTGGACGCCGGCGACGTGCGCTGCTGGGCGTCCGGCCTGTCCGGATCGAAGCGCCGCCCGCTGCTGCTGGTCTGCGGCGGCATCGTCAGCGTGAAGGAGCAGTGGGCGCCGCTGCTGGCCGACCTGGGCCGGACCGGCATGGCCGGCGTGGTGGCCGAGCTGCCCGGCGTCGGCGAGAACCCGGCGAGCTACGGCCCGGACAGCTGGCGGTACCTGTCCGCGGTGCTGGACGCGGTCGCCGACCGGGCCGACGTGGCGCGGACGTACGCGGTCGCCCTCAGCTTCAGCGGGCACCTGGCGCTGCGCTGCGCGCTCACCGACCGCCGCATCCGGGGGGTGGTGACGGCCGGCGCGCCGGTCAGCGCGTTCTTCACCGACCCGGCCTGGCAGCAGCGGCTGCCGAAGGTGACCGTCGACACGCTCGCGCACCTCACCGGCGGCAAGGCCGAGGGCCTGCCCGGCCTGCTGCCGGACTGGGCGCTCACCGACGACATGCTGGCCGCGCTGCCGGTGCCGGTGGCGTACCTGGCCAGCAGGCGGGACGAGATCATCCCGCCGGCCGACCCGCGCCGGCTCGCCGCGCACGCGCCGAACGTGCGGACCGCCGAGATCGACGACGTGCACGCCTCGCCTGGGCACGTGACCGAGTCGAAGCTGTTCACGGCCCAGTCCGTGCTGCGGATGCGGGGCGTGCGCGGCCCGCGGCGGGCGGTGCTCGACCTGGCCTGGTGGCTGGCGAAGGCGCGCGGCCGGGTGCGGGAGGGGCTCAGCGATGCCGGCTGAGCAGACACCGACCACACCGGACACCTTGGCCACATCGGACACCCCGGCCACGCCGGTCACGGCGCCCGAGCCGATCGCCGTCGTCGGCCTGGCCTGCCGGCTGCCGCAGGCGCCCGACCCCGGCGCGTTCTGGGCGCTGCTCCGGGACGGGGTGGACGCGGTCACCGACGCGCCGCCGGCGGGCCGGGGCGGACCCGGCCGGCCCGGCGGGTACATCGACCGCGTCGACGGGTTCGACCCGGCGTTCTTCGGGATCTCGCCGCGCGAGGCGATCGCCATGGACCCGCAGCAGCGGCTGGCCCTGGAGCTGAGCTGGGAGGCGCTGGAGGACGCCGGGATGCTGCCGGCGGCGCTGCGCGACTCCCGCGCAGGCGTGTTCGTCGGCGCCATCTCCGACGACTACGCGCGGCTGCTGGCCCGGCGGGGTACGGCCGGCATCACCCCGCACACGCTCACCGGCCTGCACCGCGCGATCATCGCCAACCGGGTGTCGTACGTGCTCGGCCTGCGCGGGCCCAGCCTGACCGTGGACGCCGCCCAGTCCTCCTCGCTGGTCGCGGTGCACATGGCCTGCGAGAGCCTGTGGCGCGGCGAGTCGGAACTGGCGCTGGCAGGCGGCGTGCACCTCAACCTGATCCCGGAGAGCACCGAGACCGCGGCCCGCTCCGGCGCCCTCTCCCCCGCCCCCGACGGCCGCTGCCGGACCTTCGACGCGGCCGCCGACGGGTACGTGCGCGGCGAGGGCGGCGGCATGGTCGTGCTGAAGCCGCTGGCCGCCGCGGTGGCCGCCGGCGACCCGGTGAGCTGCGTGATCCTCGGCGGGGCTGTCAACAACGACGGCGCCACCGAGGGCCTGACCGTGCCCAGCGCCGGCGCGCAGGAGGACGTGCTGCGGGAGGCGTACCGGCGGTCCGGGATCGGGCCGGCCGAGGTGCAGTACGTGGAGCTGCACGGTACCGGCACCCGGCGCGGCGACCCGGTGGAGGCGGCGGCGCTCGGCGCCGTCCGGAGTGGACATCCGGAGCTGGCGGTCGGCTCGGCGAAGACCAACGTCGGCCACCTGGAGGGTGCGGCGGGCATCGTCGGCCTGCTCAAGGTCGCGCTCAGCATCCGGCACCGCGAACTGCCGGCCAGCCTGCACTTCTCCGCCCCCAATCCGGACATCCCCCTGGACGAGCTGCGGCTGCGGGTCCAGTCCGCGCGCGGCCCCTGGCCGGATCCGGACCGCCGGCTGGTGGCCGGGGTCAGCTCGTTCGGCATGGGCGGCACCAACTGCCACCTCGTACTCGCCGAACCCCCCGCCACCGGCGGGCCCGCCGGCGAGCCGCCGGCCACCGAAGCGCCGGCCGCCGTGCCGTGGGTGCTGTCCGGGCGGGGTACCGGCGGGCTGCGCGGGCAGGCGGCCAGGCTGCGGGACCATCTCGACTCGCGGCCGGGGCTGGCGGCGGCTGATGTCGCCTGGTCGCTGGCCACGTCGCGGTCGGTGTTCGAGGACAGGGCGGTGGCGATCGCGGCGGCCGGCGAACGGCCGGCGGACGCGCTGTCCGCGCTGGCGGCGGGGCGGCCCGCCGCCGGCCTGGTCCACGCCAGGGCGGGCGACGGGAAGCTGGTGTACCTGTTCTCCGGCCAGGGCGGGCAGTGGCCCGGCATGGCCGCGGAGCTGGCGGCGGCGGTGCCGGCGTTCGGCGCCGCGCTCGACGAGGCGTGCGCCGCCCTCGACCCCCATCTGGACCGGCCGCTGCGGGACGCGCTGGCCGACCGGGAGCTGCTCGACCGCACCGCGTACACCCAGCCGGCCACGTTCGCCGTCGAGGTGGCGCTGTACCGGCTGCTGGAACGCTGGGGCCTGCGCCCCGACCTGCTCATCGGCCACTCCGTCGGCGAGCTGGCCGCCGCGCACGCGGCCGGCGTGCTGTCGCTGCCGGACGCCGCCCGGCTGGTCGCCACCCGCGCCCGGCTCATGCAGGAGTTGCCGGCGCGCGGCGCGATGGTCGCGGTGGGGGCCGGCGCGGACGAGGTCGCCGGGAGCCTGCGTGACCTGGACGGCCGGGTCGCGCTGGCCGCCGTGAACGGCCCGGAGGCCACCGTGGTCTCCGGGGACGCCGACGCCGTGGCCGAGGTCGCCGAGCACTGGCGCGCCCGCGACCGCAGGACCCATCGGCTGCGGGTGAGCCATGCCTTCCACTCCCCGCACGTGCTGCCCATGCTGGACGACCTGCGCGAGGTCGCGGCGGGGCTCGACTACGGCGAGCCGGACACGACGATCGTGTCGACGGTCACCGGCGGGCCGGCCGACCCCGACCTGCTCCGCACTCCCGACTACTGGGTGACCAACGCCCGCGACACGGTCCGGTTCCTGCCGGCCGTCCGGTGGGCGGAGGAGGCCGGCGGGGCCACGTTCCTGGAGGTCGGGCCCGGCGGCGGGCTGACCGCGGCGGCCCGGGACTGCCTGACCGGTGGTACCGCCGTCGCCACCCTCCGCGAGGACCGGTCGGAACCGTCCACCGTGCTCACCGCGGCGGCCGAGGCCTGGGTCCGCGGCACGGCCGTGGACTGGGCGGCGGTGCTCGGCGGCGGCCGGCGGGTGGACCTGCCGACGTACGCGTTCCAGCGCGCCCGGTACTGGCCGGACACGAACGGCGAGCCGGCGCCGGAGCCACCCGAGGAGCTGGCCCCGGAGCCGGCGGCCGAGCCCGCGCCGGCGGCGAGCCCCGGCGAGCTGGCCGAGCTGGTCCGCACCCACGTGGCGATCGTGCTCGGGCACGTCACACCGGACGCGGTGGACGCCGGCAAGGCGTTCAAGGACCTCGGCTTCGACTCGGTGATGGGCGTGGAGCTGTGCGACCGGCTCGGCGCCGCGACCGGGCTGCGGCTGCCGCCCGGCGTGCTGTACCAGGCCCCGACGCCGGACGCGCTCGCCGCGCACCTGCGCGCCGAGCTGGCCGGTGACGCGGCCGGCGGACCCGAGCCGGTCGCCGCCCCTGCCGCCACCGGCGAGGCAGCGTCGGCCCTGGTCGCCTCCGGCGACGTCGCGGTGGTGGGCATGGCCTGCCGGTACCCCGGTGGTGTCCGCACCCCCGAGGACCTGTGGAAGCTGGTCGCCGCCGGCACCGACGCGATCGGGCCGTTCCCCGCCGACCGGGGCTGGGACCTCGACGCGCTGTACGACCCCGACCCGGACCGCCCCGGCACCAGCTACACCCGCGAGGGCGGCTTCCTGTACGACGCCGCCGAGTTCGACCCTGACTTCTTCGGGATCAGCCCGCGCGAGGCGGCCGCCATGGACCCGCAGCAGCGGCTGCTGCTGGAGCTGTCCTGGGAGGCCCTGGAGCGGGCCGGGATCGACCCGGCCGGGCTGCGCGGTAGCCGGACCGGGGTGTTCGCCGGCGCGATGGCCCAGGACTACGGGCCGCGGCTGCCGGACGCCGCCGACGGCCACGGCGGGTACCTGCTCACCGGCCAGACCGTCAGCGTCGCGTCCGGCCGGGTCGCGTACGCGCTCGGCCTGCGGGGCCCGGCGGTCACCGTCGACACCGCCTGCTCGTCCTCGCTGGTCGCGGTGCACCTGGCCGGGCAGGCCCTGCGGCAGGGCGAGTGCGACCTGGTACTGGCCGGCGGCGCCACCGTGATGGCGGGGCCGGGCATGTTCGTGGAGTTCAGCCGGCAGCGCGGGCTGGCCCCGGACGGCCGCTGCAAGGCGTTCTCGGCGGCGGCCGACGGCACCGGCTGGTCCGAGGGCGCCGGCCTGCTGCTGCTGGAACGCCTCTCGGACGCGCGCCGCAACGGCCACCCGGTACTGGCGGTACTGCCCGGTTCGGCGATCAACTCGGACGGGGCCAGCAACGGCCTCACCGCCCCGAACGGGCTGGCCCAGGAGCAGGTGATCCGGCAGGCACTCGCCACCGCCGGCCTACGGCCGTCCGAGGTGGACGCCGTGGAGGCGCACGGCACCGGTACCACGCTGGGCGACCCGGTGGAGGCGGCGGCGCTGCTGGCCACGTACGGCCAGGACCGCGACGAACCCCTCTACCTCGGCTCGATCAAGTCGAACATCGGCCACAGCCAGGCGGCGGCCGGCGTCGGCGGCCTGATCAAGATGATCATGGCGATGCGGCACGGCGAGCTGCCGCCCACCCTGCACGCGGAGGAGCCGTCACCACACGTGGACTGGTCGACCGGAACGGTCGAGCTGCTGGCGACGGCCCGCCCGTGGCCGGACGCCGGCAGGCCCCGCCGGGCCGGCGTGTCCTCGTTCGGCATCAGCGGCACCAACGCCCACGTACTGGTCGAGCAGCCGCCGCCCGAGCCGGACCGGACACCCGCGCCGGAGGCCGTGACGCCGCTGGTGCTGTCCGGCCGGGACGATCGGGCGCTGCGCGAGCAGGCCGCGCGGCTGCGGGACCGGCTCGCCACCGACGTGGCGATCGCCGACGTCGGGTACACGCTCGCGACCGGGCGTAGGGCGTTCGACCACCGTGCCGTCGTCGTCGGCGCGGGCCGGGACGAGCTGCTGTCCGAACTGGACCTGCTGGCCGCCGGCCAGCCCGGGGCCGGCACCGTGGTGGGCACGGCGCGGGCCCGCAAGGTCGCCTTCGTCTTCCCCGGCCAGGGCTCGCAGTGGCCGGGAATGGCGATGGAACTGCTGGACGCGAGCGAGGTGTTCCGCGAGCGGATGGACGCCTGCGCCGCCGCGCTCGCCCCGCACGTGGACTGGTCGCTGCGCGACGTGCTCGCCGACACGGAGGCGCTCGAACGCGTCGAGATCGTCCAGCCGGCGCTGTGGGCGGTCATGGTGTCCCTCGCCGCGCTGTGGCGGTCCGCGGGCGTCGAGCCGGACGCCGTGGTCGGCCACTCGCAGGGCGAGATCGCCGCCGCCTGCGTGGCCGGCGCGCTGTCGCTGGAGGACGCCGCCCGGCTGGTGGCCGTCCGCGGCCAGGCCCTGGCGGCGCTGTCCGGGGCCGGCGCGATGATGTCGGTGCCGCTGCCGGTCGCCGAGGTCGAGCGGCAGCTCGCGAGCTGGGGCGACCGGCTCTGCGTCGGCACCGTCAACGGGCCGGGCTCCACCGTCGTGTCCGGCGAGCCGGCCGCCGTCGAGGAGCTGTACGCGCGGTACCGCGCCGAGGGCGTCAAGGCCCGCCGGATCGCCATCGACTACGCCTCCCACTCGCCGCAGGTGGAACCGGTCCGCGACCGGCTCCTCGCCGGGATCGCCGGCATCGAGCCGCGGCCGGCCGAGGTGCCGTTCTACTCCACCGTCACCGGCGGGCCGCTCGACACCACCGGGCTCGACCCGGAGTACTGGTACCGCAACCTGCGCGAGCCGGTCAGCTTCGAGCGGGCCACCCGCGCCCTGCTGGCGGCAGGACACGACCTGTTCGTCGAGGTCAGCCCGCACCCGGTGCTCACCGTCGGGATCGGCGAGACCGCGGCCGACGCGGGCGCAGACACCACGGCGGCCGGAACGGTGCGCCGCGACGACGGCGGCTGGCGCCGGTTCCTCACCTCGCTCGCCCAGGTGCACGCGGCCGGGGCGACCCCGGACTGGGCCGGCCTGTTCCCCGGCGCCCGCCGCGTCGAGCTGCCCACCTACCCCTTCCAGCGGCAGCGGTACTGGCTGCTGCCGGGCACCGGCCGGCGCGGCGGCCACCCGCTGCTGCCGGACGCGGTGCCGCTCGCCGACGGCGACGGGCTGCTGCTCACCGGCACGCTGTCGCTGTCCACCCACCCCTGGCTCGCCGACCATGCCGTGCACGGCACCGTGGTGCTGCCCGGCACCGCCCTGCTGGAGCTGGCGCTGCACGCCGCCGACCGGGTCGGCTGCGACCAGGTGGAGGAGCTCACCCTGCACGCGCCGCTGGTGCTGCCGCCGTCCGGCGGCGTGCACGTCCAGCTCACCGCGGGCGCGGCCGACGAGGCCGGCCGGCGGCAGGTGGGCGTGTGGTCCCGGCGCGGACCGGACGAACCGTGGACCCAGCACGCCGGTGGCGTGCTGGCACGCGGTGCGGGGCCGGCGGCCACGCTGACCGGGTCGTGGCCGCCGGCCGGCGCCGCCCCGCTCGACCCCGCCGCGCTGTACGAGCGGCTCGCCGCGGACGGCTACGGGTACGGTCCCGCGTTCCGCACGCTGCGCGCCGCCTGGCGGGACGGCGACGACGTGTACGCGGAGATCGCGGTGGACGAACCCGGCGACTTCGCGCTCGACCCGGCGCTGCTCGACGGCGCGCTGCACGCGGTCGTCGGCACCGCCGAGCCGGGCCGCACGCTGCTGCCGTTCTCCTGGTCCGGGGCGCGGCTGGCCGCCACCGGCGCCGGCACGCTGCGGGTCAGGATCACCCGCACCGGTCCGGACACCGTGGCGCTGGCCGTCGCGGACCCGACCGGCGCGCCGGTGGCGGCCGTGGACGCGCTGGTACTGCGCCCGGTCACCGCCGAGCAACTCACCGGCGTCGGCGCCGACCCGCTGTACCGTCTGGAATGGACACCGCTGGCCGGCGCGGGCGGCGCCGCGGACGACCTCGTGATCGCCGACTGCGGCAGGTACCCCGGCGAGGTGCCGGAGCAGGTGCGCGCCGCCAGCCGGTGGGCGCTCGAACGGCTCCAGGAGTGGCTGGACGCCGACCGCGGCGACGAGCGGCTGGTGCTGCTGACCCGCGGGGCCGTCCCGGTGACGCCGGACGAGGACGTGCCGGACCTGCCCGGCGCGGCCGTCTGGGGGCTGGTCCGCACGGCCCAGGCCGAGCACCCGGACCGTTTCGTGCTCGCCGACACCGACGGCACGCCGGCCTCCGAACGGGCGCTGGCCGCCGCCGTCGCCACCGGCGAGCCGCAGCTCGCCCTCCGCGACGGCACCGCGCACGTGCCCAGGCTGGCCAGGGTCCCGGCCCCGGACGGCGACCCGCCGGCGTTCGACCCCGACGGGACCGTGCTGGTCACCGGGGCGACCGGCACGCTGGGCGCGCTGGTCGCCAGGCACCTGGCCACCCGGTACGGCGTCCGCCGGCTGCTGCTCACCAGCCGGCGCGGCCCCGCCGCCGAGGGCGCCGACGCGTTGCGCGCCGAACTGGCCGGGCTCGGCGCCGAGGTCGAGCTGCACGCCTGCGACACCGCCGACCGCGACGCGCTCGCCGCCCTGCTCGACGGCCGCCGGCTGGCCGCCGCCGTGCACACCGCCGGGGTACTCGACGACGCCACGCTCACCGCGCTCACCGGCGACCGCCTGGACACCGTGCTGCGCCCCAAGGTCGACGCCGCCTGGAACCTGCACGAGCTCATCGGCGACGCGCCGCTGATCCTGTTCTCCTCGATCACCGCCACCCTCGGCAACCCGGGCCAGGCCAACTACACCGCCGGCAACGCGTTCCTGGACGGCCTGGCCACCCACCGCGCCGCCACCGGCCGGCCGGCCACCGCGCTGGCCTGGGGGCTCTGGGGCGAGGCCAGCGGGATGACCGGTCACCTGGACAGGGCCGACCTGGCCAGGATGAGCCGGAACGGGATCGCGCCGATGCCGTCCGAGCGCGGGCTGGCACTGTTCGACGCGGCCCTCGCCGCCGGCGCGGCCGGCACACAAGCGCTGGTGCCGGCCGTGCTGGACCTGGCCGCCGTTCGCGCCGCCGGCACCGTCCCGCCGGTGCTGCGCGGGCTGGTGCCCGCCCCCGCCCGCCGCGCCGCCGCGGCCGGCGCACCCGGTACGACAACGACCGGCGCCGACCCGCTGGAACTGGTCCGCGCCCAGGTCGCGACCGTGCTCGGGCACGCCACCCCGGCCACCGTCGACACCGGGCGGGCGTTCCAGGAGATGGGCTTCGACTCGCTGGCAGCCGTCGACCTCCGCAACCGGCTGGCCTCCGTCACCGGCCTGCGGCTGCCCGCCACGCTGCTGTTCGACCACCCGACACCGGAGCGGGTCGCCGAGTACCTGCGCGAGCAGACGGGCGGCGGGCCGGCCGCGCCCACGGAGCGGGTCGCCACCGCCACCGACGAGCCGATCGCGATCGTCGCGATGAGCTGCCGGTACCCCGGCGGCGTCCGCACCCCCGAGGACCTCTGGGCACTGGCCGACTCCGGCACCGACGCGATCGGCCCGTTCCCGACCGACCGGGGCTGGAACGCCGGCCCCGTCACCACCCGGCAGGGCGGCTTCCTGTACGACGCCGCCGACTTCGACGCCGACTTCTTCGGCATCAGCCCGCGGGAGGCGCTCGGCACCGACCCGCAGCAGCGGCTGCTGCTGGAGCTGACCTGGGAGGCGTTCGAGCGGGCCGGCCTCGACCCGGCCGCGCTGCGGCGCAGCAGGACCGGCGTGTTCGCCGGCGTCATGTACAACGACTACGGCCTGCGGCTGCTGGACACCGGCGACGAGGGGTACGAGGGACAGTTCGCGGTGGCCAGCACCAGCAGCGTCGCGTCCGGGCGGGTGGCGTACACGTTCGGGCTGGAGGGCCCGGCCGTCACCGTCGACACCGCCTGCTCCTCGTCGCTGGTGGCGCTGCACCTGGCCGGGCAGGCGCTGCGGCAGGGCGAGTGCGACCTGGCCCTGGCCGGCGGCGTGACCGTGCTGGCCACACCGGGGATCTTCGTCGCGTTCAGCCGGCAGCGCGGGCTGGCGCCGGACGGGCGGTGCAAGCCGTTCTCCGCCGCCGCCGACGGCACCGGCTGGTCCGAGGGCGCCGGCCTGGTACTCCTCGAACGCCTGTCCGACGCTCGCCGCAACGGGCACGAGGTGCTCGCCGTCGTCCGCGGCTCGGCGGTGAACTCCGACGGCGCCAGCAACGGCCTGACCGCGCCGAACGGCCCGTCCCAGGAGCGGGTGATCCGGGCCGCGCTGGCCGCCGCCGGGCTGGACCCCGCCGAGGTCGACGCAGTGGAGGCGCACGGCACCGGCACCACCCTCGGCGACCCGATCGAGGCGCAGGCGCTACTCGCCACGTACGGCCGGGACCGGCCCGCCGACCGCCCGCTGCGGCTCGGCGCGCTCAAGTCCAACCTGGGCCACACCCAGGCCGCGTCCGGCGTGGCCGGGGTGATCAAGATGGTGCTGGCCATGCGGCACGGCCGGCTGCCGGCCATCCTGCACCTGGCCGAACCCAGCCCCGAGGTGGACTGGACCACCGGCGCGCTGGCCCCGCTCACCGAGGCCGAGCCGTGGCCGGACACCGGCCGGCCGCGCCGGTCCGCCGTGTCCGCGTTCGGGATCAGCGGCACCAACGCCCACGTCGTACTCGAAGCCCCCGAACCCACCCCCGAACCCGCCCCCCGGGTCCACAGTTCCGCGCCACTGCCGCTGGTGCTGTCGGCCCGGTCCGGCGGGGCGCTGCGCGACCGCGCCGGCCAGATCCGCGACCTGCTGGCGAGCGGCGCGGACCGCGCCGACGTCGGGTACTCGCTGGCCACCGGGCTGCCGCACGCCGGCTTCCCGCACCGGGCCGTGGTCACCGCGGCCGACCCGGAGCCGGTGCTGGCCGCGCTCGCCCGCGGCGAGCAGCCGGACGGGGCCGTCACCGGTGTCGCCGCCGACCCCGGCCGTACCGCCTTCGTGTTCCCCGGTCAGGGGTCGCAGTGGGACGGGATGGCCGCCGACCTGCTGGCGACCTCGCCCGCGTTCGCCGCCCGCTACCGGGAGTGCGCCGAGGCGCTCGCCCCGCACCTGGACTGGTCGCTGCTGGACCCGCCGCCGCTGGACCGCGACGACGTCGTCCAGCCCGCGCTGTGGGCGATGATGGTGTCGCTGGCGGCGTGGTGGCGGTCGATGGGCGTCGAGCCGGACGCCGTGGTCGGCCACTCGCAGGGCGAGATCGCCGCCGCCTGCGTGGCGGGCGCGCTGTCGCTGGAGGACGCGGCCAGGGTGGTCGCGGTCCGCAGCCGGGCGCTGGCCGCGCTGGCCGGGCGCGGCGGCATGGCGTCGGTGGCGCTGCCGGCGGACGCGGTACGCGACCGGCTGCCGGACGGTGTCGGGATCGCGGCCGTCAACGGCCCGTCGTCCACTGTGGTCTCCGGCGACCGGGACGCGGTGGAGGCGCTGGTCGCGGCCGTCACCGAAGACGGCGTCCGGGCCCGGACGATCCCGGTCGACTACGCCTCGCACTCCCCGCACGTGGACGCGATCCGCGACGACCTGCTGGCCGCGCTGGACGGCATCGCGCCGCGGCCGCCCGAGATCCCGTTCTACTCGACGCTCACCGCCGAGCCGCTGGAGACCGCGCCCGGCCCGGAGTACTGGTACGAGAACCTCCGCCGCCCGGTCCGCTTCGAGGCCGCCACCCGCGCCCTGCTGGCCGCGGGCTGGCGGACGTTCGTCGAGGCCAGCCCGCATCCGGTGCTCACGATGGGCCTGGAGGAGACCACCGAGGGCGGCGCGGTCGTGCTCGGCACGCTGCGCCGCGACGAGAACGGTGGGGAGCGGGCGCTCGCCGCCGCCGCCCGGCTGCACGCGGCCGGCGGCACGGTGGACTGGGCCGCCGCGTACGCGGGCGTCGAGGCCCGCCGGGTGCCGCTGCCAACCTACCCGTTCCAGCGCCGCCGGTACTGGCTCGCCTCCCGGGGCAGCGCGGACGCCGCCGACCTCGGTCTGGAGCCGGTCGGCCACCCGCTGCTGGCCGGCGAGGTCGAGCTGGACGACGGCACGCTGGTACTCACCGGCCGGCTCGGCCTGGACCGCCAGCCGTGGCTGGCCGACCACGCCGCCGCCGGCACCGTGCTGCTGCCCGGTGCCGCCCTGGCCGAGCTGGCGCTGACCGCGGGCGAGCGGGCCGGCCTGGACCGCCTGGACGAGCTGACCCTGCACCGGCCGCTGGTGCTGGCCGGGCAGGACGCCGTGCGGCTGCGGGTCACGGTCGGCCGGCCGGCCGGCGACGGCCGGCGGCCGGTCACCCTCGACGCCGGCTCGCCCGAGTCCGGCTGGACCACGCACGCCTCCGGTACCCTCGCCCCCGCCGCCGGCCCGGCGCCGGCGGCAGCCGCGGACCGGTGGCCGCCGCCCGGCGCGGTGCCCGCCGACACCGACTTCTACGCCGAACTCGCCGACCGCGGGTACGACTACGGCCCCGCCTTCCAGGGGCTGGCCCGGCTGTGGCGGGCCGGCGACGACACCTACGCCGAGGTGCGGCTGCCCGACGAGGCCGCCGGGGGGGTCGCCCTGCACCCGGCGCTGCTGGACGCGGCGCTGCACCCGGTCGTGCTGACCAGGGAGCCGGACGGGTCCGGCGCGCTGCTGCTGCCGTTCGCCTGCTCCGGGATGACACGGCACGGTCCGGCCGGCGGGACGCTGCGGGTACGGCTGTCGCCGGCCGGCCGGGACGCGGTGGCGGTGTCCGCCACCGACGGCACCGGCGCGCCGGTGTTCACGGTCGAGTCGCTGGCCGTCCGGCCGGTGCCGGCCGCCCAGCTCGCCGCCGGCGACGCGCGCCGGGACGCCCTGTTCGGTCTGGTGTGGCGGGAACGCGGACCGCTCGCGTCCGAACCGGACCCGGCCACCGGCCCGTGTGTACCAGCGCCGGGCGACGGCGACCTGCCCGCCCGGGTCCGGACCGCCACCGCGCAGGCCCTCGCGGCCGTGCGGGACCGGCTGGCCGCCGGCACGCCGGAGCCGCTGGTCGTGCACACCCGCGGCGCGGTGGCGGTCCGGGACGGCGAGGTGCCCGACCCGGCCCAGGCCGCCGTCTGGGGGCTGGTCCGCACGGCGCAGACCGAGCACCCGGACCGCTTCGTCCTCGTCGACACCGGCAGCGACAGGGACGGCCCGGTGCCGGCCGGCGCGGTCGCGCTCGGCGAGCCACAGGTCGCGATCCGCGACGGCATCGCGTACGTGCCCAGGGTCACCCCGGTCGAGCCGGCCGGCGAGCCGCTCGAACTCGACCCGGACGGCACGGTGCTGGTGGTCGGCGGCGCCGGCACGGTCGGCGGGCTGGTCGCCCGCCACCTCGTCGCCGCGCACGGCGTGCGGCACCTGCTGCTGGCCAGCCGCGGCGGCCGGGTGCCGGCCGAGCTGGCCGGCCTCGACGCCGACGTGACGGCCGTGGCCTGCGACGCCGCCGACCGGGACGCGCTCGCCGCCGTACTCGACGGCCGCCGGCTGGCCGCCGTCGTGCACGCGGCCGGCGTGCTGGACGACGCCACCGTCGACGCGATCACCCCGGAGCGGCTCGACACGGTGCTGCGGCCCAAGCTGGACGCCGCCTGGAACCTGCACGAGCTGGCCGGCGACGGCGTGCCGCTGCTGCTGTTCTCCTCCCTCGCGGGCACGCTCGGCACGCCCGGCCAGGCCAACTACGCCGCCGCCAACGCGGCCGTCGAGGCCGTCGCCGCGGTGCGGGCCGCCGCCGGCCAGCCGGTACGCGCCTACGGCTGGGGCCTGTGGGCGCAGGCCAGCGGCATGACCGGGCACCTGGACCGGGCGGACATGGCAAGGATGGCCCGCCAGGGGCTGCTGCCGCTGTCCGAAGAGGACGGACTGGCGCTGTTCGACGCCGGCCTCGCCGGCGACGGCCCGGCTGTCCTGCTACCGGCCCGGCTGGACCTGCCCGCGCTGCGCGCCCAGGCCCGCGCCGGCCTGCTGCCGGCGGTCCTCGGCGAGCTGGTCCGGGTACCGGCCCGGCGGGCCGGCGGCGACGACGCCGACCTGCGCCGCCGGCTGGCCGGCCTGGCCGCCGACGAGCGCGGGCGTGTCCTGCTGGACCTGGTCCGCTCCCAGGTCGCGACCGTGCTCGGCCACGACTCGGCGGACGCGGTCGGGCCGGGCCGCGCCTTCGCCGAGCTGGGATTCGACTCGCTCTCCGCCGTCGAGCTGCGCAACCGGCTGAACGCCGCCACCGGCCTGCGACTGCCGCCCACCCTGGTCTTCGACCACCCGAGCGCGACCGCCGTCGCCGCCAGGCTGGACACCGAACTCGCCGGTGCCGCCGCACCCGTCGCGACCACCACCGAGCCGGCCGCCGCCGAGGGCCCGATCGCCATCGTCGGCATCGGCTGCCGCTTCCCCGGCGGCGTCCGGTCGCCGCGCGACCTGTGGCGGCTGGTGGCCGACGGCACCGACGCGATCTCCGGCTTCCCCGCCGACCGCGGCTGGGACCTGAGCCGGCTGTACGACCCGGACCCGGACCGCGCGGGCCGCTGCTACGTCCGCGAGGGCGGATTCCTCGACGCGCCCGCCGACTTCGATCCGGACTTCTTCGGCATGACCGCCCGCGAGGCGCTCGCCACCGACCCGCAGCAGCGGCTGCTGCTCGAGGTCGCGTGGGAGGCGTTCGAACGGGCGGGCATCGACCCGGAGTCGGTGCGGGGCAGCGCGACCGGGGTGTTCACCGGCGTCATGTACGACGACTACGCCGGCCGGATGCTGGACCAGGCCCCGCCGGAGCTGGAGGCGTACCTGGTCAACGGCAGTGCCGGCAGCGTCGCCTCCGGCCGGGTGGCGTACGTGCTCGGCCTGGAGGGGCCGGTGCTGACCGTGGACACCGCCTGCTCGTCCTCGCTGGTCGCGCTGCACCAGGCCTGCCAGGCGCTGCGGCACGGCGAGTGCGACCTGGCCCTGGCCGGCGGGGTGACCGTGATGGCGACCCCGGCGACGTTCATCGAATTCAGCCGGCAGCGCGGGCTCGCCCCGGACGGGCGGTGCAAGCCGTTCGCGGCCGCGGCCGACGGCACCGGCTTCGCCGAGGGCGCCGGGCTGCTGCTGGTCGAGCGGCTGGCGGACGCCGAACGCCTCGGCCACCCGGTGCTGGCCGTGGTACGCGGATCGGCCGTCAACTCCGACGGCGCCAGCAACGGCCTCACCGCCCCCAACGGCCCCTCCCAGGAACGCGTCATCCGCGCCGCCCTCGCCACCGCCGGCCTCCAGACCACCGACATCGACGCCATCGAAGCCCACGGCACCGGCACCACCCTCGGCGACCCCATCGAAGCCCAAGCCCTCCTCAACACCTACGGCACAAACCGCACCGACCCCCTCTACCTCGGCTCCATCAAATCCAACCTCGGCCACACCCAAGCCGCCGCTGGTGTCGCCGGCGTCATCAAAATGGTCGAAGCCCTCCGCCACGGCCAACTCCCACCCACCCTCCACATCGACCAACCCACCCCCCACGTCGACTGGAACGCCGGCACCCTCACCCTCCTCACCCAAACCCAACCCTGGCCCCACCACGACCGGCCCCACCGCGCCGCCGTCTCCTCCTTCGGCGTCAGCGGCACCAACGCCCACGTCATCCTCGAAGCCGCCACCCCCACCGAGGAGCCTCCGGCCGACGCGGACGGGCCGGCGCCCTGCCTGCTCTCGGCGCGGACCGGTACGGCCCTGCGCGAGCAGGCCGCCGCGTTGCGCGAGCACCTCACCAGCGACGGCGCCGGACTGGCCGACGTGGCCCGGTCGCTGGCGGTTCGCTCCCGCTTCGAGCACCGGGCCGTGGTGGTCGCGGACGACCGGGACGACCTGCTCGACGGCCTCGCCGCGCTCGCCGGCGACAGCTCGGCCGGCAGCCTGGTCACCGGCACGGCCGTCGGCGGCGGCGGCCGGACCGCGTTCGTGTTCCCCGGCCAGGGCTCGCAGTGGGACGGCATGGGCCGGGAGCTGCTGGACACCGTGCCCGCGTACCGGGACGAGTTCCTGGCCTGTGCGGAGGCGTTCGCCCCGCACCTGGACTGGTCGCTGACCGACCCGCCGCCGCTGGACCGCGACGACGTCGTGCAGCCGCTGCTGTTCGCCACGATGGTGTCGCTCGCGGCGTGGTGGCGGTCGGCCGGCGTACGGCCGGACGCGGTGGTCGGCCACTCGCAGGGCGAGGTGGCGGCCGCGTACGTCGCCGGCGCGCTGTCGCTGGACGACGCCGCCCGCATCGTGGCGGTCCGCAGCCGGGCGGTCACCGCACTGGCCGGTACCGGCGCCATGGCCTCGGTGCCGCTGCCCGCCGCCGAGGTCCGGGACCGGATCGACGGCGGGCCGGTCGAGCTGGCCAGCGTCAACGGGCCGGCCGCCACCGTGGTGTCCGGCGACGCGGACGCCGTGGACGAGCTGGTGGCCGCGTACCAGGCGGACGGCGTGCGGGCCCGCCGCATCTCGGTGGACTACGCCTCGCACTGCCGGCACGTGGACGGCCTGCGCGAGGACCTGCTCGCCGCCCTCGACGGCATCGCGCCGCGCGCCGCCGAGGTGGCCTTCTACTCGACCGTGACCGGCGGTCCGCTGGACACCGCCGAGCTGGGGCCGGAGTACTGGTTCCGCAACCTGCGCCACACCGTCGATTTCGCGGGCGCGACCAGGGCGCTGCTCGACGCCGGACACCACACCCTGGTCGAGGTCAGCCCGCACCCCGTGCTCACCGTGCCGGTCCAGGAGACCGCCGAGGCGGCCGACCTGCCGGACGTCACCGTGGTGGGCACCCTGCGCCGGGCCGACGGCGGACCGCGGCGTCTCCTCATGTCCGCCGCCGGCCTGCACGTCCGCGGCGCGCCGGTGGACTGGCCGGCGCTGCTGCCCGCCGGCCGGCTGGTCGACCTGCCCACCTACCCGTTCCAGCGGGAACGGTACTGGCTGGACCGGCCGGCCGGGGCCGGCGACGTGGCTGACCTGGGCCTGGACCGCGCCGGCCACCCGTTACTGGGCGCGCTGGTGCCGGTCGCCGACGATGACGGCTGCCTGCTCACCGGCCGGCTGTCCACCGCCGCCCAGCCGTGGCTGGCCGACCACCGCGTGCGCGACACGGCCATCCTGCCCGGGACGGCGTTCGTCGAGGCCGTGCTGCACGCCGGCGACCTGCTCGGCTGCGGCCGGCTGGACGAGCTGACCCTGCACGCGCCGCTGCCGGTCCCGGCCGGGGGCACGCGGCTCCAGGTCCGGGTCGGCCCGCCGGAGGGCGACGGCGGGCGGCCGGTCACCGTGCACGCCCGCCCCGACGGCGACGACCCCGGCCAGCCGTGGACCCGGCACGCCTCCGGCCGGCTCGTCCCCGACACCGGCGCGCCGCCCGCCGGGCTCGCCGAGTGGCCGCCGCCCGGCGCCGAACCGTGCGACGTCACCGACCTGTACGACCGGCTGGCCGCCGCCGGCCTCGGCTACGGCCTGGCGTTCCGGGGCGTGCGGGCCGCCTGGCGCTCCGGCGACGACGTGTACGCCGAGGTCGAGCTGCCGAACCCGGACGGCGCCGACCGGTACGGCCTGCACCCCGCCCTGCTCGACGCCGCCCTCCACCTCACCGCGCGGGACCAGACCGGCGACGGGGTACGGCTGCCGTTCACCTGGACCGGCGTGTCGCTGCTGGCCACCGGCGCGACCGCGCTGCGGGCGCACGTCCGGCCGGCCGGAGACGGCGCGGTGGCCGTGACGCTCGCCGACCCCACCGGCGCGCCGGTGGCCGCCGTCGAGTCGGTGGTCACCCGGCCACTGCCGGCCGGCCCGCTCACCGCCGCCCCGCGCGACCTGTACCGGCTGGACTGGACCCCGGTCACCGCCGGCGACGGTGCCGCGCCGCCGTACGAGCTCGCCCGCCCGGCCGGCGCACGCGAGGCCCTCGACCTGGTCCGGTCCTGGCTCGCCGGCGACCACGCGGACGACGCCAGGCTGGTCGTCGCCACCCGCGGCGCGGTGCCGGTGCTGCCCGGCGACGACGCCGACCCGGAGCAGGCCGCCGTCTGGGGCCTGGTCCGCAGCGCCCAGTCCGAGCACCCGGACCGGTTCGTCCTCCTCGACACCGACACCGACGACCCCGATCTCGACGCGGCGCTGGCCACCGGCGAGCCGCAG
Organism: Mycobacteriales bacterium; assembly: GCA_045806985.1. GTDB lineage: Bacteria > Actinomycetota > Actinomycetes > Mycobacteriales > JBJMIH01 > JBJMIH01. Next base: position 47,037 of record JBJMIH010000031.1, on the reverse strand, counting down.
CTCGCCCGGCGCGCGGACGCCCTGTACGCGCCCCGGCTGGCCCGCCACGACCCGGACACCGCCGGGCTCGCCATTCCCGCCGAGCCGTACCGGCTGGACGTGACCGAGGCCGGCAGCCTGGAGAACCTGAACCTGCTGCCCTGGCCGGAGGCGGCGCGGCCGCTCGCCGACGGCGAGGTGCGGGTCGCGCTGCGCGCGATCGGCATGAACTTCCGGGACGTCGTCATCGCCCTCGACATGGTCGACTACGAGAAGGGCGTCATCGGCGGCGAGGGCGCGGGTGTCGTCGCCGAGGTCGGCCCCGGCGTCACCGGGCTCGCCCCCGGCGACCGGGTGATGGGCCTGTTCCCGGACGGCGTCGGCGGCGTGTCCGTCACCGACGCGCGGATGGTGGCCCCGATCCCGGACGGCTGGTCGTTCGCGGACGCCGCCACCGTCCCGACCGTCTTCCTCACCGCGTACTTCGGCCTGGTCGACCTGGCCGGCCTCGAGCGCGGCGAGAAGCTGCTGCTGCACGTCGCGACCGGCGGGGTCGGCTCGGCCACCCTCCAGCTCGCCCGGCACTGGGGCGTGGAGGTGTACGCCACCGCCAGCCCGCCGAAATGGCCCGTGCTGCGCGCCCAGGGCCTGCCCGACGACCACATCGCCTCCTCCCGCGACCTGGAGTTCGCCGACCGGTTCCTGGCCGCGACCGGCGGGTCCGGTGTGGACGTGGTGCTGAACTCGCTGTCCGGCGATCCGGTGGAGGCCTCGCTGCGGCTGCTGCCGCGCGGCGGCCGGTTCGTGGAGATGGGCAAGACCGACATCCGCGACCCCGGCGACATGCCGGACGGCGTCCGGTACCGCGCGTTCGACCTGCTGGACGCCGGCCCGGACCGGATCGCGGAGATGTTCGGGGAGCTGCTGGAGCTGTTCCGATCCGGCGTGCTGCGGCCGCTGCCGGTGACCGCGTGGGACCTGCGCCGGGCGCCGGAGGCGTTCCGGTACTTCAGCCATGCCCGGCACACCGGCAAGCTCGTGCTCACCCTGCCCGCGCCGCTCGACCCGGACGGGACGGTGCTGGTCACCGGCGCCACCGGCACGCTCGGCGGGCACGTCGCGAGGCACCTGGTGGACGCGCACGGGATCCGGAAGCTGCTGCTGGTCGGCCGCCGCGGCGAGGACGCCCCCGGCGTGCGGGAGCTGGCCGCCGAGCTGACCGACCGCGGCGCGGACGTCACGGTCGCCGCCGCCGACGCCGCCGACCGGGACGCGCTCGCCGGCCTGCTGGCCGGGCGCGACCTCGCCGCGGTGGTGCACGCGGCCGGGGTGCTCGACGACGGCACCGTGGAGACGCTCACCGCCGACCGGCTGGACCGGGTACGGCGGCCGAAGCTGGACGCCGCCCGGGTGCTGGACGAGCTGGCCGGCGAGGCGCCGCTGGTGCTGTTCTCCTCCGCCGCCGGCCTGCTCGGCAGCCCCGGCCAGGCCAACTACGCCGCCGCCAACGCGGCCGTCGACGCGCTCGCCCACCACCGGCGGCTGCGCGGCCGGCCCGCGGTGTCGCTGGCGTGGGGCCAGTGGGCCGAGGCCAGCGGCATGACCGGCGAGCTGACCGGGACCGACCGGCACCGGCTGAGCCGCGGCGGCGTGCTGCCGCTGTCCACCGCGGACGGTGTGGCGCTGTTCGACGCCGCGCTGGCCGCCGACCGGCCGGTGCTCGCGCCGGTACGCCTGGACACGGCCGCGCTGCGGCGCGGCGAGGACAACCTGCCGCCGCCGCTGCGCGGGCTCGCCGGTGGCGGCACCCAGGCCCGGCGGCGGGCCGCCTCGGACACGCCGGCGACCTCCGGGCCGGTGCTGGCCGAGCGGCTCGCCGGCCGGCCAGCCCGCGACCAGGACCGGATGCTGCTCGACCTGATCCGTACCGAGGTCGCGGTGGTGCTCGGGCACGGCGCGGCGGTGAACGCGGAACGGGGATTCCTGGACATGGGGTTCGACTCCCTCACCGCCGTGGAGCTGCGCAACCGGCTCCAGGCCGCGACCGGGCTGCGGCTGCCGACCACCGTCGTCTTCGACAACCCCAACCCGGCCGCGCTCGCCCGGCACCTGCGCGGCGAGCTGTGCGCCGACGGGAGCGGCGACGGCGGGGCGGACGAGCCCGACGCCGCGTCGCGGATCTCCGGCGCCAGTGACGAGGAGATCTTCGACTTCATCGACAACGAGCTGGACGGGCGAGGTTGACGAATGGCCAACGAGGAGAAACTCCGCGCCTACCTGAAGCGGGTCACGGCCGAACTGCACGAGGCCAGGGCCAGGCTCCGGGAGACCGGCGGGTCCGCCGCCGGGCCTGGCGAGCCGATCGCCGTCGTGGCGATGAGCTGCCGGTACCCGGGCGGCGTGCGCGACCCCGAAGGCCTGTGGCGGCTGGTCGCCGAGGGTACCGACGCGATCACCGAGTTTCCGGACAACCGGGGCTGGGACCTCGACCGGATCTACCACCCCGACCCGTCCCACGACGGCACCTCGTACGCCAACACCGGCGGGTTCGTGCACGACGCGGACGAGTTCGACGCCGCCTTCTTCGGGATCAGCCCGCGCGAGGCCGACGCCACCGACCCGCAGCAGCGGCTGCTGCTGGAGACCGCGTGGGAGGCGTTCGAGCGCGCCGGCATCCCGCCGACCTCGCTGCGCGGCAGTTCAACAGGGGTGTTCGTCGGCGTGATCGGGATGGACTACGGCCGGCCGCTGTACCCGGCGCCGGAGGGCTACGAGGGACACGTGTTCACCGGCAGCACCACCAGCGTGGCGTCTGGCCGGGTCGCGTACCACTTCGGGCTGGAGGGCCCCGCGGTCACCCTCGACACCGCCTGCTCCTCCTCGCTGGTCGCGGTGCACCTGGCCTGCCAGGCGCTGCGGCAGGGCGAGTGCGGGCTCGCGTTGGCCGGCGGCTCGACGGTCATCACCACGCCCGGCGGGTACGTGGAGTTCAGCCGGCAGCGCGGGCTGGCCGCGGACGGCCGGTGCAAGGCCTTCGCGGCGGCCGCCGACGGCACCGGGTTCTCCGACGGCGCCGGCCTGCTGCTGCTCGAGCGGCTGTCCGACGCGCGCCGCCACGGCCACCCGGTGCTCGCGGTGATCAGCGGCTCCGCGGTCAACTCCGACGGCGCCAGCAGCCGGCTGTCCGCCCCGAACGGCCCGTCCCAGCAGCGGGTGATCAGGGCCGCGCTGGCCGCCGCCGGCCTCCGTCCGTCCGATGTGGATGCGGTGGAGGCGCACGGCACCGGTACGACCCTCGGCGACCCGATCGAGGCCCAGGCACTGCTCGCCACGTACGGCCAGGACCGCGCCCAGCCGCTCTACCTCGGTTCCGTCAAGTCGAACATCGGCCACACCCAGGCCGCCGCCGGCGTCGCCGGCCTGATCAAGATGGTGGAGGCCCTCCGCCACGGCGAGCTCCCCCGCACCCTGCACGTGGACGAGCCCACCCCGCACGTGGACTGGACCGCCGGCGCCGTCGCACTCCTCACCGAGCCCCGCCCCTGGCCGTCCGCCGACCGGCCGCGCCGGGCCGGAGTCTCCTCCTTCGGCATCAGCGGCACCAACGCCCACGTCATCGTCGAGCAAGCCCCCGACCCGGAGTCGCGTCCCGCCGCACCGGCGCCGGACAGGCCGGTGCCGGCGACGGCGCTTCCGGTCCAGCCGTGGCTGGTGTCCGGGCGCGGCACGCCCGCCCTGGTCGCCCAGGCGGCCCGCCTGCGCGACCACGCCCGTGGCCTGGACCCGGCGGAGGTGGGCCGCTCGCTCGCCACCACGCGGGCGACGTTCGAGGACCGGGCCGTCGTCCTGGCCGACGACCCGGTGGCCGCGCTGGACGCGCTCGCCGCCGGCATGACCGACCCCGGCGTGGTCCGCGGTACCGCCGGCGAGCCGGGCCGGACCGTGTTCGTGTTCCCCGGCCAGGGCTCGCAGTGGGCCGGCATGGCCCTGGACCTGCTGGACACCTCCCCCGTCTTCGCCACCGAACTGCGCGCCTGCGCCGACGCGCTCACCCCGCACACCGACTGGCTACTCACCGACGTGCTCGCCAACCCCGAAGCCCTCGAACGCGTCGACGTCGTCCAACCCGCCCTGTGGGCGGTGATGGTGTCCCTGGCCGCACTGTGGCGCTCGGCCGGGGTCGAACCCGACGCCGTCGTCGGCCACTCGCAGGGCGAGATCGCCGCCGCCCACGTCGCCGGCGCACTCACCCTCGAGGACGCCGCCCGCATCGTCGCCCTCCGCAGCCAGGCCATCGCCACCCTCGCCGGCACCGGCGGCATGGCCTCGGTCGCGCTCCCCGCCGACCAGGTCCGCGACCGGATCGCCCGGTGGGGCGACCGGCTGTCGGTGGCCGCGCTCAACGGCCCGGCCGCCACGGTCGTGTCCGGCGAGCCGGCCGCCCTGGACGAGCTGGTCGCCGCCTGCGAGGCGGACGGTGTGCGCGCCAGGATCATCCCCGTCGACTACGCCTCGCACTCCCCTCGGATCGAGGCCGTCCGCGACCGGCTCCTGGACGCGCTCGCCGGCATCGAGCCCCGGCCCACGACGGTCGCGTACTACTCGGCGACGGCCGGCGGCCAGCTCGACACCACCGAGCTCGACACGGGGTACTGGTACGAGAACCTCCGGCAGCCGGTCCGGTTCGCCCCGGCGGTCGAGGCCCTGCTCGCCGACGGGTACGGCACGTTCGTGGAGGCCAGCCCGCATCCGGTGCTGACCGTCGGCATCCGCGAGACCGCCGACGCGGCCGGCGCCGACCCGGTGGTGACCGGCTCGCTGCGCCGCGACGAGGACGGCTGGCGGCAGTTCCTCACCGGCGCCGCCGAGCTGCACGTGCGCGGCGTCCCGGTCGACTGGCCGGCCCTGTACGCGGGCCTGCCCGGCCGTACCGTGCCGCTGCCCACCTACGCGTTCCAGCGGGAACGGCACTGGCTCGACACCCCGGCCACCGCCGGCGCCGCCGAGCTCGGCCTGGCCGGCACCCGGCACCCGCTGCTCGGCGCGGCCGTCACCGTGGCCGGCGGCGACAGCCTGCTGCTCACCGGCCGGCTGTCCGCGCACACCCACGGGTGGCTCGCCGACCACGCGCTGCACGGCGGCGTGCTGCTGCCCGGCACCGGGTTCGTGGAGTTGGCGTTGCAGGCGGCCCGGCACCTCGGCGCCGACCGGGTGGCCGAGCTGACCCTGGAGACACCGCTGGTACTGCCCGCGCACGGCGCCGTACACCTCCAGGTCACGGTCGGCCCGCCGGACGGCGGCGGCGACCGGCCGCTGGCTGTCCACTCGCGACCGGAGGACGCCGCCGACGAGGACGGCTGGACCCGGCAGGCCACCGGCCTGATCCCCACCTCGCCCGCTCCCGCTGCCGAGCCCGCCGCCGAGACCGGGTGGCCGCCGGCCGGCGCCGAACCCGTCGAGCTGGCCGGCCTGTACGAGCGGCTGGCCGGTGCCGGCGTGCGGTACGGCCCGGCATTCCGCGGCCTGCGTGCCGCGTGGCGGGCCGGCGACGTCCTGTACGCGGAGGCGGCCCTGCCCGACCCGCGCGACGCCGACCGGTACGCCCTGCATCCGGCCCTGCTGGACGCCGCGCTGCAACCGCTCGCCGCCGTCGCCGACCTCGACACCGACCCGGTCAACCTGCCGTTCTCCTGGACGGACGTGGCGCTGCGGGCGGTCGGCGCGAGCACCGTCCGGGTCGTGCTCAGCCCCGCCCCGGGCGGCGTCGCGGTGCGGGTCGCCGACCCGACCGGCGCCCCCGTCCTCACCGTCGGCCGCCTGGTGTCCCGGCCCGCGCCGGCCGACGGCGTGCCGGCTCCCGCGCCCGAGCGCACCGCCCCGCGTGCCGCCGAGCGGGCCGAACTGCCCCGCGCCGCCGCCACCGCCACCGGGCCGGCCGGCGTCGCCAACCCCCTCGAACTGGTCCGCACCGAGGTCGCGGCCGTCCTCGGGTACTCCTCCGCCGAGGCGGTGCCGCCGGACCGCGCGTTCAAGGACCTGGGCTTCGACTCGCTCACCGGCGTGCGGCTGCGGGACCGGCTGGCCGCCGCCCTCGACCGCCGGCTGCACGCCACGCTGGTCTTCGACCACCCCACGCCGGCCGCGCTGGCCCGGTACCTCACCGCCCCCACCGACCGGGTGACCGCGGCGCCCACCACCGCCACCACCGACTCCCCGGTCGCCATCGTCGCGATGAGCTGCCGGTTCCCCGGCGGCGTGGAGAGCCCGGAGGACCTGTGGCGGCTGGTCGCCGGGGGCGTCGACGCGGTCGGCGACTTCCCGGACGACCGTGGCTGGAACGTCGAGGAGCTGTACGACCCCGATCCGGAGCGGACCGGCAAGAGCACCACCCGGCGCGGCGGATTCCTGGCCGGCGCCGCCGACTTCGACGCGGGCTTCTTCGGCATGTCGCCGCGCGAGGCGCTGGCCACCGACCCGCAGCAGCGGCTCCTGCTGGAGACCGCGTGGGAGGCGCTGGAACGCGCCGGCATCGACCCGGCCGGACTGCGCGGCAGCGACACCGGCGTGTTCGCCGGCACCAACAACCAGGACTACGGCCAGCTCGTCCAGCGGGTCGCGGGCGCGCTCGAGGGCTACTACGTGACCGGCTTCCCCGCCAGCGTGCTGTCCGGGCGGCTGTCGTACGCGTTCGGCCTGGAAGGCCCGGCGTTCACCGTGGACACCGCGTGCTCGTCCTCGCTGGTCGCGCTGCACCTGGCCGGGCAGGCGCTGCGCCGCGGCGAGTGCTCGCTCGCCCTGGTCGGCGGCGTGACCGTGATGGCGACGCCGGCGCTGTTCTCCTCGTTCAGCCGGCAGCGCGGGCTGGCCCCGGACGGCCGGTGCAAGGCGTTCGCGGCCTGCGCCGACGGCGCCGGGTTCGCCGAGGGCGTGGGCGTGCTGGTGGTGGAGCGCCTCGCCGACGCGCGTCGCAACGGCCACCCGGTGCTGGCGCTGCTGCGCGGCTCCGCGATCAACTCCGACGGGGCCAGCAACGGCCTCACCTCCCCCAACGGCCCGTCCCAGCAGCGCCTGATCCAGCGGACGCTGGCCAGCGCCGGCCTCCAGCCGTCCGAAGTGGACACCGTGGAGGCACACGGCACCGGCACCACCCTCGGCGACCCGATCGAGGCCCAGGCCGTACTGGCCACGTACGGCCAGGACCGGGAGGTCCCCCTCTACCTCGGCTCGATCAAGTCGAACATCGGCCACACCCAGGCCGCCGCCGGCGTCGCCAGCGTGATCAAGATGGTGGAGGCGCTCCGCCACGGCGAGCTGCCGCCGACCCTGCACGTGGACGAGCCGTCCCCGCACGTGGACTGGGAGTCCGGCGCGGTCGAGCTGCTCACCGAGGGCCGCCCCTGGCCGGAGCTCGACCGGCCGCGCCGGGCGGCGGTGTCCTCGTTCGGGATGAGCGGCACCAACGCTCACCTCATCCTCGAACAGGCCCCGGAGCCCGAGCCGGCCGGCGAGCCCGCCCCGCCCCGGGTACGGCCGTGGCCGCTGTCGGCGGCGACCCCGGCCGCCCTCCGCGACCTGGCCGCCCGGCTGCGTGACCGTGCCGGCGAGGCCGACCCGGCCGACGTCGCGTACACGCTCGCCACCGCACGGGCCGCCCTCGCGGAGCGTGCCGTCACCGTCGCCGGCACGCCGGAGGAGTACCGGGCCGCGCTGGACGCGCTCGCCGCCGACGAGCCCTCCCCCGGCGTGGTCCGCGGTACCGCCGGCGAGCCGGGCCGGACCGTGTTCGTGTTCCCCGGCCAGGGCTCGCAGTGGGCCGGCATGGCCCTGGACCTGCTGGACACCTCCCCCGTCTTCGCCACCGAACTGCGTGCCTGCGCCGACGCACTCGCCCCGCACACCGACTGGCTGCTCACCGACGTGCTCGCCAACCCCGAAGCCCTCGAACGCGTCGACGTCGTCCAACCCGCCCTGTGGGCGGTGATGGTGTCCCTGGCCGCACTGTGGCGCTCGGCCGGGGTCGAACCCGACGCGGTCGTCGGCCACTCGCAGGGCGAGATCGCCGCCGCCCACGTCGCCGGCGCACTCACCCTCGAGGACGCCGCCCGCATCGTCGCCCTCCGCAGCCAGGCCATCGCCACCCTCGCCGGCACCGGCGGCATGGCCTCGGTGCCGCTGCCGGTCGCCGACGTCGAGACCCGGACCGCGCCCTGGGGCGACCGGCTCGGCATCGCCGCCGTCAACGGGCCGGCGTCCACCGTCGTCTCCGGCGAGCGGGCCGCCATCGAGGAACTCGTCGCCGCCTGCGTCGCCGACGACATCCGGGCCAAGGCCGTGCCCGTCGACTACGCCTCACACTCCGCGCAGGTCGAGGCCGTCCGCGACCGGCTCCTGGACGCGCTCGCCGGCATCGATCCCCGGCCCGCCGCCATCCCGTTCCACTCCACCGTCACCGGCGGCCAGCTCGACACCACCGAACTCGACGCCGGGTACTGGTACGAGAACCTGCGCCGGCCGGTCCGGCTCGCCGACACCGTGGAGGCCCTGCACGCCGCCGGCCACCGGACGTTCATCGAGGCCAGCCCGCACCCGGTGCTGACCATGGCGGTGCAGGAGACCGTCGACGCCACCGTCGCCGGCACGCTGCGCCGCGACGAGGACTGCTGGCGGCGGTTCCTGCTCTCCGCGGCCCAGCTGCACGTGGCCGGGGTGGCGGTGGACTGGCCGGCGCTGCTCGACGGCGGCCGGCTGACCGACCTGCCGACCTACCCGTTCCAGCACGAGCGGTACTGGCTGGACGTCCCCGCCGGCACCGGCGACCCGGCCGGCCTCGGCCAGCGCCCCGCCGGGCACCCGCTGCTCGGCGCGGCCGTGCCGCTCGCCGACGGCGGCGGGACCGTGTTCACCGGCCTGCTGTCCGTCGACAGCACACCGTGGCTCGCCGACCACGCCGTCCTCGGCACGGTGCTGCTGCCCGGCACCGCCCTGCTCGACTTCGCCCTGTACGCGGGCGGCTGGTACGGCGCGGACGTGGACGAGCTCACCCTGCACACCCCGCTGGTACTGCCAGAACACGGCGGTACCCAGGTACAGGTGTGGGTGGGCGAGCCGGACGGCTCCGGCGCCCGGCCGCTCACCGTGCATTCTCGGCCGGCGGACGCCGACGAGGACGAGCCGTGGGCCCGGCACGCCACCGGCACGCTCGCCACCGGCACCGGCGTCCCCGCCGATCCCGGGCTGGCCGGCGAGTGGCCGCCGCCCGGCGCGACGCCGCTGCCCACCGACCTGTACGCGGAGCTGGCCGGGCGCGGGTACGAGTACGGCCCGGCGTTCCAGGGCCTGCGCGCCGCCTGGAGGCGCGGCGACGACGTGTACGCCGAGATCGAGCTCCCCGAGGCCGCCACCGGCTTCGCCGTCCACCCCGCGCTACTCGATGCCGCCCTGCACCCGCTCGCCGCCGAGTCCGCCGACGGCTCGGTCAACAGCGAGGTCAAGCTGCCGTTCACCTGGTCCGGCGTGCGGCTGCACGCGCCGGCCGGCACCGCGCTGCGGGTACGCCTCGCCGCCACCGGTACGGACGAGGTCAGCCTCACCGCCGCCGACCGGGCCACCGGCGGCCCGGTCCTGTCCGCCACGTCCCTCACCGTCCGGCCGATCCCCGCCGACCAGCTCGCGACCGCGACCGGCTCCGGCGCCGGCCTGTTCCACCTCACCTGGCCGGAGGTGTCCACTCCGGACACCGACGGCGAGCCGGCGGACGCGACGGTGCTGCGGATCACCGGCGGCGACGACGTCCACCAGGCCACCCACCGGCTGCTCGGCCAGCTCCAGGAATGGCTCGCCGACGAGTCCACCGCGGACCGCCGGCTGGTAGTCGTCACCTCCGGCGCGGTCGCCACCGACCCGGACGGCGACATCGCCGATCTCACCGCCGCCGCGCTGTGGGGCATGGTGCGCACCGCGCAGTGGGAGCAGCCCGACCGCTTCACCCTCATCGACCTGGACAACCCCGAGTCCGACCTGCTGCCGGCGGCGATCGCCACCGGCGAGCCGCAGGTCGCCGTCCGCGCAGGGACGCTGCGGGTACCGCACCTCACCCGCCTCGACGCGACCCAGGCCCCGGTGACGCTCGACCCGGACGGCACGGTGCTGCTCACCGGCGGCACCGGCATGCTCGGCACGCTGGTCGCCCGGCACCTCGTCACCGCGTACGGCGTGCGGCACCTGCTGCTGGCCAGCCGCGGCGGCGAGGCCGACGTCGGTGAGCTGGAGTCGCTGGGCGCGTCGGTGACCGTCGCCCGCTGCGACGTCGCCGACCGCGACGACCTCGCCGCGCTGCTCTCCTCGGTGCCGGCCGACCACCCGCTCACGGCCGCCGTACACCTGGCCGGCGTGCTGGACGACGGCGTGCTCGACGCGCTCACCCCGGAACGGATGGACGCCGTGCTGCGGCCCAAGGTCGACGGCGCGCGCAACCTGCATGAACTACTCGGTGACGGCGGCGGCGTGCCACTGGTGCTGTTCTCGTCGCTGTCCGGGGCGTTCGGCAGCCCGGGGCAGGCAAACTACGCCGCCGCCAACACCTACCTCGACGCCCTCGCCCAGCACCGCGCCGCCACCGGCCGGCCCGCGACCTCGCTGGCCTGGGGGTACTGGGCCGAGGGCAGCGGCATGACCGGGCACCTCAGCGAAGCCGACATCGCCAGGATGAGCCGGGGCGGCGGGATCGTCGCCATGCCGACCGAGGAGGCGCTCGGCCTCTTCGACGCCGCGCTCGCCAGCGGCCAGCCGTTCGTCGTCCCGGCCGCCGTCGATGTGGCGGCGCTGCGGAGCCAGGCCGCCGCCGGCACGCTGCCCGCGCTGTTCCGCGGCCTCGTCCCGGCGGCGCGGCGGCGGGCGGCCGGATCGGGGTACGGGTCCGGGCCTGGCGGGTCCGCGGCCGCGCTCGCCCACCGGCTCGCCGGCCTCGCCGCGGACGAGCAGCGCCAGACCGTCCTCGACCTGGTACGCGGCAACGTCGCCACCGTCCTCGGCCACGCGACGGCCGACGCGGTGACCGGCGACCGGCCGTTCAAGGAACTCGGCTTCGACTCGCTGACGGCCGTCGAGCTGCGCAACCGCCTCAACGCCGCCACCGGCCTGCGGCTGCCGGCAGCCGTCGTCTTCGACTACCCGACACCGGCCCGCCTCGCCGACCACCTCCGCACCGAGGTGCTCGGCGCGGCCGGCGGCGCCCCCGCCCGCGCGTCGGTCGCCACACCCGTCACCGGCGACCAGATCGCGGTCGTGGCCATGAGCTGCCGGTACCCCGGTGGCGTCCGCACCCCCGAGGAGCTGTGGGAGCTGGTGTCCTCCGGCACCGACGCGATCGGGCCGTTCCCCGCCGACCGCGGCTGGAACCTGGACGAGCTGTACGACCCCGATCCCGACAAGTACGGCACCTGCTACGCCCGCGAAGGCGGCTTCCTCTACGACGCCGACGCCTTCGACGCCGCGTTCTTCGGCATGTCCCCACGCGAGGCCACCGCCACCGACCCGCAGCAGCGGCTGCTGCTGGAGACCGCGTGGGAGGCGTTCGAGCGGGCCGGCATCGACCCGGAGTCGCTGGCTGGCAGCGCAACAGGAGTCTTCGCGGGGGTGCTGTACGACGACTACGGCATCCGCCTGCTGCCCCGTCCGCCCGAGGGGTACGAGGGGTACATCGGCAACGGCTGCGCCCCCAGCGTCGCCTCCGGCCGGGTGGCGTACACGTTCGGGCTGGAAGGCCCGGCGGTCACGGTGGACACTGCCTGCTCGTCCTCGCTGGTCGCCATGCACCAGGCCTGCCACGCGCTGCGGCTGGGCGAATGCGACCTGGCGCTGGCCGGCGGCGTCACGGTCATGGCCACACCGGCCCCATTCATCGAGTTCAGCCGGCAGCGCGGCCTGGCCGCGGACGGGCGGTGCAAGTCGTTCTCGGCCGCCGCCGACGGCACCGGCTGGAGCGAGGGCGCCGGCCTGGTGCTTCTGGAACGTCTCTCCGAGGCCGAACGCAACGGCCACCCGATCCTGGCCCTGATCCGCGGCTCCGCCGTCAACTCCGACGGCGCCAGCAACGGCCTCACCGCCCCCAACGGCCCGTCCCAGCAGCGGGTCATCCAGGCCGCCCTGAACACCGCCGGCCTGTCCCCCACCGACATCGACATGGTCGAAGCCCACGGCACCGGCACCAACCTCGGCGACCCGATCGAGGCCCAAGCCCTGCTCAACACCTACGGCCAGGACCGGCAGGTCCCCCTCTACCTCGGTTCGATCAAGTCCAACCTCGGCCACACCCAAGCCGCCGCCGGCATCGCCGGAGTCATCAAGACGATCGAAGCCTTCCACCACGACAAGCTCCCCCCGACCCTGCACGCCGAAGACCCAACCCCGCACGTGGACTGGTCGGCAGGCGCCGTCGAACTGCTCACCGAGGGCCGGCCCTGGCCCGAACACGACCGGCCGCGCCGGGCGGCGGTGTCATCGTTCGGCATCAGCGGCACCAACGCCCACCTCATCCTCGAACAACCCCCCGAACCCAAACCTCAACCTCAGGCAGAACCCATCCCGTGGCTGCTGTCGGCCAAAACCGAACCCGCTCTCCAGCAGTACGCCAGCCAACTCCAGGACCTCACCGCCGACCCCGCGGCGACCCTGGCCCGGCGCACCCACCATCCGCACCGGGCCGCGATCCTGGCCGACCACCAAACCGCCCTCACCGCCTTGGCCAACGGCCGGCCGCACCCACAACTCATTCAAGGTGTGGCGAAGGCCGGCAAGCTCGCCTACCTCCTCACCGGCCAAGGCAGCCAACACCCCGGGATGGGCCAAGAGCTGTATGACACCTACCCGGTGTTCGCCGAAGCCCTCGATGAGGTCCTCACCCACCTCGACCCGAACCTGAAGATGATCATGTTCCAGGACCCGGACGGCCTGCTGGACCAAACCCGATACACCCAACCCGCCCTGTTCGCCCTCCAAGTCGCCCTCGCCCGACTCCTGGACAGCTACCGGGTGCAACCCGACTACCTGATCGGGCACTCCATCGGCGAACTCACCGCCGCCCATTTGGCCGGCGTACTCACCCTCCAAGACGCCGCGACACTGATCACCGCCCGAGCCACCCTGATGCAATCGGCCCGCAGCGGTGGGGCGATGATCGCCATCCAAGCCAGCGAGGAAGAGATCCCCGACCACCTGGCCGCCATCAACGGCCCCCACTCCGTTGTAGTGAGCGGGGATGAAGACACCGTCACCGCGATCGCCGGACGGTTCGAAGACCGCAAAACCAAACGACTCCAGGTCAGCCACGCCTTCCACTCCGAACACATGGACCCGATCTTGGAGGAATACCGGCAAGTCGCTGAAAGCTTGGAGTACCGGCCGCCGAAACTGCCGGTGGTGTCCAACCTCACCGGACAGATCCAAACCGACTACACCGCCGACTACTGGGTGCGGCAGGTGCGCGAACCCGTCCGCTTCCACGACGGACTACACACCCTCACCGACAACGGCGTCACCCACTACCTCGAACTCGGGCCAGACGCCACCCTCAGCGCCCTGACCACCCACTGCGACACCACACCCCACTCCGTCGCCGCCACCATCCACTTCCAACAGGCACTCGCCACCCACCACGCCAACGGCGGCCAGGTGCGGTGGCCAACCCAAGGACCACACACACCAGTACCGACCTACCCCTTCCAACGACAGCGGTACTGGCTGGAGAGGCCGGCGAACGAGGCCGGCGGCCATCCGCTGGTGGGCGAGGTAACGGGACTGGCGCAGGGCGATGGGCTGCTGCTCGCCGGGACGTTGGCGGTGTCGGATCAGCCGTGGCTGGCGGATCACGCGGTTGGCGGCACTGTGCTGTTGCCCGGTACCGCTCTGGTGGAACTCGCCCTGCACGCGGGTACCCGCGTCGGGTGCGAGGAGTTGGTCGAGCTGACGCTCGAGGCACCGCTCGTGATTTCCGAGGGTGGCACGGTCCGGTACCAGCTCGCCGTCGACGGGCCGGACGACTCGGGACAGCGGACGATCTCCATCCACACGCGACAGTCGGACGACGGATGGACCCGGCACGCGACCGGGACCCTCGGTACCGGAGCCGGCGCGGGATCGGAGCTGGCCGAGTGGCCGCCGCCGAACGCCGAGCCGGTCGGCGTCGATGACCTGTACGACCGGCTGGTCGAACGCGGGTACGACTACGGCCCGGCGTTCCGGGGACTGTCCGCGGCCTGGCGGCGCGGGGACGAGACGTTCGCCGAGGTGCGGCTGCCCACCGAGCCTGGCGGCTTCGCGGTACATCCCGCCCTGCTGGACGCCGCCCTGCACACGATGGCGGTGGCCGGCGGGGACGACGGCGGCGACGAGGTCAGGCTGCCGTTCGCCTGGACGGGGGTACGGTTGTTCGCGGAGGGCGCGACCGCGCTCCGGGTACGGCTGGCACCGGCCGGCGACGGCGCCGTGACGCTGACGATGGCGGACCCGGCCGGCGCGCCGGTCGCCACCGTGGACTCGCTTGCGGTACGCCCGATACCGGCCGACCAGCTCGCCCCGACGACGCGGCGCCCGGAGCGGGACGGGCTGTACCAGGTGGACTGGGTGCCGGTGCCGGCCGCCGACGTCGAGGTGCCGGACTTCGAGCTGGCCCGGTACCAGCCGCCCACCGGCAACGGCAACGGCAGCGTCGCGGCGGCGGCCCGCGCCGCCACCGGGTGGGCGCTGGAGCAGGTCCAGCGGTGGCTGGCGGACGACGATACGGCCGGCAGGCGGCTCGTCCTGATGACCCGCCACGCGGTCGCGACCAGCGAGAGTGACGGGCCGGTCGACCCGGCGCAGGCCGCCCTGTGGGGCCTGGTCCGCTCGGCGCAGTCGGAGCATCCCGGCCGGTTCGTCCTCCTCGACACCGACACCGACACCGACGACTCCGACAGTCCCGACGTCGCGACCGCCCTCGCCACCGACGAGCCGCAACTGGCGGTCCGCGCCGGTACGCTCCGCGCCGCCCGCCTGGCCCGCCGGGACAGCGCCGGTGTGCTCTCGCCGCCGGACGCCCCGACCTGGCGGCTGGACAGCACCGGGCGCGGCACGCTGGAGAATCTCGCCCTGCTGCCCGCCCCGGACACGGCCGCGCCGCTCGAACCCGGCCAGGTCAGGGTCGCCGTCCGTGCCGCCGGCATGAACTTCCGCGACGTGCTGATCTGCCTGGGCATGTATCCCGGCGAGGCGCCGGTCGGCAGCGAGGGCGCCGGCGTGGTCACCGAGGTCGGCCCGGACGTCACCGGCGTCCGGCCCGGCGATCGGGTGATGGGGTTGCTGCCCGGCGGGATGGGACCGGTCGCGGTCGCCGACCACCGCCTCCTCACCCGGATGCCGGCCGGCTGGTCGTTCGCGCAGGCCGCCGCCGTTCCGGTGGTGTTCCTCACCGCGTACTACGGCCTGGCCGACCTGGCCGGCCTGGAGTCCGGCGAGTCGGTGCTGGTGCACGCGGCGGCCGGCGGCGTCGGCATGGCCGCCACCCAGCTCGCCCGGCACTGGGGCGCCGAGGTGTACGGCACCGCCAGCCCCGGCAAGTGGGACGTGCTGCGCGGCGAGGGCTTCGCCGACGAACGGATCGCCTCGTCCCGTGATCTCGACTTCGAGAAGAAGTTCCTGGCCGAGACCGACGGCGACGGCGTGGACGTGGTACTGAACGCCCTGTCCGGCGACTTCGTGGACGCATCGTTGCGGATGCTGCCGCGCGGCGGCCGGTTCCTGGAGATCGGCAAGACAGACATCCGGGACGCCGGCAGCATCGCCGCCGAGCACGAGGGCGTGACGTACCGCGCGTACGACATGGCCGAGGCCGGCCCCGACCGCATCCAGGAGATGCTGGTCGAGCTGCGGGAACTGTTCGAGTCCGGCGCGCTGCGGCCGCTGCCGGTGACCGCGTGGGACATCCGGCACGCGCCGGACGCCTTCCGGCACCTCAGCCAGGCCCGGCACACCGGCAAGCTGGTGCTGACCGTGCCGCGACCGCTCGACCCCGACGGGACCGTTCTGGTCACCGGCGCGACGGGGGCCCTGGGCCGGCAGGTGGCCCGGCACCTGGCCGCCGAGCACGGCGTACGGCACCTGCTGCTGGTCAGCCGGCGCGGGCCGGAGGCCGACGGCGCGCCGGAACTCGAGGCCGACCTGGCCGGGCTCGGCGCCACCGTCACCCTCACCGCCTGCGACCTGGCCGACGGCGACGCGACCGCCGAGCTGCTCGCGGCCGTGCCGCGCGAGCACCCGCTCACCGCGGTCGTGCACGCGGCCGGCGTACTGGACGACGCCACCGTGGAGAGCCTGACCGACCGCCACCTCGACACCACCTTCCGGCCGAAGGTCGACGCCGCCGCCACCCTGGACCAGTTGACCGCCGGCGAGGACCTGGCCGCCTTCACGGTCTTCTCCTCCGCCGCCGGCATCTCCGGCGGGCCGGGGCAGGGCAACTACGCCGCCGCGAACGCGTTCCTCGACGCGCTCGCGCAGCGGCGGCGCGCCGCCGGGCTGCCGGCGACGTCGCTGGCCTGGGGCCTGTGGGAGCAGGACGGCGGCATGGCCGGCGGGCTGGCCGGCGCCGACCGCGACCGGCTCCGGCGCTCCGGCGTGGTGCCGCTGCCGGCGGCCGACGGGCTGGCCCTGTTCGACGCGGCCCTCGACGCCGACAGGGCCGTGGTCGTGCCGGCCCGGTTCGACCTGCCGGCGGTGCGGTCGCAGGTGACCGCCGGCGTACTGCCGCCGCTGCTGACCGGGCTGCTCACCGGCCCGTCCCGGCGGGTGGCCGCCGCCGGGCCGGCGCCGACCGGCGGCGGGCCAGCCCTCGACCTGGCCGGCCTGCCCGCCGACGAGCAGCGCGCCCGCGTGCTGGAGCTGATCCGCACGCACACCGCGACCGTGCTCGGCCACGCGACGGCCGACGCGATCGACCCGGACCGGGCGTTCCAGGACTTCGGCTTCGACTCGCTCACCGCGGTCGAGCTGCGCAACCGGCTCAACGCGGCGACCGGGCTGCGGCTGTCCACGACGCTCGTGTTCGACCATCCGACACCAGCCGCGCTCGCCGAGCGCCTGCGCGCCGAACTCGCGCCCGACGCGGTACCGGCCGCCCTGGCCGGCCTGGACACGCTCGAGTCCGGACTCGCGGAGGTGCTCGCCGACCCGGACCTGACCGTGACGGTCCTGGACCGGCTGCGGGCGGTGGCGCGGACCGTGACCGAGGCGCGAGCCGCCACCGACGGCGACAGCGGCGATGACCTGCGCGAGGCGAGTGACGAGGAACTGTTCGCCGCTCTCGACAGCGAACTGGGGAACCCATGACCACCAGCAACCCGATGACCGGTAACGAGGAGAAGCTCCGCGAGTACCTGCGGCGCGCCACCGCCGACCTGAAGCAGGCGAACCGCAGGCTGCGCGAGGTCGCTGAGAAGGAACGGGAGCCCGTCGCGATCGTCGCGATGAGCTGCCGGTACCCGGGCGGCGTCGGCACCCCCGAGGAGCTGTGGGAGCTGGTGGCCTCCGGCACCGACGCGATCGGGCCGTTCCCCGCCGACCGGGGCTGGAACCTGGAGTCCCTCTACCACCCCGACCCGGACCAGCCCGGCACCAGCTACGCACGCGAGGGCGGATTCCTGCCCGACGCCGGCGACTTCGACGCCGACTTCTTCGGCATCTCACCCCGCGAGGCCCTCGCGACCGACCCGCAGCAGCGGCTGCTGCTGGAGACCGCGTGGGAGGCCTTCGAGCGGGCCGGGATCGACCCGACCAGCCTGCGTGGCAGCCGTACCGGCGTGTTCGCCGGCATCATGTCGGAGAGCTACGGTCACGACGCGGAGGGCTTCGACGGCTTCCGGATGACCGGCTCGCTGACCGCGATCGCGTCCGGCCGGGTCGCGTACGTGTTCGGGCTGGAGGGCCCGGCGGTCAGCATCGACACCGCCTGCTCGGCGTCGCTGGTCGCGCTGCACCAGGCCTGCCAGGCGCTGCGGCACGGCGAGTGCGACCTGGCCTTGGCCGGCGGGGTGACCGTGATGGCGACCCCGGCCCCGTTCATCGAGTTCAGCCGGCAGCGCGGGATGGCGGCGGACGGGCGGTGCAAGTCGTTCGCGGCGTCCGCCGATGGTACCGGCTGGGGTGAGGGCGCCGGCCTGCTCCTGCTGGAACGCGTGTCCGACGCGCGGCGCAACGGCCACCCGGTGCTGGCCCTGGTACGCGGCTCCGCCGTCAACTCCGACGGCGCCAGCAACGGCCTCACCGCCCCCAACGGCCCCTCCCAGGAACGCGTCATCCGCGCCGCCCTGGCATCGGCCGGCCTCCAGACCTCCGAAATCGACGCCATCGAAGCCCACGGCACCGGCACCACCCTCGGCGACCCCATCGAAGCCCAAGCCCTCCTCAACACCTATGGCAAAAACCGCGACGTCCCCCTCTACCTCGGCTCCATCAAATCCAACCTCGGCCACACCCAAGCCGCCGCCGGCGTCGCCGGCATCATCAAAATGGTCGAAGCCCTCCGCCACGGCCAGCTTCCGCCGACACTCCACATCGACCAACCCACCCCCCACGTCGACTGGAACGCCGGCACCCTCACCCTCCTCACCCAAACCCAACCCTGGCCCCACCACGACCGGCCCCACCGCGCCGCCGTCTCCTCCTTCGGCGTCAGCGGCACCAACGCCCACGTCATCCTCGAAGCCGCCACCCCCGCGGAGGTACCGGAGCCGGCCGATCCGGGGCACGCCCTGCCGTGGGTGCTGTCCGGCCGTACCGAGGACGCCCTCCGCGACCAGGCCGCCCGCCTCCGCGACGGCTTGGACGCCGACGCCGACGCCGACGCCGGCATCGCGGCCGTCGGGCGGGCGCTGGCGATCGGCCGGACCGCCTTCGAGCACCGGGCCGCCGTCGTCGGCCGGGACCGGGAGGAGATGCTGGCCGGGCTCGACGCGCTCACCGCCGACGAGCCGGCCGCGCACGTGGTGCGGGGCCGGCGGGCCGGAAAGCCGGGCCGCACGGTTTTCGTGTTCCCCGGCCAGGGCTCGCAGTGGGAGGGCATGGCCCGCCAGTTGACGGACACCTCGCCGGTGTTCGCCGACTCGATGCGGGCCTGCGCCGACGCGCTCGCGCGGTACCTGGACTGGCCGCTCCTCGACCCGCCGGACCTGGACCGCGACGACGTGATCCAGCCGGTGCTGTTCGCGGTGATGGTGAGCCTGGCCAGGCTGTGGGAGTCCTACGGCGTGCGACCGGACGCCGTGGTCGGGCACTCGCAGGGCGAGATCGCGGCCGCGCACGTGGCCGGCATCCTCACGCTCGAGGACGCGGCCCGGATCGTCGCGCTGCGCAGCCAGGCGCTGGGCATGGTGACCGGCCGGGGCGGCATGGCGTCAGTGCCGCTGCCCGCCGACGAGGTCACCGCCAGGCTGGAACGCTGGGACGGCAGGCTCGGTGTCGCCGCCGTCAACGGCCCGGCCGCCACCGTCGTCTCCGGCGACCGGGACGCGCTGGACGAGCTGCTCGCCGCCTGCGCCGCCGAGGACATCCGCGCCAAGGCGATCCCGGTCGAGTATGCCTCCCACTCCCCGCACATCGACGCCCTCCGCGACCGGCTCGGCTCGGCGCTGGCCGGCGTCAGCCCGCAGCCGGGCGAGGTCGCGTTCTACTCGACCGTGACCGGCGACCGCGCCGACCCGGCCGACCTCGGCGCCGGCTACTGGTACGACAACCTGCGCCAGCCGGTGCGCTTCGCGCCGGCGGCGCGCGCCCTGCTGGAGGCGGGACACACCACGTTCCTGGAGGTCAGCCCGCATCCGGTGCTGACGGTGGGGCTGGAGCAGACGGTCGGCGACGCGCCAGGCGCGGTGATCGCCGGCACCCTGCGCCGGGATGAGGACTCCTGGCAGCAGGTGATGCTGACGCTCGGCCGGTTGCACGCCGCCGGCGTGCCGGTGGACTGGCCGGCCGTGTACGGGGAGCAGCCGCCGGTCGACCTGCCGACGTATCCGTTCCAGCGCCAGCGGTACTGGCTGGGCCGGGGCAGCGGCGCCGGGGACCCGGCCGACCTGGGCCTGGACGGTACCGGCCACCCGCTGCTCGGCACCGCGCTCGGCCTGGCCGACGGCGGCGTGACCGTGTTCACCGGCCGGATCTCGCGTGCCGCCCAACCGTGGCTCGCCGACCACGCCGTGCACGACGGCGTGCTGCTGCCGGCCAGCGCGTTCGTGGAGCTGGCGCTCACCGCCGGCGAGCGCGCCGGCTGCCCGCGCCTGGACGAGCTGACCCTGCACGCCCCGCTCGAACTCCCCGACGACGACCCGGTCCGGATCCAGGTCCTGCTCGGGCCGGCCGGCGACGGCCCCCGACCGGTCGCGGTCCACGCCCGCGCCGCCGGGGACGAGGAGTGGACCCGGCACGCCAGCGGCACCCTGTCCACCGGCCCGGACACCGCGCCGGCAACCGCCTCGTGGACGGTGCCGGACGGCGCCGAGCCGCTCGACGTCGACGGCCTGTACGAGCGGCTGGCCGACGCCGGCTACCAGTACGGGCCGGCGTTCCGCGGGCTGCGCGCCGCCTGGCGGTCCGTCGACGACGTGTACGCCGAGGTCGAGCTGCCGGAGGCGGCCGGAGGTGACGCCCGGCGGTTCGGCGTGCATCCCGCGCTGCTGGACGCCGCCCTGCACGCGGCGGCGTTCGCGGCCGGCCCGCCCGCCGATCCCGGCCGGGTCCGGCTGCCGTTCGCCTGGACCGGCGTGACGCTGGCGGCGGCCGGCGCGGGCGCGGCCCGGGTACGGCTGTCCCTCCGGAACGACACGATCACCCTGAGCCTGACCGACCCGGACGGGGCGCCGGTCGCCACCGTGGACGGCCTGGTCATGTGCGAGGTGCCGACCGGGCGGCGGGACCCGCTGTACGAGGTGGAGTGGGCGACCGTCCCGGCACCGGCCGACGCGAGCCTTGACGAGGACGTGACGGTGTACCGGGTGCCCGCTGACGGCACCGCCGCCGAGCTGGCCCGCGACACTCTCGCCGCCGTCCAGGACTGGCTGGCCGGCGAGCACCCGGACGGCGCCCGCCTCGTCGTGGTCACCCGCCGGGCCGTCGCCACCCGCGACGGCGAACCCGTGCCAGGCCTGGCCCAGTCCGGCGCCTGGGGGCTGGTCCGGTCCGCGCAGTCCGAGCACCCGGGCCGGTTCGTCCTGGTCGACCTCGACGACGCCGACGACGATCGCCTCGCCGCCGCGCTCGCCACCGGCGAGCCGCAGGTCGCGGTCCGCGGCGACACCAGCCTCGCGCCGCGCCTGGCCCGCTCCGGCACGGACACGCTGGTACCGCCGGACGCACCGTCCTGGCGGCTCAACGTCACCGGGCCGGGCACGCTGGAGAACCTCGCCCTCGTGCCGCGCGACGAGCCCGACCGGCTGGAGACCGGCCAGGTGCGGGTCCGCGTGCACGCCGCCGGCATGAACTTCCGCGACGTCCTCATCGCCCTCGGGATGTACCCGGGCGAGGCGGTCCTCGGCAGCGAGGGCGCCGGGATCGTCACCGAAGTCGGCCCCGGCGTGACCGGGCTCGCCCCCGGCGACCGGGTGATGGGCCTGCTGCCCGGCGGCGCCGGCCCGACCGCCGTCACCGACCGGCGGCTGCTCGCCCGCATTCCCGCCGGCTGGACGTTCTCGCAGGCCGCGGCCGTGCCGGTGGTCTTCCTCACCGCGTACCGGGGCCTGGCCGACCTGGCCGGGCTGCGGTCCGGGGAGTCGGTGCTGGTGCACGCGGCGGCCGGCGGCGTCGGCATGGCCGCCACCCAGCTCGCCCGGCGCTGGGGCGCCGAGGTGTACGGCACCGCGCACCCCGACAAGTGGCCAGTCCTGTACGGGAACGGCTTCGACACCGACCACGTCGCCTCGTCCCGGAGCCTCGACTTCCGCGACCGGGTGCTGGCCGCCACCGGAGGGTCCGGTGTGGACGTCGTGCTGAACTCGCTCGCCGGTGAGTACGTCGACGCCTCCCTCGACCTGCTGCCGCGTGGCGGCCGGTTCGTGGAGATCGGCAAGTCCGACGTCCGAGACCCCGCCGGCATGCCGGACGGCGTCCGGTACCAGGCCTTCGACCTCACCGACGCGGGACCCGACCGCATCCAGGAGATGCTGACCGACCTGGTCGAGCTGTTCGAGTCCGGCGCGCTGCGGCCGCTGCCGGTCGCGACCTGGGACGTGCGGCGGGCGCCGCGCGCGTTCCGGCACCTCAGCCAGGCCCGGCACACCGGCAAGGTCGTGCTGACCGTGCCGCGACCGCTCGACACCGACGGCACCGTGCTGCTCACCGGCGGCACCGGCATGCTCGGCACGCTGGTCGCCCGGCACCTCGTCACCGCGTACGGCGTGCGGCACCTGCTGCTGGCCAGCCGCGGCGGCGAGGCCGACGTCGGTGAGCTGGAGTCGCTGGGCGCGTCGGTGACCGTCGCCCGCTGCGACGTCGCCGACCGCGACGACCTCGCCGCGCTGCTCTCCTCGGTACCGGCCGACCACCCGCTCACGGCCGTCGTACACCTGGCCGGCGTGCTGGACGACGCCACGGTCGAGGCGCTCACCCCCGAGCAGGTCGACGCCGTCATGCGGCCCAAGGCCGGCGCGGCCCGGCACCTGGACGAGCTGTGCGGGGACGAGGTGCCGCTGGTGCTGTTCTCCTCGGCTGCCGGCACCGTCGGCAGCCCGGGGCAGGCCAACTACGCCGCCGCCAACACCTACCTCGACGCCCTCGCCCAGCACCGCGCCGCCACCGGCCGGCCCGCGACCTCGCTGGCCTGGGGATACTGGGCCGACGCGAGCGCTATGACGGGCAAGGTGGACCGCACCGAGCTGGCGCGGATGAGCCGGGGCGGGATGGTCCCGCTCACCGCCGACCGGGGTCTCGCCCTGTTCGACACCGCGCTCGGCCACGGCGCGGCCACGGTGGTCGCCACCCAGCTCGACCTGGCGGCGATGCGGTCCGCCGCCGACGCCCTGCCGCCGATGCTGCGCGGCCTCGTCCAGCCGGCGGGAGGCCGGCGCGGCGGCAGCTCGTCGCTGGTCCGACGGCTGGCCGGACTGCCCGAACCCGAGCAGCGACAGGTCCTGCTCGACCTGGTACGTACCAACGCCGCCACGGTCCTCGGGCACGCGACAGGAGACGCGGTCACCGCCGACCGGGCGTTCAAGGACCTGGGGTTCGACT
This sequence comes from Mycobacteriales bacterium, assembly GCA_045806985.1. GTDB lineage: Bacteria > Actinomycetota > Actinomycetes > Mycobacteriales > JBJMIH01 > JBJMIH01. The sequence goes on along the minus strand of JBJMIH010000031.1, from coordinate 23,814 downwards.
CGCTGACCGCCGTCGAGCTGCGCAACCGCCTCAACGGCGCGACCGGCCTGAGCCTGCCGGCGTCGCTGGTCTTCGACTACCCGACCCCGGACGCCCTCGCCGGCCACCTGCGCGCCGAACTCGCCGGCGCGGCACCCGCCAGCGCCACCCCCGCCCGCCCGGCGGCCGTCGACACCGAACCGCTCGCGGTGGTGGGCATGGCGTGCCGGTACCCGGGCGGCGTCGGCACCCCCGAGGAGCTGTGGGAGCTGGTGTCCTCCGGCACCGACGCGATCGGGCCGTTTCCCACCGACCGGGGCTGGGAGCTGGAGTCGCTCTACCACCCCGACCCCGATCACCCCGGTACCAGCTACGCACGCGAGGGCGGATTCCTGCCCGACGCCGGCGACTTCGACGCCGACTTCTTCGGCATCTCACCCCGCGAGGCCCTCGCGACCGACCCGCAGCAGCGGCTGCTGCTGGAGACCGCGTGGGAGGCCTTCGAGCGGGCCGGGATCGATCCGAGCAGCTTGCGGGGCAGTTCAACGGGGGTGTTCGCGGGAGTGATCGCGCAGGAGTACGGGCCGGCGGGCGGCATGGAGGGGTACGCCATGACCGGCCGTACCACCAGCGTCGCCTCGGGACGGGTCGCGTACGTGTTCGGCCTGGAAGGGCCGGCGGTGACGGTGGACACGGCGTGCTCCTCCTCGCTGGTCGCCATGCACCAGGCCTGCCAGGCGCTGCGGCTGGGCGAATGCGACCTGGCCCTGGCGGGCGGCGTCACCGTACTGCCGAGCCCCGCCGTGTTCGTGGAGTTCAGCCGGCAGCGCGGACTGGCCCCGGACGGGCGGTGCAAGTCGTTCTCGGCGGAGGCGGACGGCACCGGCTTCTCCGAAGGCGCCGGCCTGGTACTCCTGGAACGCCTCTCCGACGCCGAACGCAACGGCCACCCGATCCTGGCCCTGATCCGCGGCTCCGCGGTCAACTCCGACGGCGCCAGCAACGGCCTCACCGCCCCCAACGGCCCGTCCCAGCAGCGGGTCATCCAGGCCGCCCTGAACACCGCCGGCCTGTCCCCCACCGACATCGACATGGTCGAAGCCCACGGCACCGGCACCAACCTCGGCGACCCCATCGAGGCCCAAGCCCTCCTGCACACCTACGGCCAGGACCGGCAGGTCCCCCTCTACCTCGGTTCGATCAAGTCCAACCTCGGCCACACCCAAGCCGCCGCCGGCATCGCCGGAGTCATCAAGACGATCGAAGCCTTCCACCACGACCAGCTCCCCCCGACCCTGCACGCCGAGCAGCCCAGCCCGCACGTCGACTGGGACGCCGGAGCGGTATCCCTGCTCACCCAACCCACCCCATGGCCCGAACACGACCGGCCGCGCCGCGCGGCGGTGTCCTCCTTCGGCATCAGCGGCACCAACGCCCACCTCATCCTCGAACAACCCCCCGAACCCAAACCTCAACCTCAGGCAGAACCCATCCCGTGGCTGCTGTCGGCCAAAACCGAACCCGCCCTCCAGCAGTACGCCACCCAACTCCAGGACTTCACCGCCGACCCCGCGGCGACCCTGGCCCGCCGTACGAAGCACCCCTACCGGGCCGCGATCCTGGCCGACCACCACGCCGCCCTCACCGCCCTCGCCTCCGGCCGACCGCACCCACAACTCATTCAAGGTGTGGCGAAGGCCGGCAAGCTCGCCTACCTGCTCACCGGCCAAGGCAGCCAACAGCCCGGGATGGGCCAAGAGCTGTATGACACCTACCCGGTGTTCGCCGAAGCCCTCGATGAGGTCCTTAGCCACCTCGACCCGGACCTGAAAACGATCATGTTCCAGGACCCGGACGGCCTGCTGGACCAAACCCGATACACCCAACCGGCCCTGTTCGCCCTCCAAGTCGCCCTGGCCCGACTGCTGGACAGCTACCGGGTGCAGCCCGACTACCTGATCGGGCACTCCATCGGCGAACTCACCGCCGCCCATTTGGCCGGCGTACTCACCCTCCAAGACGCCGCGACACTGATCACCGCCCGAGCCACGCTGATGCAATCGGCCCGCACCGGCGGGGCGATGATCGCCATCCAAGCCAGCGAGGAAGAGATTCCCGACCACCTGGCCGCCATCAACGGCCCCCAGTCTGTTGTCATCAGCGGCGATGAAGACACCGTCACCGCCATCGCCGGACGGTTCGAAGACCGCAAGACCAAACGACTCCAAGTCAGCCACGCCTTCCACTCCGAACACATGGACCCGATCCTCGACCGGTATCGGGAAGTCGCCGAAAGCCTGAACTACCACCCGCCGAAACTGCCGGTCGTCTCGAACCTCACCGGACAGATCCAAACCGACTACACCGCCGACTACTGGGTGCGCCAAGTCCGCGAACCCGTCCGCTTCCACGACGGCCTGCACACCCTCACCGACAACGGCGTCACCCACTACCTCGAACTCGGACCAAACGCCACCCTCAGCCCACTCACCACCCACTGCCACACCACACCCCACTCCATAGCAACCACCACCGACCCCCAACGGGCACTCGCCACCCACCACGCCAACGGCGGCCACGTGCAGTGGCCAACCCAAGGACCACACACACCAGTACCGACCTACCCCTTCCAACGACAGCGGTACTGGCTGCCGTACTCGGTGGGCGGGGGCAACCGGAACGGGCATCCGCTCCTGGGGACCGCCGATCGGGTGGCGAACGATGACAGTGCGCTGCTCACCGGGCGTATCTCGGTACAGGACCTGCCGTGGCTGGCGGATCACGTGGTTGGTGGCGCGGTGCTGCTGCCGGGTACGGCGTTCGTGGAGCTGGCCCTGGAGGCCGCGAGGTACGTGGACGCCGAGGGCGTGGCCGAGTTGACGCTGGAGGCGCCGCTGGTGATGCCCGAGCAGGGGCAGGTTCAGCTCCAGGTGTCGGTGGCGGCCGACCGGACCGTCACGGTTCATGCCCGGCCCGCCGGTGATGAGGACGAGCCGTGGGTGCGGCACGCGGTCGGCCGGCTCGGCGACGTGCCGGCGCCGGCCGCGGACGGCGTGCCGGCCGAGTGGCCGCCGCCGGGAGCCGAGCCGCTCGATCCGGCCGGGCTGTACGACCGGCTGGCCGCGACCGGCATCGACTACGGGCCGGCGTTCCAGGGCGTTCGGGCCGTCTGGCGGGCCGGCGACGACGTGTACGCCGAGGTGGAGCTGGCGGCGGACCAGCACGACGACGCCGCGCGGTACGGAATCCACCCGGCTCTCCTGGACACCGCCCTGCACCCCGTCGCCCTCACCACCGGCGACGACGAGCGGCAGGTCATGCTGCCGTTCTCGTGGGTGGGCGTCCGCCTCGACCAGGGCGGCACGACCGCGCTGCGGGTACGGGTGTCGCTGCCCCGCGACGACACCGTGACACTGGCGGTCGCTGACACGTCCGGCACGCCCGTCGCCTCGGTCGGCTCGCTGGCCGTTCGCCCGGTGACACCCGGGCAACTGGCCAGGACGACCGGCCGCCAGCCGCTGTACGAGGTCACCTGGTCTACAGTGGACCACAACGAGCACGGCGCACCCACGCCCGAGGTACTGGTCGCGGAAGGCCCGCGCCAGGTGCTCGGGCACCTGCGGGAGTGGCTGGCCGCGGAGCGAGCCGACACGGTTCTGGCCGTGGTCACCAGGGGCGGCGTGAGCACCGCGCCCGGCGAGGACGTGACCGATCTCGACCAGTCCGCCGTCTGGGGGCTGGTCAGGTCCGCGCAGTCGGAGAACCCCGGCCGGATCGTCCTGGTCGACACCGACGGGGACGCGGACGAGGCGGCACGCCTCGCGATGGCCACTGGCGAGCCGCAGGTCGCCGTCCGTGGCGGGGAGACGCGCGTACCCCGCCTGCGGCAGGCCGCACCGCCGCCTGACCACACCGTCAAGCTGGACCCGGACGGCACGGTGCTGCTGGTCGGCGGTACCGGCCGGCTCGGCGGCCTGCTGGCACGGCATCTGGCGACCACGCACGGCGTACGGCACCTGCTGCTGGTGAGCCGGAGCGGAGCCGAGGCGGCCGGCGGGCTGGCGGACGACCTCGCCGCCGCCGGGGCAGAGGCGACGTTCGCCGCCTGCGACGCCGCGGACCGGGAGGCGCTGGCGGGCGTGCTCGCCGGGATCCCGGCCGAGCACCCGCTGACCGCGGTCGTCCACGCCGCCGGCGTGCTGGACGACGGGGTCGTCACCGCGCTCACCCCGGAACGCCTGGACGCGGTGCTGCGCCCCAAGGCCGGCGCGGCGCGCAACCTGCACGAGCTGACCCGGGACGCCGACCTGGCGGCGTTCGTGACGTTCTCCTCGCTCGCCGGCATCGCCGGTGCTCCCGGCCAGGCCAACTACGCCGCCGCGAACGCGTACCTCGACGGCCTCGCCGCCCACCGCAGGGCCGCCGGCCTGCCCGCGCTGTCCCTGGCCTGGGGCGCCTGGGAGGCGGACGGCGGCGGCATGGCCGGCCGGATGGACGAGGCCGACCGGGCCCGGCTGCGGCGGGGCGGCGTGTCGCCGCTGCCCGTCGACCAGGGCCTCGAGCTGTTCGACCTGGCGCTTGGCGCCGACGTGCCGGTGCTCGCGCCGGTGCGCCTCGACCCGGCCGCGCTGCGCTCGCTGGCGGCGGCCGGCGCGCTGCCGGCCCTCCTGAGCGACCTGGTACGCCGCCCCCGCCAGCAGTCCGCCGCCACGGCCGCCGCCGGACCGTCGCTGGCGGAGCGGCTCGCCGGGCGGTCCGAGCAGGAGCGGTCCAAGCTGGTGCTGGACCTGGTACGCGGCCACGTGGCGGAGGTACTCGGGCATTCCGGGCCGGGCGCGGTCGAGGCGGACCGGCCGTTCAGCGAGCTGGGCATGGACTCGCTCGCCGCCGTCGAATTGCGCAACAAGCTGACGGCCGCCACCGGGCTCCAGTTCCCGACCACGCTGGTGTTCGACGAGCCCACGCCGGCCGCCCTGGCCCGGTACGTCCGGGAGGCGGTCGGCGCGCCCGATCGCGAGCCCGCCGAGGCTGACGGCCCCACGGCACCGCTCGCGGACCTGGACCGGCTGGACCGGCTGGCCGCGGTCGCCCCGGCCACGGTGCCGGCGGACGTGCGGGAGCGGGTGGCGGAGCGCCTGCGGGGCGTGCTCGCGAAGTGGTCGGCGCCACCGGCGGAGGACGACCCGGCCGCCGACATCCTCGAGGAGGCCTCCGCCGACGAGGTCATGGACTTCATCGACAGGCAACTCGGCCGCAGCGGGAAGGACTGATGCCACGTGGCCAGCGAAGAGAAGCTCGTCGAGTACCTGAAATGGGTCAGCGCCGACCTGCACAGGGCGCAGCGGCGGATCGCGGAGCTGGAGTCCGGAACGACCGAGCCCATCGCGATCGTCGCGATGAGCTGCCGGTACCCGGGTGGCGTCCGCACCCCGGAGGAGCTGTGGGAGCTGGTCGCGTCCGGCACCGACGCGATCGGGCCGTTCCCGGAGGACCGCGGCTGGAACGTGGCCGAGCTGTACGACCCGGACCCGGACCGGCCGGGCCGTAGCTACGCGCGGGAGGGCGGCTTCCTGTACGACGCGGCAGCCTTCGACGCCGCGTTCTTCGGCCTGTCGCCGCGCGAGGCCCTCGCGACCGACCCGCAGCAGCGGCTGCTGCTGGAGACCGCGTGGGAGGCGTTCGAGCGGGCCGGCATCGAACCCGAGTCGGCGCGCGGCAGCCGTACCGGCGTGTTCACCGGCATCATGTACAGCGACTACGCGGCGCGGCTGCCGGCGGTGCCGGAGGAGTTCGAGGGGTTCCTCGGCAACGGCAGCGCGGGCAGCGTCGCGTCGGGACGGGTGGCGTACACGTTCGGGCTGGAAGGCCCTGCCGTCACCGTCGACACGGCCTGCTCGTCGTCGCTGGTCGCGATGCACCAGGCCAGCCAGGCGCTGCGGCTGGGCGAGTGCGACCTGGCGCTGGCCGGCGGCGTGACCGTGATGTCGTCGCCGAGCGTTTTCGTGGAGTTCAGCCGGCAGCGCGGGCTGGCCCCGGACGGGCGGTGCAAGTCGTTCTCGGCCGCCGCCGACGGCACCGGCTGGAGCGAGGGCGCCGGCCTGGTACTCCTCGAACGCCTCTCCGACGCCCAGCGCAACGGCCACCCCGTCCTCGCCCTGATCCGCGGCTCCGCCGTCAACTCCGACGGCGCCAGCAACGGCCTCACCGCCCCCAACGGCCCGTCCCAGCGCCGCGTCATCAAGGCCGCGCTGGCCAGCGCCGGCCTGGATACGTCCGAAGTGGACGTCGTGGAGGCGCACGGCACCGGCACCACCCTCGGCGACCCGATCGAGGCGCAGGCCCTGCTCGCCACGTACGGCCGGGACCGCGCCGAGCCGCTCCGCCTCGGCTCGATCAAGTCGAACATCGGCCACACCCAGGCCGCCGCCGGCGTCGCCGGCGTGATCAAGATGGTGGAGGCCTTCCACCACGGCCAGCTCCCGCCGACCCTGCACGCCGGGGAACCCAGCCCGCACGTGGACTGGTCGGCGGGCGCCGTCGAGCTGCTCACCAAGGGCCGGCCCTGGCCCGAACACGACCGGCCGCGCCGCGCCGCCGTGTCGTCGTTCGGCATCAGCGGCACCAACGCCCACCTCGTCCTCGAACAGCCGCCCGCCGCCGACGAGCCCGACCCCGGTACTCCGGCCGGCCTGGTCCCGTGGGTGCTGTCGGCGAAGACCGAGCCGGCGCTGCGGGCCGCCGCCACCCGCCTCCGCGACCGCGTCGCCGGCGGCGACGCCGACCCGGCCGGCATCGGTGCGGCACTGGCCGGCCGCACCCGGTTCCGGCACCGCGCGGTCCTGCTCGGTACCGGCGTCGAGGACTTCCTGCCCGGCCTGGACTCGCTGGCCGGCGGCGAGCCGGCCGCCCGCCTGGTGCGCGGCACCGTGCCGGCGCGCGAGCTGGCAACCGCGTTCCTGCTCACCGGGCAGGGCAGCCAGCACGCCGGGATGGGCCGCGAGCTGTACGGGACGTACCCGGCGTTCGCCGAAGCCCTGGACGAGGCGTGGAGCCACCTGGACCCGGCGCTCAAGGACATCATGTTCAGCGACCCGGACGGCCTGCTGGACCAGACCCGGTACACCCAGCCGGCGCTGTTCGCCCTTCAGGTGGCGCTGGCCCGCCTGCTGGACAGCCTGGGCGTGCGGCCGGACCACCTGCTCGGGCACTCGATCGGCGAGGTCACCGCCGCGCACCTGGCCGGCGTGCTGACCCTGGCGGACGCGGCCGCGCTGGTCACCGCCCGCGCCTCGCTCATGCAGGAGGCGACCGGCGGAGGCGCGATGATCGCGGTGCAGGCCACCGAGCCGGAGGTGCGGGCGCTGCTGGAGGAGCACGCCGACAGCGCCGACGTCGCCGCCGTCAACGCGCCGGACGCGACCGTGATCAGCGGCGACGAGGCCACCGTCACGGCGGTGGCGGAGCGCTTCGCCGCCGATGGCCGCAAGACCCGGCGGCTCCAGGTCAGCCACGCCTTCCACTCCCCGCACATGGATCCGGTGCTGGACCGGTACCGGGAGGTCGCCGCGAGCCTGCACTACCGCCGGCCCACCCTGCCGGTGGTGTCGAACGTGACCGGCGGGCTCGCCACCGCCGAGGAGCTCGCCTCCCCCGACTACTGGGTCCAGCAGGTGCGCCGGCCGGTGCGGTTCCTTGACGGCGTGCGCACCCTGCACGAGCTGGGCGTCACCTGCTACCTGGAGCTGGGCCCGGACGCGGTGCTGAGCGCGCTCGCCCAGCGGTGCCTGCCGGCCGACGCGGTGCAGTCCGGGACGGTGCTGGCACCGCTGCTGCGCGCCGACCGACCGGAGAACCGCGGCCTGCTGACCGCGCTGGCCCGCGGCCACGCCGGCGGGATCGCGGTGGACTGGCCGGCGCTGTTCGCCGGCCGGACCGGCCGCGCGCCGGTGCCGACGTACCCGTTCCAGCACCGGCGGTACTGGCTCGACGCGCCGGCCGCGGCCGGACGGGACGGCGGGGACGACGCCGCGCTGTGGGAGGCCGTCGAGCGCGACGACCTGCCCGCGCTGGCCGACCTGCTCGCCCTGGACGGGACGGAGCCGCTGGCCGGCGTGGTGCCGGCGCTGGCGGCCTGGCGGCGGGCGCGGCGCTGCTGGTACCGGCTGGACTGGAAGCCGGTACCCGACCCGTCGCCCGGCCGGCTGTCCGGCACCTGGCTGGTGGCGTTCGCGGACGGCGACGACCCGCTCGCCGCCGGCGTGCTGGACGCGCTGTCCGCCCACGGAGCCGCCGCCATGCCGGCCCAGGAAGGCCTCCCGCTGCCGGGCGGCCCGGTGGCCGGCGTGGTCGCGCTCGACGGCGCCGGCCCGCCCGGCGTCGATGCTCCGGTGTGGACGGTGACGACGGGCGCGGTCGCGGTCACCCCCGGCGACCCCCCGGCCGACCCGCGGGCCGCCACCCGCTGGGACCGGGTCCGCGCCGCCGGCGGCCGCCTGGTCGACCTGCCGCCCACCCTGGACGACCGGACGAAGGCCCTGCTGGCCACCCTCCTCGCCGGCGCCGAACGCGAGGACGAGGCCGCGGTACGCCCGGCCGGCCTGTTCGTCCCCCGGCTACGCCCCGCCACCCTGGACACCGCGGCCGAGCGCTGGCGTCCCACCGGCACCGTGCTGCTCAGCGGCGACTCCCCGCTGACCGCCGACATCTCCCGCTGGCTGGCCCGGCAGGGCGCGGAGGTGGCGACGTACGGCGGCGGCGACGAGCTGCCGGCGAGGGTGACGGCCGTGGTCCACGCCGGGGACCTGGAGGGCGCCGAGCGGCTCGACCGGCTCACCCGCGAGCGTCCCGGCCTGTCTGCGTTCGTGCTGGTCGGCGAGGCCGGGGGGATGTTCGGGGCGGGCGGGCTGACCGTCGGCGGGTTCGAGGCCGTCGCCGGGCGGCGGCGGGCGGACGGGCTGCCGGCGACGGCGGTCGGGTTCGCCGCCGGCGGCGAGGTGGCGCGGCAGGCGGTCGGTGCGCTCGGCCAGGTCGTGGGCCGCGGCCTGTCCGGGCTGGTCGCCGCCGACGTCGACTGGGACGAGGTGGCCAGGGAGCGGCCGGCGCGCCGCTGGGAGGACGTGGCCGGCGCCGGCGTGCCCGCCGCCGCGCCGGACGGCGGCGCGGAGGAGGAGGCCGCCCCGGCCGGCTGGATCCTGGACCGGCTGGCCGGCAGGTCCGCGGACGAGCAGCGGACGGTGCTGCTGGACCTGGTGCGCGGGCAGGCCGCGGAGGTACTCGGGTACGGCTCTGCCGACGAGGTGCCCGCCGACCTGTCCTTCCCGGAGGTGGGCTTCTCCTCGTTCACCGCGCTCGAGCTGTACAACCGGCTGACCACCGCCACCGGCCGCGAACTGTCCACTGTGGCGGTCTTCGACCACACCACCCCGGCCGCCCTGGCCGGCTACCTCCACGAGCGGGTCGAGGCGGGATCCGAGAACCCGTCGGAAAGTGGAGGCGGGGGTGGTGATCCGTGACCCGACGCGAGAAGGGCGGATGTCATGGCCAAGGTAGGTGACCGTCGGTGGTGGGCGGTGGGCGCGCTCGCCCTCGCCCTGCTGGTGGTGGGATTGGACGCCACCGTGCTCAACCTCGCCCTGCCGACCCTGTCCACCGACCTGCACGCGTCCACCACCGATCTCCAGTGGATCGTCGACGCCTACACGCTCGCGATGGCCGCGATGCTGCTGCCGGGCGGCCTGCTCGGCGACCGGTACGGCCGCCGGATCTTCCTGGTGATCTCCCTGGTGGTGCTGGGGGCCTCGTCGCTGTGGTGCGCGTACACCACCTCGCCGGGCCAGCTCATCGCCGCCAGGGTGGTGCTCGGGCTCGGTGCGGCGTTCGTGCTGCCGCTGTCGCTGTCGGTGCTGCCGGTGCTGTTCAGCGAGGAGGAGCGCGGCCGGGCGGTGATCGTGCTGGTCGGCATGACCGTGGTGGCCTACCCGCTGGGCCCGCTGCTGGGCGGCTGGCTGCTCACCCACTACTGGTGGGGCTCGGTGTTCCTCATCAACGTGCCGGTGTCCGCGCTGGCGGTGGTGGCGGTGGCGGTACTGCTGCCGGAGTCGCGCAGCGAGCGGCGGCCGGACCTGGACATGACCGGCATCCTGGGCTCCAGCGTCGCCCTGGCCGCGCTCACGTACGGCGCGATCGAGGCTGGCCAGAAGGGCTGGAGCAACCTGGGGTCAGTGTTGCCGATGCTGTTCGGCGCGGTGGTGCTGGCCGGGTTCGTGGAGTGGGAGCGCCGGCTGGGCCGGCGGCCGGACGGCCAGCCCCTGGTCGACCTGCGGCTGTTCAGGTCCCGCACGTTCTCCTGGGGGACGCTGCTGGCGACGCTGGTGTCGTTCGCGATGTTCGGGCTGCTGTTCGCGGTGCCCCAGTACTTCCAGGGCGTGCGCGGCACCGACGCGATGGGCGCCGGCATCCGGCTGCTGCCGATGATCGCCGGCCTGGTGGTCGGTGGCGCGGTCGCGGACCGGCTCACCGCCGGGGTGGGCGCCAAGATGACGATCGCGGCCGGATTCGCGCTGATGGCGGCCGGGCTGTTCGCCGGCGCGACGACCGGCTTCCACAGCGGCGAGGGCTTCACCGCCGGCTGGGTGGCGCTCCTCGGGGCGGGCCTCGGACTGGCCCTGCCCGGCTCGATGAACGCCGCGCTGGCGGTCCTCAGCGCCGAGGGCAGCGGGGTCGGCTCGGCGCTGATCACCGCGATCCGGACGGTGGGCGGCACGTTCGGGGTGGCGCTGCTCGGCTCGGTGATCAACTCCGGGTACCGGGGTCGGCTGAACCTGACCGGCCTGCCCGCCCCCGCCGCCGACGCGGCACGCCGGTCCGTGCTCAGCGGCACGGCCGTCGCCCGCAAGCTGCACTCGCCCGCGCTGCTGCACTCGGTGCGGTCGGCGTTCATTCACGGAATGGACGTCATGCTGGTCGCCTGCGGGCTCATCGCGGTCGCCGGAATGGTCCTCGCACTGCTGTTCGTGCCGCGCGGGCCGAGCCAGCGGGAAAAGGAGCTGGCCGATCCGAGCCGCCAATCCGAGATGGCTCAAGGGCGGCATTAGCGTGGCTTAACCCGCGGTCTTCACCATTGAAGCTGGTTCAGCCTCAAGGAAAGAGGACCGTGTATGCCACGCATGTCACTCTCGAAGCGGTGGATGGTGCTCGCCGCCTCCGCGGTCGTGGCCGGCGGCGTGACCGCCGGCCTCGCGGTGGTGTCGCCGGGGTCGTCCGCCTCCGGACACACGACGGCGGCGAACTGCCTCACGTTCACCGGCCGCGAGCAGGTGCAGAAGATGTCGGTGCAGGGGAAGGTGATCCCGCCGACCCCGGGCGACAGCATCGCGTTCGTCGACAAGATCACCTCCAGTGACGGCAGGTCCGGCACCGCGGTGGGTTCCACGACGATCGGCAGCGTGCAGCCCACCGTGCTCACGCTCGCCTCGTACGAGTACCGGCTGCCCGGCGGCACCGTCCGGCAGGACGCGTTCTTCGACGCCGTCAAGGCCGAGACGCCCGGCGTCTGGGTGACGCTGCCGGCGGTCGGCACCGGCGGGAAGTACCAGGGCACGGTCGGCACGGTCGCGTTCCAGCGGCTGAGCGGGCCGTCGCAGGTGCCCACCGAGAACACGTTCGCCCTGAAGATCAACCTCTGCCACTGAGGAAGGAGTCCAGATGGGCATCCCCGGAAGGAACCTTCCGCCGCGGCGGCTGGCGCTGCCGGCCGGCGCGCTGCTCGCCGCCGGGGCCGCCGCCGTCGCGGCGCCGGCCCTGACCGGCGGGCACGCGCACGCCGCCGCCAGCAAGCCGGCGTCCGGGTGCGTGCGGCTGCACCTGACGGAGCACACCCTCAAGTACCTGCCCAACGAGCCGGTGGGGCCGTCCGGGGCGCCGGACAAGGTCGGCTGGATGGCCGGTTACCTCACCGACCTGGACAACTTCGGCACCGACCAGCACGTCGCGTCCGGCACCGGCGGCCTCGACATCATCTCCCGGAAGTCCAACGGCCACCTCGTGCAGTACGCGGCCGAGCAGGTCCAGTTCCCGGACGGCACGTTCGTCGGGACGGGGGCCCAGGACCAGGCCGACGAGCTCGCCCAGAAGTGGGTGGGCATGCCGGTCAAGGGCACCGGCGGCCGGTACGCCGGCATGTCCGGGACCTGGCGGTGGCGGGTACTGGTGACACAGCCGAACCATCCGATCGAGGACACCATCACGCTGTGCCGGCACCACTCCTGACGAGCGAAAGGGGACGAGACGATGCGACCGTTCGAGCTGATCGGGCGGCGATACTCACCGCGGCGGCTGGCAGTGCTGGCCGCCGCGGTCGCGGCCGCCGCGGTCGCGGCCGCCGCGACCGCGGCCTTCGCCGTGCCGGCGGCGACCGGCGGGCACCACGCCAGCGCCGCCGACGCGGCGAGGGCGAAGGCCGGCTGCGCGCGCAAGCACCTGGTGGAGCACACCGTCAAGTTCATGACCAACCAACCGGTGGGGACCGGCATCCCGGTCAACCCCGGCTACATGTCCGCCTACCTCGACGAGCTGTACGACTTCACGGGCAACCAGCACGTGGCGACCGCCGCCGGCGACCTGGACCTGCTCTACGCGCGGCCGGACGGCCACGTCGTGCAGTACATCGCCGAGCAGATGCACTTTTCGGACGGCACGCTCGTCGGCACCGGGACGCAGGACCGCACCTCGGTCATCGCCCAGGACTGGGTGAGCATGGCGATCAGGGGCACCAGCGGCCGGTACGCCGGCATGTCCGGGACCTGGCGGTGGCGGGTCATCAGCAAGACCGACCCGACCTACCCGGTCGAGGACGAGATCACGCTGTGCCGCAAGCACTAGGCCGCCATCACCGCAGCCATCACTCCGCGACGGCGGTGCGGTAGCACCACTCGAAGACGGCGGCCTTCTCCCCGTCCAGGTCGCGGTACTCACCGGCGGGCTCGAACCTCTCGTGCCCGCCGTTGAGGTCGACGACGACCTTGTCGGGAAGCTCGGAACAATGGCGCACCCGCTCGCACTCGTCCAGGCACTCCGGGCCGCCACAAAGAATTATCGTCGTCTTTTCGTCCATACCTCAACGCTATTTCCCGGTCGCCCGACGGCCTACCCCTAAGCCCACGGTTCCACCCCTATTCCAGTTACTCAAGCGTCACTTTGGCGGTACCCAAGGAAGGCACCGAAGAATGGTCGTAATGGAACCACGCGACCCCGCGGTCAGGCTCCGCAGGCTCATGGACCGCGACACGATGCGACCGTTCGGGCCGAACGGCGGCGGCACGCTGGCCGCCCGCGGCCGGGTCGGCGGCGCGCCCGCGATCGGGTACTGCACCGACGCCACCCGGATGGGCGGCGCGCTGGGCGCGGCCGACGGCCGGACCATCGTCGCCGCCATCGAGACCGCCGTCCGGGAGGGATGCCCGGTCATCGGCATGTGGCACTCGGGCGGCGCGGCCCTCGCCGACGGCATCGAGTCGATGGACGCGGTCGGGCGGATGTTCGCCGCGATGACGAGGGCCTCCGGCAAGGTGCCGCAACTGTCGGTGGTGCTCGGGCCGGCGGCCGGCGCCGCCGCGTACGGGCCCGCCCTCACCGACCTGGTCATCATGTCCGGCGGCGGCCGGATGTTCGTGACCGGCCCGGACGTGGTGCGCAGCGTCACCGGCGAGCAGATCGACATGGAGGGCCTGGGCGGCGGCCGGGTGCACAGCCGGTGCTCCGGCGTCGCGCACCTGGTCGCCGACGGCGAGGATGAGGCGTACGAGCACGCGCGCCGGCTGGTCGACCTGCTCACCCGGCCCGGCCGGTTCGACCCGGCGGCGGCCGGGCCCGGCCGGGACCTGGCCGCGCTGCTGCCGGAGTCGCCGCGGCGGGCCTACGACGTGCGCCCGCTGGTCGGCGAGATCCTCGACCAGCCGGACGGCCGGCCGGCGTTCGAGGAGATCCAGCCGCGCTGGGCGGCGAACGTGGTCACCGGGCTGGGCCGGCTGGTCGGCCGCACGGTCGGCGTGATCGCCAGCAACCCGATCCACAAGGGCGGCTGCCTGGACTCGCTCAGCGCCGAGAAGGCGTCCCGCTTCGTGCGGATGTGCGACTCGTTCGGCATCCCGCTGGTGGTGGTCGTCGACGTGCCCGGGTACCTGCCCGGCGTGCGGCAGGAGTGGGACGGCGTGGTGCGCCGCGGCGCCAAGCTGCTGTACGCGTTCGCCGAGGCCGTGGTGCCGCGGGTCACGCTCATCACGCGCAAGTCCTACGGCGGCGCGTACATCGCGATGAACTCCCGCTCGCTCGGCGCGGCCACCGTGCTGGCCTGGCCGGGCGCGGAGGTGGCGGTGATGAGCGCGGAGGCGGCCGTCAACGTGCTGCACCGCCGCGAGCTGGCCGCCGCGCCGGAGCACCACCGCCCGGCGCTGCGCCGCCGGCTCGCCGCCGAGCACCGGAAGCGGTCCGGCGGAGTGCGGCGCGGCCTGGAACTCGGGCTGGTGGACGAGGTCGTCGACCCGTGCGGTACCCGCCGCCGGCTCGCCGAGACCCTTGCCGCCGCCGGTGCCGCCACCGCGCGGGGAGAGCACGGCAACATCCCGCTCTGAAGTGCCGTCAACCGGTCGGCGGCGGGTCGAGGTCGGCCAGCAGGCTGGACGGCAGGTCGGCCCGGGACCGTACCCGCAGCTTGCGGAACACCCTCGTCAGGTGCTGTTCCACGGTGCTGACCGTGATGAACAGCCGGGCCGCGATCTCCCGGTTGGTGTGCCCGAACGCGGCCAGCGCGGCGACCCGCCGCTCCGCCTCGGACAGCGAGGCGACCGCCGCCGGCACCGCGCCGGCGCCCGCCGGGGCCGGCGCGCCCGGGTACGCCAGCCGCCGGCACAGCGACTCCGCCCGGCACTGCCTGGCGACCTGCCAGGCCCGCCGCATGGTGGTCCTGGCCTGGGCGACCTCGCCGAGCGCGCGGTGCGCCTGGCTGAGCCCGGCCAGGGCCCTGGCCATCTCCAGCCGGTCGCCGGAGGACTGGAGCACCTCGACGGCCTCCCGGAACAGCGCCGGCCGCCGTCGCGGCTCGCTGGTCGCCGCCAGCATTCGCAGCGAGATCCCCCGCGTGCGGGTGGTGTCGGCGTCGGCGCTGAGGGACAGCTGCTCGGCGGCCAGCTGGTGGGCACGGTCGTGGCGGCCGACCGCCAGGTACGCCTGGGCCGCCGAGGTCCGCCACGGCACCAGGGACGGCAGGTCCAGGCCCCACTCGTTCATCAGCGTGCCGCAGGCCAGGAAGTCGCCGAGCGCGGCCTGCGGCTTCTCGGTCTCCAGGAAGTAGGTGCCCCGCGCGTACAGGTAGTGCAGCCCGTACCGGGTCTGGAACATCGCCTCGGTGACCGGCTGGCTCACCTGGTCGGCCGCCTCGTCGTACCGGCCCATGGCGGTGGACGCCAGCAGCAGGCTGCCCAGCGGCTCGCCGACCGCCACGCCCCAGCCCTGCGGCGGGACCTGGGTGAGCGCGGCCCGCGCGTGCTCGGCCGCCCCGGGCAGGTCGCCGAGCCGGACCGCGACCTCCGCCCGGACGCTGGCGAGCAGCGCCTGCCACCACGGGGCCCGCCGGCTGTGCGCCCGCTCCAGCAGCGTGTCGCACCAGTACGCCGCTCGCTCCGGCCGGTCCGCGTAGACGAGGGTGAGCAGCGCGAACTCGACCGAGTCGAACGCGAGATCGTCCAGGCTGGAGGCCTGGAGCACCTGCTCGGCCCGGTCGGCGGCCTCGGCCATCGCGGCGGCGTCCGCCCCGCTGTGCAGAATCTCCGACAGCGCGCCGGCCGCCAGCAGCCGCGGCCGTACGGTCGGCGACGCCGCCATCTCACCGGTCTCCGGCGGCGGCCCGGTCCGCTCGACCGTGGCCGCCAGCCCCGGGTACGAGGACGACATCCACAGCTCGGTGATCCGCTGCTCGACGGCGGTCCGCGGGTCCACGGCCGGCCCCGACCACCGCTCCACCGCGTCCCTGGCCTCGCCGATCCGGCCGTGCCACAGCAGGTACTTGGTCACCATCACCGCCTGCCGGCCGGTCAGGTGGCCCTCGCGCAGCGCGTCCACCAGCCGGGACAGCCGCCTGGCCGCGGTCGCCGGGTCGAACCGCCAGCGCACGGCGGTCAGCGTGGTCGCCACCGCCGCCCGCTGGCTCTCGTCCTCGCACAGCCGCTCGGCCAGCTCCAGGCAGTCGGCGGCCAGCTCCACCCGGTCGTCGCGGAGCGCCTGGTCGGCCGCCTCGCACAGGGCCGGCACCATCCACGGCTCGCCCGGCGGCGGCGCCGCCAGCAGGTGGGCGGCGACCACCAGCGCCGGGGCGCCGTCGGCGTGCAGCACCTCGGCGGCCCGCAGGTGCAGGTCGGCGCGGTCGGTCGGGGCGATACCCCGGTACACCGCGTCGCGGGCGGCCGGGTGCCGGAATCGGCAGCCCACCAGCAGGCACGCCTCGGCCAGCTCGGCGACGCTCTGCTCAACCGTGACGGTGTCGGCGCCCACCATCCTGGCCAGCAGCTCGACCGACGCGAAGTCGTCCAGCACGGCGGCACCGCGCGCCACGGCGGCGACGATGGGCCGCCCCCTGCACAGGCTGCCGAGCACGGCCTGCTCGAACGCGTCGCCGGCGGCCGGCTCCGGCTGCCGGGCCCGCCGGGGCCAGCGCCGGGTGCGGCGCCGGCCCGCGCGCTGGTCCTCCAGCAGCGCCCGTACCAGCAGCGGGTTGCCGCCGGTCAGCAGCCAGAAGCGGGCGGCGGTGACCAGGTGGTCGTCCGGTGCCCCGCCGCGCGCCTCGCCGAGCAGCTCCGCCACCCCGTCCGGTGACAGCGGTGGCAGGGTCACCTGCCGGCAGTGCGGCTCGCGGAGCAGCTCGGCGTGCCACAGCCGGTGGCGCAGGGACGCCCCGGCCAGCACCACCAGGACGGGCTCGGCCACGATGCGGCGGACCAGGGCGAGCAGCCACCGCAACGACTCCTCGTCGGCGTGGTCCGCGTCGTCGACGCTGATCAGCACCGGGCGGCGCTCGGCCATCCCGATGATCGCCATGCACAGGCCGTGCAGCGCCTGCGACCGCAGCGCGCCGCGGCCGGTACCGGCCATGGCCTCGTCCAGCCAGGCCGCGACCGCGCCGGCGTCCTCGGCCGGCAGGTCGACGTCGCGGAAGAGCTGGGCGAGCACGCCGAACGGCAGGTCCCGCTCGGTCCAGGAGCCGCCGGCGGTCAGCACCTGGAAGCCGGCGGCCGCGGCCCGGCGGGCCAGCGCGGCGAGCAGTTCGGACTTGCCGTGGGCGAACCCTCCGCCGACGACCGCCACCCCGCCGCGACCGGCGGCACAGGCCGCCATCAGGCCGTTCAGGCAGAGCAGCTGGTCGTCCCGCTCGACTAATCTCTGGGTCTCTGTCATCGGTGCGTGCTGGTACTGGACGGGGTCCACGAACATTCGTCGGGCCAGTGGCGCGCCGCGGACAGAACGGACTGTCGGTGACAAGAACATTGTTTCAGGTCCCTACGGGACCGCAAATGAGCTTGTTGCCACTGGTTACTCGTCGGTCACGTGAAGGTCACATGGCCGCCGGCAGCGCGCTCAGGCTGTCGTCCTCCATCAGGATCGCCTGCTGGAGCTCGCGCAGGGTCCGGCACGGCTCCAGGCCCAGCTCGTCGTGCAGGGTCTCGCGGGCGCTGTGGTACACCATCAGCGCGTCCGCCTGCCGCTCCGAGCGGTACAGCGCCAGCATGAGCTGCCGGTAGAACGACTCGCGCAGCGGGTACTCGGTGGTCAGCGAGTACAGCCGGCTCACCAGCTCGCGGTGCCTGCCCAGCCGCAGGTTCGCCTCCGCCAGCGCCTCCAGGCACTCCAGCCGGCTCTCCTCCAGCCAGGTCACGAAGCCGTCCACGACCGGCCCGCAGGTCGTGTCGCGCGGCACCGCCCCCCGCCACAGGGCCAGCGCGGCCTCGAGGCTGGCCGCGGCCAGGTCCGGCCGGCCGGCCGCCTGGTACGCGCGGCCCTGCCGGGACAGCCGCTGGAACTCGTGCAGGTCGAGCTCGTCCGATCCCAGCCGGAGCAGGTACCCGGGCGGCCGGGTCACCACCGGGCTGTCCGCCCGCCCCGGCCGGTCCAGCCACTTGCGCAGCTGGGAGACGTACACGTGCAGGCCGGCGGTGGCCCTGCGCGGCACGTCGTCACACCAGATCTCCTCGATGAGCTGGTCGCACGACACCACCTGGTCCGCCCTGATCAGCAGGACCGTCAGCAGTGTCTCGATCTTCCTGGCACTGAGCGACGAAACCCCTCCCTCGTCGACCACGCGCAGTGGTCCGAGAATCTCGTATTTCACCGTGCCCCTCCGGCGTCGTCTCCTCGTTACATGACTTCACCGAAACACGGCCGCGCGCCGCCCCCTACCCCTAACCGGACCCCTAGGAACCCGGAATCAGCTCCAGGCACTCCCTGATCGCGGCCGCCACACGGTCCTGACCTGGCGTGAGGTAGAAATGTCCGCCGGGCAGCACGCGGAGTTCGAATTCCCCCGACGTGTGCCGGCGCCACTCCCGTACCTCCTCGACCGGCGCCTTCGGGTCGGCGTCCCCGACCATCGCCACGATCGGGCAGGTCAGCACCGCGTCCTGGCCCACCCGGTAGGTCTCGATCGCCGTGTAGTCGGCGCGGACGGCCGGCAGCACCAGCCGCACCATCTCCTCGTCGTCCAGCACCGCGGCTTCGGTGCCGCTCAGCGAACGCAGCTCGGCCAGCACGCCCGCGTCGTCGCGCAGGTGCACGTCGTCGGAGTGGTGCACGGACGGCGCGCGCCGGCCGGAGGCGAACAGCAACACCGGCGTCTCCCGCCCCGAGCGCCGCATCCGCAGCGCCACCTCGAAGGCGACGACCGCGCCCATGCTGTGCCCGAAGTACGCCACCGGCCGGCCGGCCGCCCCGTCCGCCAGCACCTCCGCGATCCGGTCGGCCAGGCCGCCGATGCTGTCCACCGGCGGCTCGGTGTGCCGGTCCTGCCGCGCCGGATACTGAACCGCCAGCACCCCCACGTCCGGCGCCAGCGCCCCCGACAGCGGCCGGAAGAAGCTCGCCGACCCCCCGGCGTGCGGGAAGCACACCACGTCGAACCCGCTCCCCGGCGCCTCGTGATACCTACGGACCCACAATTCCCTGTCCCGGCTCATCACTCCGACGCTACCGATTTCCCCCCGTTCCGGGCGAGGTCACGGCCGCACGGGGCGCAGGGTCATCCGGACGGCTGGATGTTCTGGTTGATGTGGAAGAGGTTGTCCGGGTCGTAGCGGTTCTTGATCTGGGCGAGGCGGTCGTAGTTGCCGCGGTAGGCGGACCGGACGCGGTCCTGGCCCTCGTTCATCATGAAGTTGACGTACGCGCCGCCCGCCGAGTGCGGATGCAGCGCCTCCCAGTAGTCCTTGGCCCACTGGGAGATCAGCTCGGCGTTGGCCGGGTCGGGGTCGACGCCGACGATGACGCCCGCCCAGCCGCCGTCCCGGTAGGCGAAGGCTGTCCCGTCGGCCGCCACCCGGCTGGCCGCGCCGTCGATCGGGTACAGGTGCATGGTGGAGTGGCCGGTCGGTAGCTCGCCGCCGTACCTGCGGTGGATGTCGGTCGCGGCGTCGGAGATCTCGTCGAAGAAGTCCGCCCGCCAGTACCACTGCAACCCCGCCGGGTAGAGCGCGTCGAACGCGCTCTGCAGCACGTGGAACGGCATCGCCTGCAGCCCCGCCAGCAGCGGCGAGCCGTACGTCCGGACCGGCTCCAGCACCTCGTCGGCCTTGTCGTGCGGGCCGGTGTAGCACCAGACGATGCCGCACGCCTTGCGCCCCCACAGCTCCTCCGGGAACGGCGCGGCCGGCGGGATCGTGAGCAGCGCGATCCAGCCGTTCAGCTCCTCGGGCAGCGACGGCAGCAGCTCCCGGTACCAGCGCATCACCGCGCCGGTGTCCTCGAGGTCGTACAGCACCGGTCCACCGATGATCACGCCGTTCTCGCCGATGTCGTGGCAGCGGAGAGTGAATGAGGTGACCACCCCGAAGTTGCCGCCGCCGCCGCGCAGCGCCCAGAACAGGTCGCTGTGGGAGCGCTCGCTGGCCGTCACGAACGTGCCGTCGGCGAGCACGACGTCGGCGGAGAGGAGGTTGTCGACGGTGAGACCGAACCGCCGGGACAGGTACCCGATGCCGCCCCCGAGGGTCAGGCCGGCCACGCCGGTGGAGGCGAGGAACCCGGACGGGGTCGCCATACCGAACGCGGAGGTCGCGTGGTCGACATCTCCCCAGGTGCAGCCGGCGTCGGCGCGCACGGTGCGCGCCTGCGGGTCGACCGTGGTGCTGCGCAGCAGCGAGAAGTCGATCACCAGGGCGCCGTCGGCCACGCCCAGGCCGCCCGCGTTGTGGCCGCCGCCCCTGACCGCGATCTCGACGCCGTGGTCGCGGCCGAACCGCACGCAGGCGATGACGTCGGCGACGTCCCGGCAGCGCACCACCGCGGCCGGATGTCTGTCGATCATCCCGTTGTAGACCGCGCGTGCTTTCTCGTACCCGGGGTCCCCCGGCATGATCAGGTCGCCGCGCAGCACGGCGGCCAGGTCCCCGTACGGCGCGGTGCCGGTGCCGGCGCCGCTGCTGAGTGTGGTGGTCGTCATCGTGATCCCTTCCAGGCGTCTCGTTCAGGCCTTCAGGCCAGCGACGCTACGACCTGGACCGTTCGCCGATCGTTCGCATGGCGAGATCGCGTTCGCACCGCCTGAGCAGCCCGGCGCTGCCCTGGGTGGCCGCCGTCCGCGCGGCGGCACGCAGGCGGGCGACGGCAGCCGCGGGGTCCTCGTCGTGGACCGCGCGCATCCGCATCACCTCGGGCAGCCACCACAGGTCGTCACGTGCCGTGCCGGCCGCGAGCGCGGCGTCGAGGGTGGCGCGGGCGGCGTCGAGCTGCCCGTGCCGCGCCGACAGGTCGGCCCGCAGCGACAGCCAGTACGGCATCCGCGCGAACGAGCCCTCCGACCGCAGGTTGGCGATGCCGCGCCTGACCAGCGCGAGTCCTTGGGCGTCGTCCCGGGACCAGCCGTCGAGGACCAGCGCCCACTCGCGGTAGTAGGCGAAGTCGTACCGGTCGCACAGGTCGCGGAGCTCGCCGACCGTCTCGCGTAGCGCGGGCAGGTCGTGCCGCATCTGGTGGGTGATGCCGCCGTAGGCGAGGGCGATGGCCAGTACGTACGGGTGGTCGATGCTCCTGGCCAGCGCGACAGCGTCGCGGCAGCTCGCCAGGGTCGCGTCGTCGTGGCCGAGCAGCCAGTGGGCGTGCGCGGCCCACGCCATGCTGTGCACGTCGGCCCGGCTGCCGGTGCTCAGCCATTGCGCGCGGCCGGCGCTCCTGGCGGCCAGCTCGAGGTGGCGCAGCCCCTCCGCCAGGCGCCCCATGCTGACCACCGACCCGCCGACCACGAAGTGCGCGGCGCCGCCCTGCTCGGAGTCGGGGTCGACCAGGGCCAGCGCGCGGAGGGCCGTGTGGTAGCCGTCGGCGATGTGGCCCTGGACGAACCGTGTCGCCCACAGCGAGACCAGCCCGGCGAACACCGAGTCGGTGCGGCCGAGCGACTCGGCGAGGACGATCGCGCGTTCCAGCGTGCGCTCCAGCTCCGGCGCGGCATATCCGAGCCTGGCGTTGAGCGGTGCCGCCATGGCCTCGAGTACGGCCAGCTCCTGCGCGTCCCTGTCCCGCCCGTCGGGCAGGTCGCCGACCGCCGCCAGCGCCCGGTGGTGCAGCCGGACGGCCTCGCCGTTGGCGAACCTGCCGGCGGCGACGTCGGCGGCGCGCAGGTAGTGGACGACCGCCCGCTCCGGCCGGCCGGCGCGCGCGTACTGCTCGGCGAGCTGGGCGGACACCATGTCGGTGTCGCCGGCGTGCAGCAGCTCGACCGCCTGGGCGACGCGCCGGTGCAGCAGCCAGCGCCTGGCCGGGTCGACCTGCCCGTACGCCGCCTCGCGGAGCATGTCGTGGGAGAAGTCGTAACCGTCGCGGAACTCCTTGAGGATCCTGCGCCGCCACAGCTCGTCGACCGCGCCCACCACGGCGCCGGCCTCCAGGTCGCTCGCCTCGGTGAGCAGGTCGAGGGTGAAGTCCGAGCCCACCGCGGCGGCGAGGCCGGCCACCTCCCTGGCGGCCGCGGTCGCCTGGTCGAGCCGGTCGCGCAGCACCGCCGCGAGGTCGTCGGGCGGAAGCGGGGCGCCGCGTCCGGCCCTGCCGCGCTCGACGCTGCCACGCACCGCCTCCACCACGTAGAGCGGGAAGCCTCCCGTCGTCGCCTGGAGCAGGTCGGCGTCGACGGGGTGCAGCGGCCGTCCGGAGACCGCCTCGGCGAGACGGCTGGTGTCGGCGAGCTCCAGCGGGCTGACGGAGATCTCGGTCAGCAGGCCGGTCACCCGCATCCTGGCGACCCAGTCCATGACCTCGGGGTCCTCGTCGAGGTTGTCGTCGCGAAGGGTGCCGGCGACCAGGACCGGAGTGCCCGCCGCCAAGCCCAGGAAGAACGTGACGAACGTCAGCGTCTCCAGGTCGCACCACTGCACGTTGTCCAGGACCAGCAGCTTCGGGCCGCCGGCGGCCAGCAGGGCGCGGGCCAGGCCCTCGAAGAAGCGGTGGCGCCGCCAGGCGTCGGCGACCACCCGCGAGCCGGCGCCGCGCGGCACGCGGCCCCCGGACGGCACCAGCCTGGCGACCTCGGCGCGCCATGCCGGGTCGAGGGTCGCCACGGCGGCCTGGAACGCCGGGTGCCGCAGCCAGTCGACGACTGGCGCCAGCGCCAGCCGTCCCGAGGTGCCGAAGCACTGGCTGGCCACCACCACCGCGCCGTGCTGGCGGGCCGACCTGGCCACCTCGGCGACCAGCCGGCTCTTGCCGACCCCGGCGCCGCCGCGGACCAGTACCAGGCCGGGCCGACCCGCCACGGCGGCCTGCCACCGGTCCCGCAGCACGCCGAGCTCGCGGGACCGGCCGACCAGCAGGGCCGCGGCGAGCCCGGAGCGACCACCGGCCCGCTCGTCCGGCGGTGGCCCCGTGCCGTCCTCGCCGGCCGGCGGGCCGGCGCCGGCCATCAGCCGCTGGAGCGCCTGCCGTGTCGCCTTGTCCGGGACGACGCCCAGCTCGCGCTCGAGCACCGAGGCGCAGTGGTGGTAGGTGCTGATGGCGCCGGCCCGGTCGCCCAGGTCGGCCTGGATCCGCATCAGCGTGCGGTAGCCGGACTCCTCCAGCGGCTGGAGCTGGATCCGGCGGCGGGCCGCCTCCATCGCGCCGGCCGGGTCGCCGGCTTCCAGCCGGGCCGCGCAGAGCAGGTCGCACAGGTCGGCACACCGGCGTTCGAGCTCCGCCCTGGCCTCGAGCACCCAGTCGTCGTAAAGGCCGGGCAGCAGCTCGCCGCGGTACCCGGCCACCGCGGCGGCAGCATGTGCCAGTACCGCGCCGGTGTCGTCCGCGGCGGCCGCCGCCAGCGCGGCCTCCCGCTCGAGTTCGAAGACGCGGAGGTCGACGCGGCAGGTCGCGGTGTCCCGCCAGCACAGGTCCCTGGAGGTGACGACCAGCGAGCCCTCCTCGCCCAGGACCCCGCGCAGGTGGTGCAGTTCGCGGCGCAGGTTGGTGAGCGCCTGGGCGTCAATCGACTCCGGCCAGAACAGCGCGGAGATCCGCTGCCGGGCCTGCGGCGTTCCGGCATGGGCGACCAGGAACGCGACGAGAGCGACCGCGCGTGACGAACTGGTCAGTACGTCGCCGGTCACCTCATCGGTGATG
>JBJMIH010000030.1:0-15347 GCA_045806985.1 Mycobacteriales bacterium | reverse complement strand
TTTCGCGGCGCGCCTGCGCGAGCGCCTGCGCCGCGCGCTGCTGGACCCTTCCGACATCGCTGGAGGCACTGTGAGCACAACGATGGGAACCACCGAGAGCAGGCCGCTGCTGCGCCAGGGCGACATCGGGTACGCCTCACTGTGGGTGCCGGACGCCCACCGGGCCGCCGCCTTCTACGCCCGCGTGCTCGGCTGGCGGTACAAGGCCGGCAGTGGCCAGCAGGGCCGGCTGGTCGAGGGCGCCAACCCCGCGCACGGCATCGCGGGCGGGGTGGAGCGGCCGAACCTGATGCTCGCCTACGCCGTGGACGACCTGGACGCGGCCGTGGCGCGGGTGTGGGACGCGGGCGGCCGGGTGACCGGGCCGACCCGCAAGCCGCGCGGGACGATCGCGGACTGCGTCGACGACCAGGGCCTCGCGTTCGCGGTGTACGAGGTGTCCGGCGACGTGGCCGCCGCGCCGACCACCGGCGCGCGGCCTGGCGACCTCACGTACGTGACGCTGCGGGTGCCGGACTCGGTGCGTGCCCGCGCGTTCTACGGCGCGGTGCTGAGCTGGGAGTTCACGCCGGGCCGGGTCGAGGACGGCTGGACGGTGCGGCGGGACGGCACGGACGTGCACCCGATGGTGGGGCTGTGGGGCGGCAGCGATCAGCCGCCAGCCGGGGTGCCGATGTACCTGGTGGACGACATCGACACGGCGGTGGCGGCGGTCCGGGGGGCCGGCGGCATCAGCACCGAGCCGGAGAAGCAGTCGTACGGGATCGGCGCGGAGTGCGTGGACGATCAGGGCCTGACCTTCTACCTGGGTCAGTGGTAGGAGGCCGGAGGAGGACATCCGGGCGGTGGACGAGGTTCCCATATGAGGGTTAATTCAACTATTGAATTATTTGCCGTATTAAACTCGCTCCATCTCATGTCGTCAAGCGGCGGGACACGATGGACGCGAAGCGCACGACGGTCCGGGACATCCGGCGCAACAACCGCTCCGCGGTGCTGTCCAAGCTGTTCTTCGAGGGCCCGCTCAGCCGCCAGCACCTGAGCCGGGCCACCGGCCTGAGCGCCGCCACGGTCAGCAACGTCACCGGAGAGCTGGTGGAGGAGGGCCTGATCGTCGAGGCGGGGCTGGTCGACTCCGAGGTCGGCCGGCCCCGCGTGCTGCTGCGGGTCGACCCCGACTACGGGTACGTCGCCGGCGTCGACGTCGGCGAGACCGGCGTGAAGGTCGAGCTGTTCGACCTGGCCATGACGTGCCTCGCCACCGTCGACCGGCCGCTCGCGCCGTCCGCCCGGCCCGACCCCGGCGCCGTCGGCGCGCAGGTGGAGACCGGGCTGCGGGAGGTCGTCGCCGGCGCCGGCGTGGACGGCGGCAAGGTGCTCGGCGCCGGCATCGGCGTGCCGGGCACGGTCGACCCGGAACGCGGTGTCGTGCACGCGCAGACGATCGGCTGGGACGCGGTCGCGTTCGGCCGGCTGCTGCGCGAGCGCGGGGTCACCCTGCCGCTGTACTTCGACAACGGCGCGCGTACCCAGGGCAGGGCCGAGATGTGGTTCGGGGCCGGGCGCGGGGCGCACCACGCCGTGGTCGCGCTGGTCGGGTCGGGGGTGGGCGCGGCCGTCATCACCGAAGGAACCACGTACCAGGGCGCCAGCAGCAGCGCCGGCGAGTGGGGGCACACGACGATCGCGTACGGCGGCCGGCGGTGCCGGTGCGGCGCGCGCGGCTGCCTGGAGGCATACGTCGGGGCAGAGGGACTGCTGGACCGGTACCGGCAGGCCAGCGGGGTGGTACCGGCCGGCAGCGAGCAGGACGGGGTGCGGGCGCTGCTGGCCGCGGCGGCCGGCGGCTCGGCGGTGGCCACGGACCTGCTCTCCGAGACCGCCGGCTACCTCGGGGCCGGCATCGCCAACCTGATCAACCTGTTCAAGCCGGAACGCATCGTGCTCGGCGGCTGGGCCGGGCTGGCACTGGGGGAGCGGCTGCTGCCGGCGATCCGGGACGCCGCCGCCGCCCACGCGCTGCGCCACCCGTACGAGCAGGCCACGCTGGTCCTCTGCCAGCTCGGCCCGGACGCGGTTGCCTTCGGCGCGGCCACCCTCCCGGTCGCCGAACTCCTCACCCACGGCACCGCCACTCCCCGCGAGCGGGGAGTGGCGGTACGCGCTGGCCGCTAGCCGCTGGTCGGGATCGTCCACTTCTGGTTGGCGGCGCCGGTGCAGTCCCAGATCTGCAACGGCGTGCCGTCGGCGGAGGTGTTGCCGGTGACGTCGAGACACCGGTTGGCCTGCGGGTTCACCAGGTCATGGCCGGAGGTGAAGGTCCACTGCTGGGCGCCGCTGCCGTTGCAGTCATACAGCTGCACCCTGGTGCCGTTGGCCGTACCGGCGCCGGACACGTCCAGGCACCTGCCCAGTGCCCGCACCGTCCCGTCGGTCCCGACCGTCCACTGCTGCGCACCGGTGCCGTTGCACGTGTAGAGCTGCACCTGCGTGCCGTTGGCCGAGCTCGCCCCGGCCACGTCGACGCACTTGCCGGCCAGGCCGGTGATCTGGCCGGTCGCGCCACCCCCGCCGCCGCTCTGCGAGCCGCCCCAGGTGAACGTCGCCGAGGTCGCAGCCGGCAGGTTGTACACGAACGACTCGCCGCCCCAGTTGACCTTGAGCGACTGGGTGCCGCCGGTGCCGTTGTAGGCGAGCAGCGCCTTGGAGCCGTCCGGGTTCTTCCACGCCACGTTCGGGACGGTCGAGTTGGCGGTGGAGGCGATCCGCACCGCGCCCGGCCTGACGAACTTCGTCAGCTGGCCCATGTCGTAGTACTCGACGGTGTAGTCGACCTGCCCGCTCCTGCTATCTCCATTGTGGACGGTGATGAGACCGGTGCAGGTGCCGCAGCCGCCGGCGTGCGGACCCATGTTCTGGTCGACGGCGAGGCTCCACTTGGTGACCGTGCGGCCCCAGTTGCGGGTGTAGTCGATGATGTTGTGCATGTCCTCGTTCTGCTGGTTGCCGATCCAGGTGCCGCCGGAGTGCTCGGTGTCGTAGGCGTCGGCGTTCGGGTACTGGTTGTGGATGGTGGTCTGCATGGTCGGGTCGCCGCCGTACCCGTGCCAGGCGATCCCGCCGAACAGCGGGTCGTTGCGCAGCGTCGCGTCGGCCATCGGCACCGAGCCGAGGTCGTCGTAGTTGCTCCAGTTGTAGTCCAGCACCAGCAGCTTCGTGTTGAGCCCGGCGGCGTGGAACGCCGGCAGCAGGTCGTTGACGCTGAAGTAGTCCAGGCCGGAGCCGTTCCAGTTCATCGAGGCGTACGAGGTGCCGGCGCCGCAGCAGGTGGGCTCGTTCTGCGCGGACACGTAGTCGATGTGCACGCCCTGTGCCTGGTAGGCCTGGAGGTACTTGACGAAGTACTGCGCGTAGGCGCCGTAGTACTGGGACTCCAGCCAGCCCTGGTCGATGAGGTTGTCGTTGTCCTTCATCCAGGCCGGCGCGCTCCACGGCACCGCCATCACCTTGAGGTCGGGGTTGAGCTGCTCGGCCTGCCTGGTGAGCGGCAGGATGTCGGCCAGGTCGTGGCTGATCGAGAAGTGGGCGAGGGTCGGGTCGGTCTGGCCGGCCGGCATGTCGTCGAAGGAGTAGTTGTACCTGGCCAGGTCGGAGGCGCCCATCGGGTTGCGGAGGAAGTCCAGCCCGATGCCGTTGACCGGGTCGAACAGCTTCTGCATCACGCTGGCGCGGGTGCTCGCCGACAGCGCGCCGCTGCTGTTCATCAGCCAGGCGGCGGTGTCGGTGAACGACGCGCCGGCGCCGACGAACCTCTGGTACGTGGTGTTCTCGTCGACGGTGATGGTCTGGCCGGCGCTGCCGCCGGTGCCGAACGCGATCGGGGCCTGCTGTTGCAGGCCGCGGGTCACGTTGCGGCCGCCTTGGTCGTTGGTGGTGGTCAGCCAGATGTTGACGGTCTCGCCGGCGGCCCGCGCCGGCTGGACGGACAGCGAGACGAGTGTCGCGGCCGCCGCGGCGAGCACGGCGACCCCGGCCCACCGGCGGGGCGTCTCGAACGGGGACATGGCGGATCCTTCCTGGGTGACGGCCTTGGTGACGGGTGTGGCGGGCAGGCAGGCCGCACGCGTGGAGAGGCCACGCGGCCGACGTCACGAGGGGGAACCAGCAAGGGACGGCGGGCGCTCACGGGCGCGCCGTCGGGAGTTGCCGCGCGACCGCCCGGTCCGCGCTGGCATCAGGAGCAAACCGCGTAAATGGGGCAAATGTCAATACCGGGGTGTGGCACAGTGGACCGGTGATCGTCTGGGTGGACGACTGGCAGTTGCAGTGCTGCGGCACGCCGTTCGGGCGCGGCGACCGGGTCACCTGGCGGGTACAGCTCGCCGACACCGAATGGCTCGGTGAGGTGTTCGGCCCCCGGCTGCCGGACCCGCCGCTGTACGCCGAGGAGCACCACGGCGGGGCGTCCGGCCGGGAGCGGACCACGGCGGCCGGCACCGTCCGCTCCATCGACGCGGTGAGCTGCCGCTTCGCGCCGCGTGAGGCGGGCGGCCTCAGCTACCCGGTGTACGACTCGGCTGTCCTCGAGCCGGTGGCGGAGGCCGACGGCTGGCACCGGGCGGCCCCGCCGCTGAAGTTCGCCGGCTACCTGGTGACGCTGGAGGCCGAGGCCGCGGCCGGGTAGAGCGCGCAGGTCAGCGCGGTGGCCGGCTGGAGAGTGATCCGGTAGTCGTACGCCGGCGGCTCCGGCGACGTGTGCAGCTCGAACCGGCGCAGCACCATCGCCATCGCCAGCGTCGCCTCCAGCATGGCGAAGTACTGGCCGATGCAGGCACGCGGGCCGCCGCCGAACGGGAACCAGGCGTACCGGGGCCGTGCGTGTACCCGCTCGGGCGCGAACCGGTCCGGGTCGAACCGCTCCGGGTCCGGCCAGAAGTCCGGATGCCGGTGGGTGACCCACGGGCTGACGAACACCTCGGCGCGCGGCGGCAGGCGGTACCCGCCCAGCTCGCCGCCTGCCGCGGTCATCCGGCCGATGGCCGGCGCGGACGGGTAGAGCCGCAGGGTCTCCTGGACGATCTGGTTCAGGTAGCTGAGCCGGTCGGCGTCGGCCGCGGTCGGCGTGCGGTCGCCGAGCACGTCGGCGACCTCGGCCCTGGCCCTGGCCTGCACCTCCGGATGCCAGCCGAGCAGCCACAGCCCGTAGGACAGCGCCGCGCCGGTGGTGTCGTGGCCGGCCAGCAGGAAGATCAGCACCTGGTCGCGGATCTCGGTGTCCGACAGCGGGTCGGCGCCGCCGGAGGCGGCCACCAGCAGGCTCATCAGGTCATCGGCGCGACCCGGTCCGTCCGCCCGCCGCCGTGCGATCAGGTCGTCGCAGAGCGCGAACAGCGCCCGCTGGTACCGGTCGGCGCGGCGGTTTCCCGGTGTCGGCCAGCCGCGCGGCACGCGTACCGGCCCGAGCGCCCTGGCGATCATGTGCCGGGCCAGCGGCGGCACGGTGCGCTCGATCACCGGCACCGCCGCCTCGACGTCCGCGCCGAACAGGCTGCCGCCGGCGACCCGCAGCGCCAGCCGCATCATCTCCTGGTGCAGCTCGACGGTGTGGCCGGCCGGCGCCGCCCGCCAGCGGTCCAGCAGCGCCGCGGTCTCCTCGACCATCAGCCCGGCGTAGCCGGTGACCCGCTTGGCCGTGAACAGCGGCTGCAGGAACCGCTTCTGCCGCCGCCACGTCTCGTCCTGGCTGGTCAGCAGGCCATCGCCGAACAGCGCGCGCATCTCGAGGTAGGCGGCGTTGTCCTTGCGGTAGTTGGCGTTGTCGGTGGCGAGCACCTGGCGCACCCCGTCCGGGTGGAACGCGCCGTAGAAGGTCCGGCGCATGCCGGGCGGGCCGGCGTCGAACCGGACCACGTCGCCGTACCGGGCGCGCGCCGCCGCGAACGTGCCCAGCACGTCCCTGCGCAGCGGTAGCGCGGAACCCAGCAGCCACGATCCCTGGACAACGGGTACGGACCGGGACGGGGTCATCCTGCCAGCGTGACACGTGCCGAGGGCGGTGAGAACCGGTCAGCCGGGCGGGGCGGGCAGGTCGGCGGTGGCGTACGGGTCCACGCCCGGCCCGCCGGCGGACCCGGCGCCGGGAGCGGCCGCCGGATCGGCGCCGGTGTCGGCGGCGACGTCGGCGACGATCACCGTGACGTTGTCCGGCGCGCCCGCGTCGAGCGCGAGCTGGACGAGCCGGTCGGCGCAGTCCTGCGGGTCCCGGTACGACCGCAGCGCCTCCGCGATCGCCGCGTCGTCCACGTAGTCCGAGAGGCCGTCGCTGCACAGCAGGTACCGGTCGCCCGGCGCCGGTGTGAGCATCCGCGCGGCCGGCGACAGCGGGACGCCCTGGACGGCCTGGGTGACCACCGAGCGCTGCGGGTGCCGGCGGGCGTCCTCGCGGCTCATCACGCCCTGGTCGACCAGCGTCTGGACGTAGGTGTCGTCCCGGGTCACCTGGCCCAGCTGGCCGTCCCTGAGCAGGTAGCAGCGGGAGTCGCCGACGTGCAGCAGGGCCAGTTGATCGTCGTGCAGCAGCAGCGCGGTCACCGTGGTGCCCATGCCGTGCCGGCCGTCGTCGGCCTCGGAGGACGCCCGGATCCGCTGGTTGGCGGCCTCGACCGCGTCCCGGAGCCGGCCCAGCGGCTCGGCCTCCGCCGGCGCCTCCTCCAGCCCGGCCAGGGACTGGATGACCAGGTCACTGGCCACTTCGCCGGCGGGCATGCCGCCGACCCCGTCGGCCACCGCGAGCAGCCGGCGCCCGGTGAAGGCCGAGTCCTCGTTGTTCGTCCGTACCAGGCCGACGTCGCTGGCGGCACCGGTGCGCAGGATCAGACCCATGCCAGCAAGCCTCCCAAGTACGCGGTAGGGATGTCTCTACGCAGTTCCACGTATCGTGAGCTCATGGTGCCGGTGTCCATGGTCGGGCGCGCCGGCGAGCTGGTCGAGCTCGGGCGTGCCTGGTCCACGGTCGCGTCCGAGGTTGCCACACCCGGCGCGCCCGCGGGGCGGACCGTGGTGATCACCGGCGCCGCCGGGGTGGGCAAGAGCCGGCTGGTGGCCGCCGCGCTGGAGGCGTTCACGCCGAGGCCGCGGATCGTGCTGTCCGGCACCGCCCGGGTGCACAGCCCGGCGCCGTACGACTG
Organism: Mycobacteriales bacterium; assembly: GCA_045806985.1. Taxonomy (GTDB): domain Bacteria; phylum Actinomycetota; class Actinomycetes; order Mycobacteriales; family JBJMIH01; genus JBJMIH01. Next base: position 8,160 of record JBJMIH010000030.1, on the reverse strand, counting down.
GCTGGCCGCCGTGCTGAGCCGGCACGACACCGGCGGGCTGTCGGTGCCGGCCGACGCGCTGGCCTGGCTGGCCCAGCACCCGGACACGCCGCGGGAGCGGTACGCGCCCGGCGCGCTGCTCCGGCTGGCGGTGCGGGCGGTCCGCGAGCTGATCGGGGCCGGGCCGGCCGTCCTGGTGGTGGAGGACCTGCACGCGCTCGACCCGGCCAGCCTCAACCTGGTCGGCGAGCTCGCGGTCACCCCGGAACTGCCGGCGCTGCTGCTGGTCACCAGCCAGAGCCCGGAGGCGGTGCTGTCGCCGCAGTTCGCCGCCCGCGCGCTGGCCAGGCTGGCCGGGGTGCCGGGGGCGATCCGCCAGCACCTCGGCCCGCTGGACGCCACCGAGGTCGGCGCGGTGCTGGCCAGGGTGTACTCGGAGCCGGTGGCGCCGGCGATCGCGCACGCGGTGTGGGAACGGACCGGCGGCAACCCGTACCGGCTGAACGAGCTGCTGGCGGCCAGGCGCGGCGTCGAGCCGGCGGCGCTGGCCGACGAGCCGCTGCCCGACCACCTGCGCTGCGACGAGCCGCCCTACGCCGGGGCCGAGCTGACCGCCCGCGAGGTCGAGGTGCTCTGCTGCCTGGCCGCCGGGATGTCCAACAAGCAGGTGGCCCGCTCGCTGGGGATCTCGATCCGGACGGTGACCGTGCACGTGTCGAACCTGCTGCGCAAGACCCGGTCGTCGTCGCGGACCGAGGCGGCGCTGTGGGCGGTGCGGCACCAGCTCGTCCAACCGGGTGAACGCTCCTGATTACGTACGGTCATCATATTTCTTGCGTTTTCCTTTCGCCGGCGGCGGAGCGTAGACAATCCGGACGTGGCGGCGGATTCTGGCCGCGATGGGTGACACGGCGTCGGTGACCGGCAGTGAGCCGGTCCAGGAACTCGCTCGGGTACTGCGGGACATGTGGGAGCGGGCCGGCTCGCCCGAGCTGGCACTGCTGTCCGCACGCACCGGCTTCCCCGAGCAGGCGCTCGAACGCGCCTTCTCCGGCCGCGGCCTGACCGCGCTGGGAGTGGTGTCCGCGCTGTTCACCGCGTTCGGCAGCGACCAGGTCGCGGCCGAGGAGCTGTGGGCGAGGACGGTGGCGGCGCTCGACGCCGAGGGGCCGCTCGACCCGGCCGAGCGGGCCAGGCGCGCCGCGACGGAGGAGACCTTCGCCTTCGACCCGTCGGCCTGGTTCCAGCCCACCGCGCCGGACTCGCTGCGCGAGGCGCTGGCCCGGCGCGGTTCGGTCAGCCCGCATCAGCCGCCGGTCACCGCTGAACCGCCGGCCGCGCTGTCGCCAGGGCCGCCGCCGGTACCGCCGCCGGTACCGCCGCCGCTGCCGCCGGCCCGGCCGCCCGTCGCATCGCGGCCGCCCCGGCCGCCCCGGCCACCGGCGCGGTCCGGCCGCCGGTCCGCCAAGCTGCTCGGCGCCACGCTGGTGCTGATGCTCGGGCTGGTGGGGGCGACCGCGTGGGTGCTGCGCCCGGTCGGCGGCCACCACCACGGGAAGGCGCCGGCCCATCCCGGTACGAAGGCCGCCGCGCCCGCACCCATGCCGGCCGGCACGTTCACCGCCACGGCCGGGCCTGGCTGCCCGAACGGCGGCACCGCCAGGGTCGACACCAGCGCCACCGGCGACGGCTGGCAGCAGGCGCACGGCGCCGGCCCGACCGTGCCCGGCTGCGCCGACACCTTCCTGGTCAGCCAGATGGCCGGCACCCAGCGGGTGGACGACACGGTGACCTGGACGTTCCATACCGGACTGACCGGGCCGGCCAACTGCGACGTGAAGGTGTTCGTGCCGAACTTCACCGGCACGCTCGGCCCGGTCGCCTACCGGCTGTACGACGACAAGGTCAGCGACCAGACGCAGATCAAGCGGTTCAACATCATCCAGTCACAGCAGCGCGGGCAGTGGTACGACCAGGGTCGCTACCAGTTCCCCGCGCCCGCCACGATCCTGCTGGTGCTGACCGACGGCGGCTTCGTCCCCGACCACAGCGTCGCCGCCGGCCCCGTCCAACTGACCTGCGGCCCCTAGCCGCAGGGACACCTGCTCGCCCTCGACATCGTGCAGTACGAGCACCTGCTCGGGTCGCGCTCCCGTCCCTCGCATCGGGACTTATGCGGACCTCATGGTTATGCCGATGGCGTCCGCGCAGAAGTCTCGTCCCGCTCAAGTGTTTCCTAAGCTGCGATCTGGACGGCACCGCCTACCGGTTCACCGGCTCGTCGACCGGGTACAGCACTGCCAGACCGCAAGCGGGACGAGCTGAAGAAAGCGCACGGAATCCCCACGAAGATCGCCAAAGTCAGGGTGCTACAACCGATCGGCCTGGCGCTCGTCCTGCTCGGCCTCGCCCGGCTGTGCTGGCGACTGATGACCGGCCGTCGTTCGCGAAGCACCGGTGACCTGGTAGCGGATGTGGGTGGCGTCGGGGGTGTCGATGACGCGGACCACCTCGAGCTCGATCTCGTTCGGCAGCACGTCGAACAGCCGGTGACCGCCCCCGAGCAACACCGGGACGAGGTGCACCTGGATCTGATCGAGGACACCGGCCACCAGCGCTTGCTGTCCGGTGTACCCGCCTTGGACGTAGACGTTCTTGTCACCGGCCGCGGCCTTCGCCTGGGCCATGGCGGCCTCGATGCCGTCGGTCACGTACGTCACCTTGGGGTACCCGTAGCGGGCCGCGGGGCCGGGTGGGCGGTGACTGGGCACGAAGATCGGGGCGCCGTGCAGGTCGCCGCCCCAGTGGTCCATGAGCTCGGCTGTCCGCCGCCCGGTCAGCACCGCGCCGACGGCGCCCAGCTCGGCGACCAGGGCCTTGACCGCCGCGGCCTCCTCTCCGGCGTCGTCGGTTCGTTCGAACCACTTGTGCAGTCGTTCGCCATCCTCGCCGCCTAGGTAGTCGTCGGGGGTGGAGACGTAGCCGTCGAGGGAAACCGACATGTAGAGGACGGAGGTGGACATGCGTGCTCCCTCGGGCGGTGGGTCGGTTGCTCGTTGAGGGCTGGTCGTGCTTGACGCTTGGCTTCTATTGAACTGATCTCAGCAAGGAAGTGCCGCTGATTCGGTACGACAAGGGCGAATCGGTAGTACCGGACGGTCCTCGAAACAGACGTGGAGCCATCGATAGACAAGATCCTGCGACAGATCCACGTCTTCGAGGGGGCTCCACGTGCTGGCTTATCGTGCCATGGTCGACATCCCGAGGGAACTGGTGGCAAATATTGACGCCCCCCACTGCGACGAGCCAATCACGATCCAAGACATCACCGACCAACACACCCCGACCGGAAACGCTCTGACGAGCACAAACCCGGCCGCCCAGCGACACGACCGCCAGGTTCTGTCTCGCGGATCTGGGTGGTCGGGGATGGCGCGGAGCCAGTCCAGAGCCTCGATGAGATCGAGGGTGGCTTGGTAGTGGGCGGCGGGCTTGTCATACCGGGTGGCCAGGCCGCGCGCCAGTGTTTGCGCCGGTTGAAGCCACGCTCGACTTGGTTGCGGCGCTGGTAAGCCGCCGGGTCGAAGGTCGGGGGGCGTCCGCCGCGACTTCCGCGCCGCCTGCGGTTGGCGATCTGGTCGGCCGGTTCGGGGATGACCGTGAGGATGCGCTTGTCCCGCAGATGCTGAGGTTAGCCCGTGACGAGTACGCCTTGTCACCGGTTAGAGAGTCCGGGCGGCTGCGTGGTCGCCCGACTCCACCCGGCCGGGGCACTCGAACCTGCGCCAGCAGCGGCACCAACTGCTTGGTGTCGGCGGCCTGCCCGGGAGTGATCCGGGTGGCCAGCGACCGCCCCCGCCCATCGGCGAGGGGTGTGCACCTTGGTGGTCAACCCGCCCTCGGGGACCGGCCGATGCCTTGCCGTGCCCGTGACTCGGCCGCACTCAGCCCCAGCCAAGGCAACAACCCGCGCCTTCAACCTCGCCCAGGTACCGTCACCGGCCCATCGGCGAAACCGCTGATAGGCCGTCTTCCACGGCCCGTACCGCTCCGGCAGGTCCTGCCAGGGGAGCCGGTGCGCTTGACCCAGCAGATGCCGTTGATCACCTGCCGATGGTCTCACCACCGGCGACTACTCAGATCACCTCGCGTCACGACATGCCTAACGACCCAACACCAAGATCCGCGAGGCAGGCCCTAGCCGGTCGGCGCGGTGGTCACGTAGGCGAGGTCGAAGTCGGCGTCGGTCGGCTTGGCGGTGGGGTCGAAGCAGGCCACCGTGTACACCGTGGCGTCGACGGTGGGGGCGAGCGTGCAGTGGGCCGCGCCGCGGTCGGTGACCTGGGCGTAGGCCGGGGGGAAGCCCATCGGGAGGGTCAGCTTGTAGCGGCCGGCGGCGGTGCGCTCGATGGTGGGCGTGCCCAGCCTGGACTGCCACCAGTCGCTCAGGCCGGACGTGCCGTCGGCGGTGGTGTGCGCCGACAGGAAGGCACCGTCGGGGGTACGCACGTCGTCCAGCAGGCTCTGCCGGCCGGTGTAGCTGAGCGTGAAGGGCGTGTCGGCGGCCTTCCCGTCCTGCCCGCGGCAGCTCACGGTCGCCGCCGTCGCGGTCAGGCCGGTCAGCGCGCAGTACCGCGCCTCGCTGCCGACCGCGGACACCTGCACCGACTCGGCGCCGGGCTTGCCGAGCGCGACCGTGTACTTTCCGGTGCCGGCCTTGGTGACCGTGCCGGCGTTCCGCTCGGACCCCTTGTCCGGCGTGTACGCGGTGCTCGTGGTCGACTGGGCCGCGTACACGAAGCCCTCCTGTCCGCCGGCCGAGTGCCCCGCACCGGCGTCGCCGGCCAGGAACAGCAGGTCGAACGGCAGGTCGGCGGGCTTGCCGGCGGCGTCGAAGCAGAAGACCTTCGCGGCCTCGTCCGTGCCGCGCGGCGCCCACTCCACCGGCTGGCAGGTGCCGCCGGTCGCGTTCGGGTCCAGCACGCCGGCCTGCACGATGCCGCCCGCCGTCCCGACCTTCGGCAGGACGACCTCGCGCTGGCCGGTGCCGAGGTGGGTCACGGTGGCGTGCGCCGAGGCGGTGGTGGCCTGCTCCAGGCTCCAGGCGCCGAAGGTCCAGCCGGCCTCGTCGTTGCCGGGGTGCTCGGTGCTCGGTGCCAGGTCGCGGGTGCCTCCGACCTTGTCGTCCACCCACTGGACCCGCGCGAATCCCCAGGTGGCGGGGACCGGCGCCGGCGGCGTCGGGCCGCCCGGCTTGGCCGGACCGCCGGCGGGCGGCGTGCCGTTGTGGTTGCTGGGCTGGTCGCTGTTGTCGTCGCCGGGGGTGGACGGCGAGTCGGAGTTCGGCGAGTCGATGAGCGGCGTCTGGTCCGACCCGTCCGGGCCGGTGTAGGGCGGGGTGTACGGCGGCAGCAGCGTGTCGTCGGGCCCGCCCGGATCCTGGCCCGGGTCGGTGCCGGGGTCGGTGGGCGCCACCGGCAGCGCGTGGGCGGGATGGTGGTGCGCGCCGGTGGCGACGCGCAGGACACCGTCGCCGGCCGTCGGCGCCAGGACCGCCGCGCCGAGGACGGCGGCGGCCGCGACCCTGGTCACGGGACGCGTGGCGACCCTGGACAGGGCCGACCCGGACCCCCCGCCGGCGGCCGGCGTGGCGGTCGCCTCCGGGCTCTCCGGTCGATGCCGTCGGACCCTTCCGATCAGGGCCGCCATCTTCGCGAAGAGGGCACGGCCCGCCGCATGGTCGTCGCTCCGCACTGCCGTCACGGCTCACACCTCGAACATCCGGTCGAAGACAGAGGACGTCTCGGGACAAACCCTACCGAGGACGGGAACTCTTCGCAGCCCATGGGCGGCTGTTACGGAACCATCCACGACAGGACGCCGGTGGACTGAAGGTATACGAGCACGCACATCCCGGCCACCATGACGACGCTCCACCGGATCACCAGCCGGAACACGTCGCCCTCGCGGCCGGTGAGGCCGACGGCGGCGGTGGCGATCGCCAGGTTCTGCGGCGAGATCATCTTGCCGAGCACGCCGCCGGAGGAGTTGGCGCCGGCCGTCAGCGTGGCGCTCAGGTCGGCCTGGTGCGCCGCGGACACCTGCAACGCGCCGAACAGCGCGTTGGAGGAGGTGTCCGAGCCGGTCACCGCCACGCCCAGCCAGCCGAGCAGCGGCGACAGCAGCGCGAACAGCCCGCCGGCCTTCGCCATCCAGGACCCGAGCGTCTGCGTCTGGCCGCTGCCGTTCATCACGTACGCCAGCGCCAGCACGGTCGCCACGGTCAGGATCGCCCAGCGCAGCTGGACCAGCGTGCGCCAGTACGCCCGCGCCGCCCGTGCCGGGGTCACCCGCAGCACCGCCGCGGACACCACGCCGGAGACGAACATCAGGCTGCCCGCCGCGGTGAGCCAGTTGAACTTGAACACCGGCAGCGTGGACGCCTTGCCCGACGCGCTCAGGATGTGCAGCCCCGGCCAGTGGTACAGGCGGGTGGTCCTGTCGAGCTGGTTCAGGATCGGGTGCCACTGCGTCACCGAGAAGATGACAATGATGATCAGGTACGGCGCGTACGCGAGCCAGATGTCGGCGCGGCTGTCAACCGGCTCCGGCTCGCGGACGGTGGGGTGCGGCTCGTCGGTGGCCGCGCCGGCCACCGGGGCCGGGGTGGCCGCGCCGGCCGTGCGGTACCGCAGCACCACGATGACGGCGGCGGCCGAGACCAGCGCCGCGCCGATGTCGGCGAGCTGCACGGAGACGAAGTTCGACGTGGCGTACTGGACGAGGCCGAAGACCACGCCGCAGGTCACCGCCGGCACCCACGTCTCGCGGACGCCGCGCCGACCGTCCACGATGAACACCAGCACCAGCGGGACGAAGATCGCCAGGACCGGGGTCTGCCGGCCCACCATCGAGCCCAGCGTGTGGGTGGAGATGTCGGTCACCCCGGACAGCGTGGTGATCGGCACGGCGAGCGCCCCGAACGCGACCGGCGCGGTGTTGGCGACCAGCGCGATCGTGGCCGCCCGCAGCGGCTCGAAGCCGAAGGCGACCAGCATGACCGAGGTGATCGCGACAGGCGTGCCGAAGCCGGCGAGCGCCTCCATCAGCGCGCCGAAGCAGAACGCGACGACGATCGCCTGCACCCGCCGGTCGTCGCTGACCCGCGCGAAGGAGCGGCGGAGCACGTCGAAGTGCCCGGTCTCGTCGGTCATCGTGTACACCCAGATCGCGTTCACGACGATCCAGAGGATCGGGAACAGGCCGAACGTCGCCCCCAGCCCGGTCGCGGCGAGCGCCTGCCCGGTGGGCATCGGGTACACCACCACCGCGACGAAGAACGCCACCGCGAGCGCGACCAGCGAGGCGATCCAGGCCCGTATCCGCAGGATGCCGAGCAGGACGAACAGCGTGAGCAGGGGCAGCGCGGCGAAGATCGCGCTGAACCCGAGGGAGTGGTGGACGGGGTCGAGGACTTGCCGGTACATGGAGTACCCCCTGTCAGGGCATCCGCGCGTACGCGGGAAGGGTGAGGAACTCGACGAATTCCTCGGCCAGCGCCACCTCGGTGAACAGGGCGCGGGCGTCGTCGTAGCGCGCGGCCGCGTAGTCGTCCGCGCCGAGCGCCGCGCGGAGGGCGGCCAGCTCCTCGGCCACCACCCGCTCGGCCAGTTCCCCCGTGACCCGCTGGCCACCGGCCAGCATGACCTCGTGCCGCACCCACTGCCAGACCTGGGCGCGGGCGATCTCGGCGGTGGCGGTGTCCTCCATCAGGCTGTTCACCGCGACCGCGCCGTTGCCGCGCAGCCAGGAGGCCAGGTACTGGATGCCGACGCTGATGTCGCCGCGCAGCCCGGTCTCGGTGACCTCGCCGGGGGTGGCGCCCACCGCGAGCAGCTCGGCGGCCGTGACGGTCACGTCCTCGCGGGTGCGGTGCAGCTGGTGCGGCCGGTCGCCGAGCACCCGGTCGAACACCTCGCGGCACACCGGTACCAGGTCGGGGTGGGCCACCCACGACCCGTCGAACCCGTCGCCGGCCTCACGCTCCTTGTCCTGGCGCACCTTGGCCAGCGCCTGGGTGTTGCGCTCCTCGTCACGGCGGTCGGGGATGAACGCGGCCATCCCGCCGATCGCGTGCGCGCCGCGCCGGTGGCAGGTGCGGACCAGCAGCTCGGTGTACGC